>JAUNTC010000016.1 GCA_030538915.1 Lachnospiraceae bacterium | reverse complement strand
TCCCGAAAAAACAGTTACTATCTGTCGCGATTCGTGTAAGTGCGTTCGTCAATTCCTCAAAACTCAGATACTTTCTTTCGCGCTTTCAGTGACTGCTTTCGTGACTTTCACAAAAACAGATACTTTCCTTTGCTTTTTCAGTGACTACTCTCATGACTTTCGCAAAAACAGATACTTCCCTTCGCTTTTCCGATGACTGTTTTTGCTATTTCCTTCATATGCAGATACTTTCTTTCGCTTTTCTTATGACTATTTTCGCAACTTTCTTCAATTACAGATACTTTATCTCCCCAGAACGCAAAAAGGGCTGGCGCCAACACGATTCAGTATATCGTGATGTGGACACCAGCCCCGCATTGCATTTTTCAATTTTCTGTCAGCTACTGCTGACATGACCACCTGCTAAGTCTCACCTACGTTCGACTTGATTCTTATTTTCCATTTTCGATTGCCTGTTCAATGAGCTCATTCAGTCTCTTTGCCTGATCCTTCGCTGTGATGGCACCTATAATCGGTTCTCCTACGATATTACCTTTCTGGTCAACGACGTATGTCGTCGGGTAAGAGAAGAGTCCGGAAGTAAATTTTCCAGCTTCACTGTTTGTAGCAAACCATACATTTTTATAAGTAATTTTCTTTTTTGATAAAATATCTTTCGCTTCTTTGATGGCTGCTTTGTCGCCGTCGATTGTAAAGGTGTTGACACCGATCACTTCGCCGCCTTTTTTCTGAAGCTTCTTATTGAGCGCCTGCAGATCTTTCAGCTCACCGACGCATGGGTTGCATGTAGTGAACCAGAAATTTACGACTGTCACTTTGTTTTTCGCAAAAAGCTTCTTGCTGTCTACTGCATTGCCGTCAAGATCTTTTCCCTTGAAGCCCGGGAAGCTTATCGCACTACTTTTTTCTGTACCTTTTTCTGTGCTCTTATCATCTTTATTATCGGATGTACTCATACCTGCTTCGCTTGCATCCACGCTGTCACCAGAACCTGGTTTCGTTCCGCAGTCCGGATATTTCTGTTCTAAAACAGTCAGTCTTCCTTCGATCTTCTTGATTTCTTCGGCTCCTTCTTTCAATGTTTTCAATTCGTCTTTTGAAAATTGATCCTTCGCTCCGTCAATTGTCTTAAGGAGAAAATCTCCATAGTTTGTACCATCTTCAATCATCGGATTGTTCTTATTGGCTGTCAGGAATACTTTTTCCCAAAGCTTGGAGTTGGCTGCCAGAATATCATTTTCTTTTTGCATCAGCTTCTGATAAAGCTTTGCCGCCTCTTCCTTGCTGTCCGGATTATTTTTGCTGTCACTTTCTGTCTGGGCAGTTTTCCCGGATCTGCTATCCTTGCCGCTATCCTTGCCGTTACCGGAAGTACATGCGCTAAGCCCAAGTGCTAAAATGAGTGTCATTGTTACAGCTGTTGTTTTTAAAAGTTTTGTTTTCATCATAATTATTTATCTCCTTTACATTTATTATTTTTACTAAAACCATATCGAAACCTAAGTGCTTCGGCCGGGCATTCTTTTATACATTTGCCGCAGCGAATACATTCGGTGTGGTCGGGGGTCTTCGTGATATCCACATCCATCTTGCATACGCGGGCACATTTTCCACAGGAAATGCATCTACAATCGTCCACTTGGATACCTAAGAGGGATACTTTATTCATCAATGCGTAAAATGAGCCTAACGGGCAGATCCATTTGCAAAAGGGACGGTAAAATAAAATACTTAATACTACAACTACAAGCAGAATAATTAATTTCCTTGTAAATAATACGCCAAGCGCCTGACGGATTCCTTCGTTTACAATGGACAGCGGCATTGCTCCTTCCAACACGCCCTGTGGGCAAATGTATTTACAGAAAATTGGATCCGACATTCCCACATCATTTACAAGAAAAGCCGGTAACAGGATGACCGTGAGTAAGAGTACGATATATTTGATCCAGCGAAGAGGCTTTAACTTCTTTGTGGAAAACTTTTTGCAAGGGATCTTGTGCAGCAGATCTTGAAACCAGCCGAAAGGACATAAGAATCCGCATATGAAACGCCCCATCAGCACGCCGAGCAAAATTAAAAATCCACTTATATAATAGGAAAAACGAAATTTTGATGCGCCTACCACTGCCTGAAATGCGCCGATTGGGCAGGCACCTGCTGCCGCCGGACAGGAATAACAGTTCAATCCCGGCACACATACGGCTTTTCCTTTTCCCTGATATATACTCCCCTTTATAAAATTCGTCAGATGAATATTTGTAAGTAATGCCGCTCCCGCCTGGATCCCTCCACGGAAACGGCTTATGATTATAGATGTTTTTTTCTTCTTATTCTTATCCAATTCCAACACACTCCAAACACAATCGGATTGCTTTACTGAATACCGAATCCACTTCGCCTCGCATTGTACCGAAGCATACCATGCATACCGCTACTATTAATAAAGCGCCCTGGATCACAGCTTTTTTTCTATGAAACAATTTGATCACTCCCTTCATTTCTGCCTCATTATATCACGGTCTGTATAAAATCTCTGTTAAGAAGCAAAACTTAACAAAGATTTTATGTCCGTATGGTATACTGATACCACAGGAGGACTTTTATATGCATATTTTAATAGTAGAAGATGAGAAGGTGCTCTGCGACACGATCGTACGCAGCTTAAAACACCTTTCATACAGTGTAGATTATTGCCACGATGGGCAGACTGCAATCGACATGCTCGCTGTGGATCATTTTGACCTTGTCGTTTTGGATCTTAACCTTCCAAGAAAAGATGGCATGAGCGTTCTTAAGGCACTTCGGGAAAATGATTTTGATACGAAAGTTCTGATTCTTTCAGCCCGAAGCGAAGTCGCCGATAAGGTTGCCGGATTAGATGCCGGCGCCAACGATTACCTTACAAAACCATTTCATTTAGAAGAACTGGCTGCAAGAATACGTGCGCTTACGCTTCGACGATTCACACAGCACGACGTTGTACTGACCTGCCAGGAGCTTTCCTTTGATACGAAAGCACGCAAAGCTTCTGCCAAAGGTTCAGACATTTCTCTTACAAGGAAAGAAACGGGGATTTTGGAATATCTGATGTTGAATCAGGGGCGCCCAATCAGCCAGGAAGAATTTATTGAACATGTGTGGGATAGCAGCGTAGACAATTTCAGCAATTCCATAAGAGTGCACATCTCTTCTCTCAGAAAGAAGCTGCGCACTGCTTTAGGATATGACCCGATACACAACCGCATAGGCGAAGGATACGTAATGGAGGAGCGTCAATGAAAAAATTATCTTTACAATGGCGGATTACTTTAATGACTGCTGTTTTAATCTGTGTCACATGTGTACTTATGAATTGCCTGATCGGCTATTCCGGCAAGCATTATATGGATACGATTGGAAATGACATTTCTACTTACAGTGATACGAACAGCGACAAAACCGAATCCTTTGATCCAAATAGCAAGGACCTCGATAATGCGCTTACGATCATTGTAAGCGGCGCCCAGAACTCCTTCAGTCTGACAAGCTGGTATATTACAGCAGCTGTCACACTGCTTGGCGCGGCGCTCGCTTATTTTGTCAGCGGACATGCACTGAAGCCACTGAAAAACTTTGCCTCTCAGATTGAAAAAGTGCAGCCGGACAATTTATCTGATATGAAAGTAAGTGAAGATGTACTTCCGGAATTTCGACAGTTCTGCTGCTCTTTCAACAGTATGATCGACCGTCTTGATGAAGGATTTAAAACCCAGAAGCAATTCACCGGCAACGCTGCTCATGAACTTCGCACCCCGCTTGCACTTTTGCAGGCACAGATGGATTTATTTTCCATAGAGCATCCAGATGTAGATGATGAGACGCGCAACGTTCTCGATCTTATAAAAGAACAGACAGAACGGATGTCTCAGATGACAAAAATTCTTTTGGAAATGAGTGAACTCAACAGTGTTCCATGTGAGGATACGATCGAACTTGCTCCGTTGGTGGAAGAAATATTTACTGACCTTGCGCCTCTTGCCGAAGAGAAAAATATCGCACTGTCTTCCGATGGAGACGCCCGCATCATCGGAAGCGATACTTTGATCTACCGTATGCTTTTCAACCTTACTGAAAATGCGATCCGATACAACCGAACGGGCGGCGCCGTTCACATTTCCGTCTGTGAAGATAGGGAACATCGTCTGATCCGAATAAAAGATCAAGGTTTTGGAATTGCCAAAGCAGATCAGGAAAGTATTTTCCAGCCATTTTTCCGTGTTGATAAATCCCGCAGCCGCGCCCATGGCGGCGTAGGACTTGGTCTTTCTCTCGTCTGGGAGATTGCCTCATTTCACGGCGGGACTGTAAAAGTAGAAGACAGCTCCAAAGAAGGAACTACCATTCTCGTAAGCCTGCCGAAAGAAAGATAGCATGACAAACAAAAAGGGTGTGTTACGATAACGACTAAAAGTCGCCTGTAACACACCCTCTTTATGTAGAGAATGAATTATGGTCTCTGTCCCATTCCACCTTCTAATGTGATTGTCTCACCGTTCATGTACTTAAAATCTGGTGATGCAAGCTGTACGCATGCGCGTCCGATCTCTTTTTCCACATCTCCGTAATGTCCTGCCGGTGGCATCTTCACATTTGCTGCAAATGCTTCCGGATAAGCTTTCTGGAAGTTTTCTAACTGTGCAGTCCATGCAAGCGGGCATACGATGTTTACGTTGATTCCGTCAGCGCCCCACTCGGTAGCTACCACTCTTGTAAGTCCACGGATTCCTTCTTTCGCTGCTGCATATGCACACTGTCCGTAGTTGCCGAATAATCCGGCTCCGGATGCAAAGTTGATTACAGATCCCTTTGTCTCTTTCAAGTATGGATAGCATGCTTTCATATAATAGAATACAGCATAAAGTCCGGAATATACAGCCAGATCAAACTGCTCTGTTGTGTGATCTGCAAGTGTGACTCCGGATGCCGATGCCTGCGCATTGTTAATAAGAACATCGATTCTTCCGAATTTATCGATTGCCTGTTTTACAACATTCTGTACAGAAGCTTCATTGTCCGCTCCGGCATTGACATCTGCCTGTACCGGTAAAACTTCAATTCCGTACAATCTTTCCAGTTCTTCTTTCGCATCCTCAAGTTTCTTTACGTTACGTCCTGTAATCACGAGGTTTGCGCCTTCCTTTGCATAGGCAGTTGCAATTCCGTATCCGATAGAACCGCAGCTTCCGTCACTTAATACAGCACGTCCGCCACCTGTAATAATCGCTGTTTTTCCCGTTAAAAATCCCATTTTTTGTTCCTCCTTCTATGTGTTGCATCTTTTTTTGTTTTTTCAGGCTCCATTTAGGAGCTTTCTTCACGTATAAACTATACTATTATAAAAACAAATCAGATTGGCAAATTCAACAAACAATTATGTTTATTTTCTGACATATTTGTCTAATTTTTGACTAGCCTTTATTTTTGTCAGAAAATAGATTGCATTTCTTTTTTCTTCCTACTTGTTTCAACAATTTGCACTTGTTACAATAAGGGAAAGACGAAAAAGCGAGGTATGACACTTATGAAATTAATGATAGCATCCGATATTCACGGTTCTTCTTATTATTGTGAAAAAATGTTAGAGGCATATGCACGCGAGGGAGCGGACCTTTTATTACTGCTCGGCGATATTTTATATCATGGGCCAAGAAATGATCTTCCGAAAGATTATGACCCGAAGAAATGTATTGCTATGCTCAATCCTATGAAGGAGCATCTGCTCTGTGTCCGCGGCAACTGTGACACAGAAGTAGACCAGATGGTCCTTGAATTTCCGATTCTGGCTGATTACTGTCTTCTGGCGATCGATGATAAAACAATTTTTGCCACACACGGACATCACCACAATCCGAAAAATCCTCCAATGCTGAAAAAAGGTGACATTCTCTTAAATGGACATACACACATTCCGGCACATCAGGACTGCGGCGATTTCATCTATATGAATCCAGGATCCGTTTCTATTCCAAAAGAAAACTCCGCCCATGGATACATGATCTATGACGGAGATTTTCACTGGAAGGATCTCGACGGAACCGAAATCCCTATGTTACTTACGAAATAATTGTTACATCGGCTGCGCTTTCTTGAAGATTTTTCTATACAGATTGCGCATTCCACTTATGAGCATTGTCAAATACCGAAGGACCGGTTCTGTTGCAATGGAAAATACGACAAACAGCATAATGCATTTTACGGACATTCCTGTAATTGCAAAAAGCTTCGGCAGGAAAATGCTGCAAAGGATCAATCCTGCAACGGAACCTGCCCACACGATTCCGCGCAACACATTGAGTGGCTGACAGATGCGATATAAGATCATAAAACCTACGATAGCAAGGAGCATCGTTGCCGCAGTAGAAATATCTGTAGCCTCCACTCCAAACTTTTGTCCGAATACGACGAGCGCTCCGACTGCGACGACATCTGTCAGACCTGCCGGCAGCGCTTTTAATACGACATTCGGCAGGAAATGACCCTTGATAATATCTTTGTTCGGCTGGAATGCAAGGAAGAATCCCGGAATTCCAATCGTAAACATACTGATCAACGATATCTGCGACGGCTCCAGCGGATAGGTGGTCATAAATACGACCGAGAACAATGACAACAGGAAGGAGAAAATATTCTTCACAAGGAAGAGGCTGGCAGATCTCTGGATATTGTTGACGACCCGTCTTCCTTCCATAACAACGGATGGCATTTTCGAAAAGTCGGATTCCAGCAATACGACTTGTGAAGCCTGCACTGCCGCATCACTTCCGGATGCCATGGCAACGCTGCAGTCGGCATCCTTCAATGCCAGCACGTCGTTGACTCCGTCTCCCGTCATCGCAACCGTTCTCCCCTGGGCTTTCAATGCCTGCACAAACTGGCGCTTCTGTGCCGGTGTCACACGGCCAAATACAGTATTCTGCGCGATCGCTTTCGCAATATCTTCCTCTGTCTGAAGCAAAGATGCATCGACGTAACGGTCTGCATTTTCAATCCCTGCTTCTTTCGCAACTTCAGAAACAGTCAGCGGGTTGTCTCCGGAAATAACTTTCACTTCCACACCCTGTTCTGCAAAATAACGAAATGTATCCGGTGCTTCTTCTCGGACCGGGTTCGTCAGGAGAATGTATCCGTAAGGATGGACTTTCTCTTTCAACGGTTCGCCGTCCAGCTCACCATCGTATTTTCCAAATAAGAGAACACGATAACCTTTTCCCGCGTAACCATGTATTTTTTCTCTATGTTCATCAAAATCTTCTCTCAACATAAGCTCCGGTGCGCCAAGCACATAGTTTGCTTCCGCTCCTTCACTGTCTTTGAGACAGACTGCACTGTATTTTACCTTCGATGTAAATGGCAGTACTTTCACAGCACTCTTACCGCTTCCATTTTGAAAATACTCTTTCATCGCCGCCATCGTCTCATTATCGTTACTCATAGCTTTGGCAAAATCGCCCATCAGTGCCTTTATTTCTTCTTTTTTATGTTCCTCGACTTCAATTACATCTTTGACACGCATTACGGGTTCTGTGATCGTACCGGTCTTATCTACACACAGCACATCAACTCTGGCCAGCGTCTCAATACTTTTCATATCGTGTAAAAGTACTTTCTTACCTGCAAGTCGCATGGCACTTACTGCCAAGGCAACACTTGCAAGAAGATACAGCCCTTCCGGGATCATGCCGATCACTGCTGCGACCATCGCTGTAACGCTGCCACTGAAAGTTTCTTTATTAATAAAGAAGCCCTGAATAAACAATACAATTCCGATTGGAATAAGTGCAATGCCGACAAATTTCACAAGCTTATCTAACGATCTGATCATCTCGGACTGCTCGCCCTGCTGCATCTGTTTTGCCTCGATCGTCAGTCTGGAAATGTAAGAATCCGCACCAACCGCATCCAGTCTTGCATGGCATTCTCCTGCTACTACAAAACTTCCGCTCATCAGCTTGTCGCCTCTACGCTTTGTGATCTCATCGGATTCACCGGTAAGGAGTGATTCGTTGACTTCCACTTCACCTTCTACCATGATGGCATCCGCCGGAATCTGATTTCCCGCCTTGAAGATCACAATATCATCAAGCACAAGCTCTGTCGCACCTACTCTTGATACTTTCCCATCTCGCACAACATTTGCATGAGGTGCGTTCAGCATATTTAATTTCCCAAGTATCTTTTTTGCACGAAGTTCCTGCACAATACCGATCAGTGTATTGAAAATGATGATCGGCAAAAATGTAAGGTTTCGGAATGATCCAACCAGGCATAGAAGAATTGCCAGTACAAGAAAGATTAAGTTGAAATAAGTAAATACATTTTCATGTATGATTTCTTTCGTTGTCTTCGAAGGCGGGTCTACTGCCACATTTGACCAGCCATCTTTTTTATGTTTCTCAACCTGTGGGGATGTAAGTCCCATCTCATAATCAGGCTCATATCGATCGGTCGGACATCGGTCCTGTAAATATATTTCTTCTGTTGTTTTGCATTCGGTGGACTTTTTCTTTCTCACTTTGCTTAGTGCCCCCTTTTGAATTAATTATCTGTATTTTAACACACTTTACCACATACATTTATAAATATTCTGTAAAGTGTTTCTTAGTTTTCTCATAATTCTTTTTATTTCTGCGAAAACGCTTTGACTATCGTTTCATTGTTCGCTATAATTTTCTAATACAAGAGGAAAGGAGCGTTTTGTTATGAATTTTAATCAGATTGCGATGATCTAGAAAGTGCAGGCTGCTCTGAATACATTTCGTGCCAATCATCCGAAATTCCCATTATTTTTAAATGCGGTTGCATCAGATGCACTTGTAGAAGGATCGATCATTGAGATCAATGTGAAGACGCCGGAAGGCAAGACGTATTGCACAAATCTTAAAATTAAAGAAAGTGACTTAGAGCTTATTGACACTTTAAAAAACATGAAGCCTTGATTCCCGACTATGCCGGGTTTCAAGGCTTCTTTCGTTATCAGATTTTCTTTTTACAAATATCTGCAAGCACACATCTGTCGCAATGCGGCGTTGTTCTTGCTGTGCAGATCTCTCTTCCGTGAATGACAAGTCGATGGCAGAGTTCGTTTCCTTCCTCCGGTGGAATAATCTTCCACAATTCCATCTCCACTTTCTTTGGATCCTTAATGCCATCTACAAGGCCGATCCGGTTGGATAATCGGATACAGTGTGTATCTGTCACGATAGCCGGTTTTCCGAACACATCTCCCATAATGAGATTGGCGCTCTTTCTTCCCACTCCCGGCAATTTTAAGAGTGTATTAAAATCATCCGGCACATTTCCATCATACTGTTCATCCAAGATCTTCATGCAGGCGTTGATATCTCTTGCTTTGCTCTTTCCAAGTCCACATGGTCTTACGATCTCTTCGATCTCTTCCGGCGTAGCTGTGGCTAACGCCTTCACCGTCGGGTACTTCTCATACAGCTTCTCAACAACTACATTCACTCTCGCATCTGTACACTGTGCTGCAAGTCTTACACTGACTAAAAGCTTCCACGCCTGATCATAATCCAATGTACAATCTGCGTCCGGATATTCTTTTTTCAAACGTTCAATCACTTCAAGCGCTCTCTGCTTCTTCGTCATCTGTAAACTGCTCCTCTAACTATTTTTTTCTTACATTCCAAGTCTCTCAGAAACTGCCTGTCCTGCAGGTGTTCCGGCAACTCCGCCGATTCCCGTCTCGCGAAGTGTGACATCCATCTTGTCTCCGACATCTTTCATTGCATCAATTACCTGATCGATCGGAACTTTACTCGTGATTCCTGCAAGTGCCATGTCCGCTGCCGCCAGTGCGTTCACTGCTCCACCAACATTTCTCTTAACGCAAGGAACTTCTACAAGTCCTGCCACTGGGTCACATACAAGTCCCATCAAGTTCTTCAGTGCCATTGCACACGCGTTGGCGATCACTTCTCCGTTACCGCCGCGTACGTGACAGATTGCTCCTGCTGCCATTCCAGATCCAGATCCGATCTCTGCCTGGCATCCGCCGGATGCTCCTGCAAGGTAAGCTCTGTTTGCAATAATCTGTCCAAGTCCGGCTGCAACATACATTGCCTCGATCATTGTCTCTTCCGATACGTTGTACTCTCTTGCATAAGTAACGAGTACTGCCGGGAGAACTCCACATGCACCGGCTGTCGGTGCTGCAACGATTCTCTTCATGCAGGCATTGTTACATCCCATCTTTAATGCATTGGCCATAACCTTTGCCATAAAGCTTCCACAGAGAGGTTTCTCATTCTCTCTGTATGCGTCCATCAGGCCACCTTCTTTTCCAACTAATCCACTTGGGGAAAGCAGATTCTCTTCGTACACGTCAAGGTTTTCCAGCATAGAATGCCACATACCTTTCATCTGCTCCCATGAGTTCTCCAATGTAACTCCACGTTCATTTGCATCTTCTATCTGTACAGCTTTCCAAAATGGAATGCCTTCCTGCTCACAGCGAAGCTGTGCCTCTTCCATTGACTGATATGACATACGTATTCTACCTCTTCTTTCTTATACTGATCCGTTTGGATCCAGGAATTTTACTCGAATGATTCCCGGTTTGCTCTCTAAATCATCGATTGCATCCTGTGGGACGATCTGATCTGTCTCAACGACCATAACTGCACAGCCACCGCGCTTGTCACGAAATACCTGCATTGTTGCAATGTTGATCTCTGCCTTGCAAAGTGCTGCAGATACATCCATGATTCTTCCCGGTTCATCAATGTTACGAATGATCAAAGTACATGTCTCTCCGCTGAAATTCACATCGATTCCATCCATCATACATACGCGGATGCGTCCGCCACCGATTGAATATGCCTGCATCTTCATCGTCGGAACCCCTTCTGCCTCCATAACGATCTGTGCAGTATTCGGATGTGCACCTTTAATATCTTTGTTAAGGATCTTGAAAGCCATGCCTTCCTCTTTTGCAACGTCAAAGCTGTGCGGAATTCTCATATCATCAGGCAGCATTCCCAACAATCCTGCGATTAATGCTTTATCTGTTCCGTGACCTTTTCCAGTCGCTGCAAATGATCCATGTAAATAAACCGTTGCCTTCTCCGGCTGTCTTCCAAACAGCTGTCTTGCGATGAGACCGATGCGCGCTGCACCTGCTGTGTGGGAGCTCGATGGACCTACCATGACCGGCCCTAAAATGTCAAATATATTTCCCATTTTTTTACCCTCTCTTTATCTTTCTTGACATATATCTATTTCATATTATACGTTTTGTGCGGTCTCTTTACAATCCTTTTCTACTCCTTTGATTGTCTTTTATTCCATACTTTTTACGTTGTAAATAAAATCCGAATATGATAACATGGAAGTCAATCTGAAAAAAGGGAGTGTAAATAAAATGAACAAAAAAGAAATACTCGAGATCCGCAAGCAATTCACCCCTGAAAACTGTGCGATCACTCGCATCTGCGGCTGCTATGTGGACCACGAGAAAGAGAAAAAAACAGAATTAAAAAAAGCTTTTCTTTCTATGATGGAAGAAGAAGCTTTCAAATATTTCGACATATTCAAACATACGTTATCCGGAACACCGGGGAAGAACCTTCTCAACATGGAATTTCCGACCGAGCAGGAGATGCCGGGCGGCACACAGGAATTTCTTTTAAAGCTTCGTGACAGCAAGCTTACAGATGATCTTCTTGTAGAAGAATTTTATGACAAGGTCATTGAAAATTATATTTATGCAGAAAATTATTATATTATTCTGATTCATTCTGTTTACGATGTACCGGGAAAATCTTCGGACGGGATGGAGATGTTCGACGCATCGGACACCGTATATGAGCACATCATGTGCAGCATCTGTCCTGTAAACCTTACAAAGGCAGGTCTTACCTACAACGCAGAGACAAACAATATCGAAGACCGCATCCGTGACTGGTTCGTAGAACTTCCGGTAAAAGGATTTCTCTTCCCGGCATTCAATGATCGTGCAAGCGACGTCCACGGTCTTTTATACTATTCGAAGAAACCGGAAGAACTGCAGCCGGAATTTATCGAAAATGTACTCGGAAGCCGCATTCCATTGACAGCCAAGGATCAAAAGACATCCTTCCAGGCGATCATCAGCGACACACTAGGAGAGGACTGCGATTACGAAGTTGTCCGCAACATCCATGACAATTTAAATGAAATGATCGAAGAAGCGAAAGAATCACCAGAGCCGCTGGAACTTGGAAAGCCAGAGATGAAAAACCTTCTGGCAAGAAGCGGTGCTTCTGCTGAACACTTAGAATCCTTTGACGATGAATTTGAAGAGATCGTCGGTGAAAAGCAGACGCTCCTAGCAGCAAACATTGCAAGCACGAAAACATTCCAGATTGAGACGCCGGACATTGTTCTCAAAGTCAATCCGGATCGTTCCGATCTTGTTGAGACACGCGAGATTGACGGTCGCAAATGCCTTGTCATCCCGATTGACGAACATCTGGAAGTCAACGGCATCGAGGTCCGTTAAAAAAATTCAAAAAACATTTGCATTATCTCCTTCGCTGTGGTATTATAGTTTTTGTCAGCGAGCGGAGATGGCGGAATGGCAGACGCGCTAGATTCAGGTTCTAGTGGGAGTTATCCTGTGAGGGTTCAAGTCCCTTTCTCCGCACTAGCGATAAAAGAACTCTTGAGTGATCAAGAGTTCTTTTTTTATAAAAAGCTCTTGCGCCACTTCTTCGAAGAGGCTATAATATTGTACGGAAGATTTTGCAATTTTTGTAATTATTCTGACATTCGTTAGAAATTCTATTAAATTCAATTCATAAAGGCAGGTGAACAGTATGGACGGTTGTGATAGTCACGGGCGAAGTAATAACATAGAGTCAAAATTAAGCAACAGTCGATACTGTAACTGTATTTAATTTTGATTCTATTTTCCGAGCCCATTTTTTCACGAACAAATTTAATCATATATTTTGGGAGGTTAAAATGGAAAATAAACTTCAAAATTACACGGATGAGATTCTTTCTATCATCCGAAGCAACACCTCTCCGGGCATTATGCGCAATAAACTGGAAGACTACCACGAGAATGACCTCGCTGAAGTTTTTCCGGAACTGACTGTAAAAGAAAGAGTCAAACTTTGTCGCATTCTTGACTTGGATATGCTTTCTGATATCTTTGAACATACCGACGAAAAAGAAGCAGCTGAATATTTAACTGAGATCGATGTCAAAAAGGCAGCGATGATTTTATCTGCAATGGAGACAGACGCTGTCGTTGACGTTCTGCGCATGATCTCGAAGGATAAGAAAAATCTATTTCTTGAACTAATGGACGATGACGCCAGAAAAGACATCGCTATCATCGCTTCTTTTGACGAGGAAGAAATCGGAAGTAAGATGACTACAAACTGCATTATGATCCGTGAAAATCTCACAGTAAAGCAGGCAATGAGCAGCCTCATTAATCAGGCCGCTAAAAACGATAACATTTCTACTTTATTTATAGTAAACGCCAATCAGACATTTTATGGCGCCATGGATTTAAAAGATCTGATCATCGCAAGACAGGATCAGCCACTGGAAGACCTGATTGTAACTTCTTATCCATATGTATATGGTAATGAGTTGATTGATGATTGTATTGAAAAATTAAAAGACTATTCGGAGGATTCTATTCCAATCCTCGATACAGAAAATAAACTGCTTGGTATTATCACATCTCAAAGCATCGTAGATCTTGTTGATGACGAGATGGGTGAAGACTATGCGAAATTCGCCGGTTTGACCGCGGAAGAAGACTTGAAAGAACCTCTGCTTGAGAGTATTAAAAAAAGACTCCCATGGCTCCTCGTTCTTCTTGGACTTGGAATGGTCGTCTCTTCTGTAGTCGGACTTTTCGAGGCAGTTGTAAGTCAGTTGACACTCATTATGTGTTTCCAGTCACTGATCCTTGACATGGCCGGAAACGTTGGTACCCAGTCACTGGCTGTGACAATCCGCGTACTTATGGATGAGTCTCTGACCGGCAAGCAAAAATTTGAACTTGTATTAAAAGAAATGAAAATTGCGTTCTCCAACGGACTTATCCTTGGACTTTTATCCTTTGCACTTATCGGACTGTATATCGCATTCTTCAAAGGAAAAACATTCGCATTCGCATATGCGGTTTCCGGATGTATCGGCGCATCCTTGCTTCTTGCAATGCTGATCTCCGGTGCAGTGGGCACATGCATCCCGCTGTTTTTCAAAAAGATCCACGTAGACCCGGCAGTCGCATCCGGTCCACTGATCACGACCGTGAACGACCTTGTAGCCGTAATCTCTTACTACGGACTTAGCTGGATCTTCCTGATCAATCTCATGCATCTGGCTGGATAGCTAAATTGAAATGAATAAAAAATATGCAGCACTTTGCAATCTATTTTTATGATTGCAAGGTGCTGCTTTTTTATTCCGCCTACAGCTGCATCATCCCTGACATAATACACCCTCCGACGGCTTTGCACTGTTTCAGTTCCTTCCACTGTGCTTCATCAAACTTTATCCCGCCGATGGCATATACCGGAATATTTACTGCATCGCAGACTTCCTCTAAATAAGATAATCCTCTTGGCGGCAGACCTTTCTTGCAGTCAGTCGCGTAAATATGTCCTGCTGTTACGTAGGATGCGCCAAGTTTTTCTGCTTCCTTTGCTTCCTCAGCGGAATGCACAGATGTGCCAAGACACTTCACCCTACCGACTCCACCTTTCTCCACATAAGTGCGGAGCAGCGGCAGTGGCAGGTGTAAGTATTCGCAGCCTAAGTGCTCTGCTACCCTGGCATATGTATGCAAAATGCACAGCACTTCGTACTGCTTACACACAGCAAGCACTTCTCTTGCAAGTGCTTCATACTCTTCTTCCGAAAGATCCTTTTCACGCAAGATCAAAGCTTCTGGTTTCCACTCACAGATTTTCTTAATCTGCTCCAGATAGTTTCCTTTACTCAATGACCGATTTGTCACTGCAATGATAGCAAACTCTTCTCTACACATAAATATAATCACTCATAACCGGCTGTAAATTGTTAGAAAGCAATGCATCGTAAACTTCTTCTACATTTCTTCCATCTGAAATTTCAAACTGGTCGTCACCTTTGTCTTCGATATCATCAACATGGCCACCAATTCCTGTACTTACTCCTGCAGAAATCTTTGTAGCTGCGATGCTTACAAGGTTGTCACGCACGCGTGCACACTCTCTTGTAGATACTGTAATGCTTGCAAATGGCATAAACAGACGATATGCGCATACAACCTGCAGAAGCTGTTTCTCATGAACGTCCATCGGGTTGATGCGGTCGTTGTTGATGATCGGGCGCAGACGCGGACAGGAAAATGCAATCTCTGCGTGTGGATATTTTCTCTGCAGAAGGTATGCATGGTACCCTGTTGCAAATGCATCTTTTCGGAAATCATCAAGACCGAGCAGTGCACCGAATCCAACACCACGCATACCGCCTCTGATCGCACGCTCCTGTGCATTGACACGGTACGGATAAATACGTTTGTGCCCCGCCAGATGCAACGTCTCATATTTGTCCGAATTGTATGTCTCCTGGAAAACGGTCACATAGTCTGCTCCGCATTCGTGCAAGTATGCATATTCATCGGAATTTACCGGATAAATCTCAAGTCCGATCACTTTAAAATATTTTCTTGCGATCTTACATGCATTTCCGATATATTCCACTGTCGATTTGCTTCTGCTCTCTCCTGTCAGGATCAAGATCTCCTGCAATCCTGTCTCAGCGATTGCCTGCATTTCTTTTTCGATCTCTTCTTCATTTAACTGGGCACGGTTGATCTTATTGTGGCAGTTAAATCCGCAGTAAATACAATAGTTTTCACAGTAGTTTGCAATGTAAATTGGTGTAAACATGTAAATACTGTTTCCAAAATGTTTTCTTGTCTCAGCCTGTGCTGCCTGTGCGATTTCTTCCAGAAGCGGCAATGCTGCAGGTGATAAAAGGGCCGCGAAATCTTCCGGCGTTCTAGAACTATGCGCGATGGCACGTTTTACGTCTGCCTCCGTATATTTGTCATAGTCATAAGCATGCATGGCATCTACGACCTGATCCATAATCTCGGAACCGATATCTTCCATGCCCGGCATATATTTCATATGGTCGATTCTGTTTTTCTTCTGATCTTCCAGAATCTCTTCATTTAATATACTTTCATTAATGTGCTGATTTTCCATAGTCTTAGTCCTCCAAAAATCCTGTCAACGGTGACGATGCGCTTGCGCCTCTTTCGATGGTTCTTCCAAGACCGGAAAGGTATGCGCTTCGTCCTGCTTCGATGGCTTTTTTAAATGCCTCAGCCATAACCGGCACATCTCCGGCTGTAGCGATAGCTGTATTTGCCATAACAGCGGCTGCTCCCATTTCCATAGCCTCACATGCCTGTGACGGACGCCCGATTCCGGCATCTACGATGATCGGCAGATCCATCTCATCGATAAGGATCTGGATAAATTCTTTTGTCGCCAGACCTTTGTTGGATCCGATCGGTGCACCAAGTGGCATAATGCAGGCTGCTCCGGCATCTTTTAACGCTCTTGCTGCGTTGAGATCCGGGTACATATATGGCATTACTACGAATCCTTCTTTAGCAAGGACCTCTGTTGCTTTAATTGTCTCATAGTTATCCGGCAATAAATATTTGGAATCGTGTACGACTTCGATCTTTACAAAATCTCCACAACCAAGTTCTCTTGATAATCTTGCAATTCTAACTGCCTCTTCTGCATTTCTAGCTCCGGATGTATTTGGGAGTAATGTTACATTGTCCGGAATGTAATCTAAAATGTTGGCAAGACCACCTTCATTTGCACGGCGAAGTGCCAGTGTGATGATCTGTGCGTCTGCTTTTTCGATGCAGGCTTTCACAAGATCCAGTGAAAATTTTCCTGATCCCAAAATAAATCTGGATGTAAATTCGTGTCCTCCAAGGCTCCATGTATCTTTTGTACTCATATTTCTATTCTCCTTTATTATTATATTTCTTCTTCTCCGAGCAACAGCCGCGTAATCATATTGGCTTCATGCGCGGCGCAGATTGCAACGCGAGGTGCCATCAAACCATTTCCATAGGTCGGTTCCGTCACCCGGTCTCCGCACAGGTAAAAATTTTTCATCACACGCTTCGTAAGGATGGTGTTGCTGCTGCCATACCCTGCCATTCCGGATGCTGACACCAGCTTTTTCTCCGGAAAATACTCTAAAATGCCATTTACAAGCATGGCCTTTGCCTCCGGATTATCAAAGGCTTCGCAGACGATCCCGGCATCTTTAAAAAGTGGAATGAGATTTTCCTCTGTTACTTTCACACAATCCGTCTGAATATCAAGGTAAGGATTAATCTTTTCGAGCAGAGATTTCAATGCATCTGTTTTATACATACCGATGTGCTCCATAAAATACTGCTGCCGATTCAGATTTGTAATGTCCACCGCATCAAAGTCAATAAGATGCAGATGCCCTACGCCGATACGCGCAAGTGCGTATGCGACGTTGGAACCTAATCCACCAAGCCCTGCGATCGTCACACGGCCTTCGGACAGTTTCTTCTGCGTATCCGGCGAGTGACGTTCTTCAAGTGCCGCATTTATTTCTTCTTTTGTCAAAATCTTAGTTGTCTCCATTTTTTAGCCTCCTCCGACAAATGTTACTACTTCCATGCGGTCTCCGTCTTTCAACATCGTGTCGGAATATTCGTATTTTGGAAGGATCTCACCATTTAATTCTACTGCGATCCGCTTCATCTGGTATCCTGCACTTTCAAGATAGGACTGTACAGATGTAGCCTCTTCCAGTTTGATTTCATTTCCATTTACTGTGATCACTCACTTGCACCTCCTTTGATATTCAAGTCGAGCAGCCACGAGACTTGGCGCGTGATTCTGGTCAGCATATGCTGACCAGAATCACTGCACATCTTCGCAGAGCGTTTATCTCAGTCTTCTCGACTGAGATAAAAAAAAGAGTTCACAAAGAAACGTACCCGCGGTGGTGCGCCCCTTCATGAACTCTTCGTTCAATCTCGTTCTTTTATACAAAAATCACTTCTTAGTATAATGACATTTTTTTATTCTGTCAAATATATTTTTCCGTTCCTTATCTCGAACATCTAAACTGCAATTCTTCCCATCGTCTGTCTACTTCCTGCTGGAAAGCTTCCAAAAGATACTCATTGCCTTTCTTGAAGAGATGCTTGAATCTTCCCTGTGGTCTTAAGAAATCTTCAATTGGCAATTTTTTCTTTGGCTCGTAATTTAATATCCATTTTCCTTCTACGACTTCAAAAAGCGGCCAGTAGCAAGTCTCGACTCCTAATTTACAGATTTCCATAATGTCCGGTGTGTTGTATCTCCATCCACGAGGGCACGGAGCCATGATATTCAAAAATGCGGCTCCCGGTGTGTAAATCGCCTTCTCAGATTTAATATGCAGATCTTTGAAATTCTGTACAAATGTTGTCTGCGCTACATACGGAATATCATGGGCTGCAATGACAGATGCCAGGTCTTTTCGATTCTGCGGCTTTCCATTGCTCTCACTTCCAACTGGCGTCGTTGTCGTATTGGCATACATCGGTGTCGCAGAAGAGCGCTGGATACCAGTATTCATATAGGCACCGTTATCATAGCAGACATATACGAGATCCTGGTTTCTCTCCATCGCTCCGGAAAGAGACTGTAAACCGATATCATAAGTACCGCCATCACCACCGAAGGTGATGAATTTGTAGTTGGCATCTATTTTCCCTTTTCTCTTTAATGCTTTGTATGCACCTTCCACTCCGCTCATGGTTGCACCTGCATTTTCAAATGCATTGTGAATGTAGCTGTCCTCCCATGCGGTGTATGGGTATGTAAATGTAGACACTTCCAGACATCCGGTGGCATTTCCGATCACGGCCTTGTCTCCTTCGTGAAGACCGCGCAGCACGTTTCGAACTGCAATTGTTCCGCCGCATCCGGCACACATTCTGTGGCCCGGCGCCAGACGTTCTGTTTTATTCATTGTCTCTTTGAAATTATAACTCATCTTCTTCCAAGCCTCCTTATTCTCTCACTCCGAGATAGCGATAAGTCTCTCCTGCATCGCCCTCTTCGATCATCTGCTCTAATGCACGGAATACGCCTTCCATATCTTCTACACGCACATCACGTCCGCCTAGTCCGTAAATGTAATTAACAGCCAGTGCATTAGCTCTTGCGCGATACAGTGCACTCATCACATCTGCACCTAACGGGCCACCGTGGTTTGTATAGCTCTCGGCTCTATCCATAATGGCAACTGCCTTTACATTTTTCAACAGTTCCGCAATCTCATCGGCCGGGAATGGACGGTACAGACGGATTTTTACAAGTCCGACCTTCTCCCCCTTTTCTCTCAATCGGTCAATGGCATCTTTTGTTGTTCCTGCTGCCGAACCGATCATAACGACCGCACGCTCTGCATTTTCCATGCGATAGCTTTCGAAAAGTCCATACTCACGTCCGGAAATTACTGCAAATTCCTTTGCCACCTCTTCTACGACTCTCGGCACATTTCGCATACCTTCTGCCTGGGCACGCTTTGCTTCCATATAATAATCGGTGATCGCATATGGTCCGACCGCCATCGGGCATTCGGAATTGAGAAGATAATCTTCCGGCTCGTACTCTCCGACAAAATTTTTTACATCTGCATCGTCTAATAATTCGATATTTTCTACTGCATGGCTTGTAATAAATCCATCCTGGCAGATCATGATCGGAAGTCTGACATCCGCATTTTCGGAAATACGATAAGCCTGCACCATATTGTCATATGCTTCCTGGTTATTTTCTGCGTAAATCTGGATCCAGCCTGCATCTCTTGCTCCCATACTGTCTGAGTGGTCGCAGTTAATATTGATCGGTCCTGACAGCGCACGGTTTACAAGTGCCAGTGCCAGCGGAAGTCGGTTGGACGCTGCAATGTATAATTCTTCCCACATATATGCAAGACCACAGGATGATGTCGCTGTCAGACTTCTTGCACCGGCTGCGGAGGCTCCGATTGCTGCACTCATGGAACTGTGCTCGCTTTCTACTGGGATAAATTCTGTATCTACCTGTCCATTTGCCACAAAAGAAGCAAAATATTGCGGGATCTCTGTGGACGGTGTAATCGGAAATGCCGGAAATACGTCCGGGTTGATCTGTCTGAGTGCGATCGCAACTGCTTCATTTCCTGATAAACGTTCTCTTTTTCCCATCTTACTTCACCCCTTCCATCTTGATCGCATCGAATGGGCATGCTTTTACGCAAATGCCGCACCCTTTACAATGTCCGTAATCAAAATCCAGTCTCTTCATATCCTTTACCGGAATGCAGCTGTCCGGACAGACCGGCACACATAAAAGACACTGCTTGCATTTGTCTGCAATAAATTCCGGCTTCACTTCTGACCATTCACCTGTGTTAAAATCCTTGGAGGTTCCTGCTCCGGCAACGATCATACCTTCCGTCAGTTCTTTCCATGTTGCTTTTACTCCTAATTTGCTGATATCTGTAGCCATTAGTGCACCTCCTTCAATGCCATCTCTAAAGCCTTCATATTTCCGTCAATTACTTCCGGCTTGCTGGCGAATTTATGCTGAAAGGATGCTCTCATTTCCCGAAGGAATGTCTCCTCATCCATAATACCTGCCACTTTTACGATTGCTGCAAGGAGCGGTGTATTTGGAAAATATCTGCCCATTGCTTCCATCGATACTTTGTGTGCATCAATAATGTAAACGTCTCCTTCATATCCGCGAAGGTGCGGAATAATCTCTTCTTTCGTACGCTGAGTATTTACTAAAATTGCTCCGTCCTTCTTCAATCCACTTGTCACGTCCACAGATTCAAGCAGGGATTCGTCAACCACTACTACATACTGCGGATCATAAATATTGGAATGTACTCGGATCTTCGTATCGCTGATTCTGTTATATGCTGTGATTGGTGCTCCCATACGCTCCGGTCCATATTCCGGGAAGCCCTGCACATATTTACCTGTCTGAAATGCTACATCCGCTAAAAGCAGTGCAGCTGTCTTGGCACCCTGGCCGCCGCGGCCATGCCATCTGATCTCTGTATGATTACTCATCTGCTTTTAAATTCCTTTCTGTAAAAATTTGTATTGCTGACATTATACTATGCGAAAATGCAGTTGTCTAGAGTACGCTCTGTTTTTTTATGTTTTTGTTATAGCTGCTGTGTGTGCAAAGCCGGAGCTTGAAAAAGCACCCTAGAAGATCTGCTCCATCGGCAAATCTTCTGGGATGCTTTTTCGTGGCTTTCGACTGTTATTACGGATATTTACTTTTTCTTATATTTTTACTTTTTCATTCTACAACCCTGGTATCACTATTTGATACCGTTATCTACCTGATACATATGTTTGATCAGGCGGAAAATCTGATTTGTGTATCCCCACTCATTATCATAGAAGCTGATAAGCTTGAAGAAATGTCCATTGATCTGGATTCCTTCGCGTGCATCAAAGGATGATGCATGGCTGTCTCCAATAAAGTCAGAAGATACCACTTCGTCATCGATATAATCTAAAATTCCTTTCAGATATGTCTCTGAAGCTTCTTTCATTTTTGCACAAATATCTTCGTAATTGGTTTCTGTTTTTAATGCGACATTCAGATCCACGATAGACACGTCAGATGTTGGCACGCGGTAAGAAATTCCGTTCATACGTCCTTTTAATGACGGAATAACTAAAGAAATAGCTTTTGCAGCCCCTGTTGTGGATGGAATCAGATTGCCAAATACAGCACGTCCTGTACGCCAGTCCTTAAGCGAACGGCAGTCAACTACTTTCTGTTTAGCTGTAGCAGAATGAATGGTAGACATTAATCCATACTCAATTCCATAATTGTCTTCTAAGACTTTACATAATGGTGCAAGACAGTTTGTTGTACACGATGCATTCGATACAACATGCATAGACGGCTGATAAAGTTCGTGATTGATTCCCATTACAAATGTCGGTGTCTCCTGATCTTTGGCCGGTGCGGAAATGATTACTTTCTTCGCGCCACCTTTGATATGTGCCATTGCTTTCTCTGTAGTACAGTAAGCACCTGTTGCATCTATAATATATTCTGCTCCACATTCTCCCCAACGAATGTCCGCAGCATCATTTTCTGAATATACACGAATCTTCTCACCATTGACGATGATTCCATTTTCATACTTTTCAAGTGTTCCCTGAAAACGTCCAAATATTGAATCGTAACGGATCATATAAAGAATATAATCCAGATCAGCGTTTCTTACGTTGATCCCACAAATTTTAAACTGCTCCGGCTGATTGATGGCAATTCGGAAAGCGACTCTGCCAATACGTCCAAATCCGTTAATGCCAATTGTTATTGCCATGTTAAATTCCTCCCTGTGTATGACATATTGATACTTTCATATCGTCCATACCGCAATAACAGTCTGCCACAACCTATGGCGAGTGTAACACACTTTCTATTTAAAAGCTACCGAATCGACGGTAATTAATCATTTAACGGGATAATGATATTTTTAACGAGAAAATGGGCATATGCGCCGCCTTATTTGCATTGCATATGCCCATAATTTCTACTATAGATCATGTTTTTAATTGTCACAGCTAAACTACATCTGTGGGCTTACCTGAACCGTATAAGTTGCTTTACTTCCGGCTTTTGTACTTGCTGTAATAATCGCTTTGCCCTCACCTGTTGCTGTTACTTTACCTGTAGCGTCTACCGTTGCAATACTCTCATCAGAAGAGCTGTACACAACTTTATCGCTTACACGTGCAGGCCAGCAAGATAATTTATTTTCTGCTGCAGTCTTTCCCTGAACTAAATATCTGCCATCCGTATCACGATACACACTCTCTGAATCAAAGCTAAGCTGTGCATACTCTTTGGCAGCTTCGGCGGATACTTTCTGGATCGGCCATGCTTTCTCATCTTTCTGCCAATTGAGCTGCCAGATCCACCAGCCGCCATCATAGAGGCTGATGTCTTTGATACCATTCTGATAGCAGATAAGGAATGGAATTGTAGCTCTCCATCCTGTTCCACAATAAAAAGATAACTCATTATCCAAAGATGAATCAGCTTCTGCGAGAATTGATTTCACTTTCGCAAGATCTGCTACTTTTCCATTCTCAACATAGCTTCCATCATCTGTATTGCGTCCCCATACAGCACCTAAAGGTTCACCTGCATATTTGATATATCCATATCCAGATTCTTCGCCTTCAAATTCTTTTGTAGAACGAATACTTACAAGACGGAAATTTGCATCACTCTGAAGTTTTTCTTTTACTTTATCTGCAGAAAGAATATACTCCGGATGTGCCGGAATCGTTGTGCCAAAATTATAATCTGCTCCGCCGGCCTTTGCTTCATTCACTTTTGTCTCTGTCGCATATCCGGCCTTTGTCCATGCTTCCATACCGCCGTCAACAACTTTCACATCCTTTACTCCGGCATAAAGCATAGCAAATGCTACTCTCGTCACGCTGGAATCGGAAGCTTTCTTTCCATAAAGTACTACTTTTGTATCTTGTGTAATTCCATTTCTTTTCAGAAATTCTCCTAACTGCTCCGCACTACGGATATTGAAATTATCTTCTGGTTTTACGTCTTTTTCATCGTATAAACCGAAATCATCTTTTCCGTCTCCGTATGGCCACGGGTCGCAGTCATCATATTCTACTGCATCTGAGTTGATATGATCGGCGCCTTTAATATGTGCTGTATTATAAGCCTTATCTCCTGCTGTATCTCCCCATGCTACTTCAGATACAAATAAATCTTCGTATCCTTTCTGCAGACCTGACATTGCACTTTTTAACCATTCCGGTGAAACAAATACTTGTTTTTCAGATACAGCCTGTACTGTAGACTCTACAGAATTTGTATTTTTATTATAAAATACTTCGTTTCCGGATGCGTCAATATACGGATTCCCCTCGTTACTCCAGCCAATCCATCCATCACTGTAGAGGGATACATTTTCATATCCTAAAACAAGAGCATCCCACATTGTCTCTGCTGCTCTCCATCCACTTCCGCAGAAGAAGGAAAGATGTTTCTTCACATCAACACCCTGCGATTTCCAGAGTGCTTCCAATCCTTCTTTGCTTCTCATAGATTTATCTGCGTTGCGATAATAAAGCATGGAGCTTGAATAGCCTCTTCCGGATGGTCCAAATACAGAGCCTTCAATTCTTCCCATCAGATTATGATAACCATATCCTGAACTTTCTCCGTCCCATTCTTCTTTGGTACGTGTATCTACCAACTGTACATTTTCATCTTTTACAAGTTCTTTTGCTTCCTCGATAGTATCAATATAATCTGGATTCTGTGGTTTCAATACACCAAAGCTTTCTACTGCTTTTGGTTTGTTAATTCCTTTTTCAAATGCATATCCTTTCTTCTTCCAGCCAATCATACCTTCACTCATTACGTGCACATCATCACAGCCAAGGTATTTTAAAATAACACCCATACGTGTAGTTGCCAGAGGTTCCCCGCCGACAATAATAACGCTGCTGTCTTTTGTAACACCTTTGTCTGCTGCCAACTTCAGAAGAGACGCATCATCATTCAGTCTCCACTCTGTTTGATAATCTTTATCTTTTTCCGGCACATATACTTTTGGTGTCTCATACTCATCTGTATTTACGTGTACAGATCCAGGAACGTGTCCATCTTCATATCCAGATCCTGTGTTCGGGTCGTTTGTCTCATCTCCCCAGCTCACATCCAAAATGACCGTATTGCTTCCTCCTGTCACTTTCTTAGCTTCTGCCGAGAGTGCTGTTTTTTTTGTTATGTGATCGCTGACATTTTTTACAACCTCTGCCGGAACATAAAGATTATAATTCTTATATGATTCCATCCGGAATGTTCCTTTATTGATCGCAGATGCTGCATTGTAAATGGAAATGTTTTTGCATCCTTTTTTCTTCAGATATGAGGCTACTGTTTTGGCATCTTTTCCATTTGCATCATAGATTATATAGCTTTTATTTTTTGTAACGCCGATTGCTTTTAACTCCTGAGCAATGTATTCCTCTCTTGTGGATTTTTCTTTCGGATTTGACCAGAAATAACAACTGATCCATTGTTCAGAAACGTTGACCGAATTTTTAATGTGACCACCTTTTTTCAGACCATCAAGTGCCCATCCCTGATACGCATCGGTTAATCTTGCATCAATCAACACCTTGTTATCTGTCGCACTTTTTGCATACTCTTTTACCTGCGTTGTTGTCGCATTTGCAAATTCGCTCACTGTTACTTTACATGTAGCTTTTAAATATTTGCCTTTTGCATTCTTCTGTGTTGCCTTTGCTGTAATTGTAGCTGTGCCGGCTTTCTTCGCTGTGATCTTACCACTAGTGCTTACCGTTGCTACAGCTTTGTTACTGCTTGACCATTTTACAGGACAGTATACTCCCGCAGGTTTCACAGTTGCCTTTAACGTGCTTGTTTTTCCTACTGTCAGAGTCTTTTTGGACATGTTTAATTTTACACTGTACGGTTTTAAGTTTTTAACAGTGATCTTTACAACTTTTTTCAGCTTTTTGTTCTTCGTAGATGTTACTGTGATTTTTACCTTTCCGGCTTTCTTACCTGTCACAACACCTTTGGAAGATACGACTGCAATCCTTTTGTCACTTGATTTAAAAGTAACTGCCTTGCTTGCATTCGTAGGTTTTACTGACTTAACTGAAATCGTTGATTTTCCTTTGATATCAACTGTTTTTGCTGTTACCTTCACCGTAAAGCTTCTCGGTGCCTTTGCAGCCGCCTGTGCCGATATACCTGTACCGGCAAAACCTGCAACTACGAGCAGCGCGGTAACAACTGCTGCTGTTTTTTTCATGAATTGCCTCATGACTTTCCCTCCTTCACTTTGATAATCATCTTCACTACTAATTTTAATTTATAATGCTTTCCCTGTGTTATTGAATTTTTTAATGTGCACTATTATATATAGATATCACCTATGCAAAAAGCAGGACAATTTCTTGCCCTGCTCCTTCAAAATAATTATTTTGTTTTTACTGTCTTTACTTTTGACCATCCAGAATACAGCTTCACTGTCTTCTTTCCGACTTTTACATTTTTGTATGTGCGAACTCTTACATAGTAAGTTTTCTTAGCGCTTAATTTCTTCACTGTTTTCTTAACAGTTGTGCTTTTAGAAATCGTAGATGTCTTTACAGCTTTTGCAAACTTCTTATTTGTTGAATACTGTAACTGATATCCGCTTGTCTGTTTGCTCTGTTTCTTCCATGTTGCGCTAAAGCTCTTTCTTGCAGCTTTTACTTTTGAAAGGCTTGTTCCCTTTGGATTGATGTCAAATGTCTTTGTAAATGTTCCTTTGTAATTTTCTTTGAAAGTAACTTTTACTGTGTATCTTCCAACATTTTTTCGTCCTGCTGCGTATTTTGCTGTGTAATGTTTGCTTGTGATCTTCTCACCCTTATTGTTCTTTGCAATGATGGCTGGTTTCTTCACCTTTCCATCATATACATAACTTGTCTTAGCAAGTTTTACAGAAGCTACTTTTACTTCTGGTTTGGCTGG
>JAUNTC010000100.1 GCA_030538915.1 Lachnospiraceae bacterium | reverse complement strand
CAAGCTTTGCGGCTGTTTTATCTCGTATTAACTGTCAAAGATGGGATTATAGCCTCTTTTCTAAGAAAATGCAACTATTCCTCGCTTATACACACTAAAAAAGGTCCACCGGACCTTTTTGTCGTATGCTTGGCAACCAAAAATCCCAGCTTTGTATTTTTTACATTGCGGGGATTTTCAGTGCGATATTTCACAGAGGATAAAGGGATTACTCTACATTTTTAGTTGCGACAATATCTACGCCCGTATCTGCTACATTTGCAAGGATCACGTCTCCGATGTGAACCGGTGCTTCTACTTCAATTCCTTTGAGCGCTTTCACACAGTCAAAAATTTTTCCTTTTGGGATATCTTCTTTCGTCTTTACAGATACCATATCTGCACTTCCACCTTTTACGCATACGGTGGACGTAACGATTCTTGTAGGGTTTGTCACTTCTTTTCTTGCATATACATCGCCACGTTTACAGGTATTTCCCGTAACGCTTACCACTTCTTCTCCATTCATTACAACGGTAAGAGGGCAGCCCATCGGACAGCCGATGCATGTCAATTTTCTTTCTTCCATCATTTTATGCCTCCTCTATTTTTACCGTAATTGTCTCAAGCTCCGGATATTTCATAAGCTGTTCTTTTGTAAGCTTGATTTCTTCCATTTCACCAGGTGCGACAACCGGACGTTTTCTGTGGATGATTCTCTCATCATCAAAGTATACACTGATGTAGCAGTTTGTATATACGACACCAACACGGAAACGAACTGTCAGTTTTTCATCCATACGATCCACACAGATTGTTCCAGGAACTGTATATCTGACACCTTCGATCGGATTAATCTTGATTTCTTTTACCTCGCTCTTCTTCTCTCTGCCGGATTGTACATATGCAGCAGCATTTTTTCCTGCTGTAGTCGCTTCTTCCGATACAAAGTCAACAAGATCGTGTACATGCAATACATTTCCGCAGGCAAATACACCTTCAATATTCGTCTCCAGGCTTTCATTTACCTTTGGTCCGGATGTAACTGGGTTCATATCTACACCCATATCTCTGGAAATCTCATTTTCCGGAATAAGTCCTACGGAAAGGAGTAATGTATCACAGCTGTATTCTTCTTCTGTTCCAGGAATCGGTTTGCCATGGTTATCTACTTCAGCCAGTGTAATTCCTTCTAATCGTTCTTTTCCTTTAATATCTACAACTGTATGACTCAATTTCAGTGGAATTCCGTAGTCATCTAAGCACTGTACAATGTTTCGTTTCAATCCACCTGAGTATGGCATCAGTTCTGCAACTACTTTTACTTTCGCGCCTTCGAAAGTCATTCGTCTTGCCATAATAAGACCGATATCACCGGAGCCTAAAATGACAACTTCTCTTCCCGGCATATAGCCTTCCATATTTACAAGTCTCTGTGCAGTACCTGCAGAGAAAATACCCGCCGGACGATAGCCTGGAATATTGAGTGCTCCTCTGGAACGCTCGCGGCATCCCATTGCAAGAACAACTGCCTTTGCCTGGATTTCGAACATTCCTTCCTCACGATTCATAGCAGTTACAACCTTTTGGGCACTGATGTCCATAACCATTGTATTTAACTTATATTCAATGCCAAGCTCTTTCGCCTGTGCGATAAAACGTCCTGCATATTCTGGACCTGTAAGCTCTTCTTTAAATGTATGAAGTCCGAATCCATTGTGGATACACTGATTCAGAATTCCACCAAGCTCGCGGTCACGCTCCAGGATCAAAACGCTGTCTACTCCGTTTTTCTTTGCAGAAATCGCAGCGGCAAGTCCTGCAGGTCCTCCTCCGATGATAACAATATCATAAGCTCTCATGATTCAATGCCTCCCTTTTATAATGAATCCTTGTTGTAGTCTGTAACAATTTTCGAATCTCCGCCTGATTTTGTGATTTCAAACATACTCACATTTCGTTCTCTAGCAAGGATTTCCATCGTTCTTGGCGAACAGAAACCTGCCTGGCAACGTCCCATTCCGGCTCTCGTTCTGCGTTTTACTCCATCTAACGATTTTGCTCCAAGCGGTCTTCTGATTGCATCCAAAATCTCGCCTTCTGTAACCATCTCACAACGGCATATAATATTACCATATTCCGGTTTTTCTTTGATCAACTGATCTCTTTCTTCTTTACTGAGTGTATCCGGATCTAAAATTCCTTTTCTTGTTGCGATAAAATCTTCTTTATCTTCCAGATTCATTTTCTCTTTCAGGATCTGAGCAACCATCTCTCCAATTGCCGGTGCACTTGTAAGTCCAGGAGATTCAATACCTGCGCAGTCGATAAATCCTTTTGCATCCTCAACTTCTCCGATAATAAATTCATGACCATCCTCGTGTGCGCGAAGTCCGGAGAAGGAAGTGATGACCTGACGCATCGGAAGATTTTTCACGTTCATATTTGCTCTTTCAATTACCTGATCTAAGCCTTCTCTTGTCGTATTCGTTCCTTCTTTGTCTTCTACGTCTATTGCTGTCGGTCCAACGATCACATTGCCATGAACTGTCGGTGCAACTAAAACACCTTTTCCATACACACCCGGAAGTGCAAAAATTGTTCTGCTCACATGGTTTCCTGCACTCTTGTCAAGAAGACAGTAGTCGCCTCTTCTCGGTGTAATGTGGATTCTCTTCTTGCTTACCATATTGTGGAATTTGTCTGCATAAACTCCAGCTGCATTTACTACATTTTTTGTCTGGAAAATTCCATTGTTTGTATGAACTTCCCAGCCTCCATCTATCGGTTTAAGATCCGTAACTTCCGTATCAAATTTAAATTCCACGCCATTCACATATGCATTTTCAGCCATAGCGATATTCATATTAAATGGACATACAATTCCGGCTGTCGGTGCATAGAGTGCTCCACATGCCTCATCGGAAATATTCGGCTCCATTTCTTTCAATTCCTCGCGGTTAAGGATACGTAATTCCTTAACACCATTTTTTACGCCTCTTTCGTACAGTGTCTGAAGTTTTGGCATATCTTCTTCACTCAGACATACAACTAAAGAACCATTTTTCTTAAATGGAAAATCCAGTTCTTTGGAAAGTTCTTCCATCATCTGATTTCCTCTTACATTCAGTTTCGCCATCAGTGATCCTTCTAAAACATCATAGCCGGCATGAACAATCGCACTATTTGCCTTGGAAGTACCGCAGCACACATCCTCTTCTTTTTCAATTACACATGTCTTTACATTATATCGAGACAGTTCTCTCGCTGTTGCCGCGCCTGAAACTCCAGCACCAATAATTATTACATCATACATCTTTTATTCCTCCAAAAAAGAGCCTGCCAAACAAACGCACTCTCCCATGCGATTATCCTGACAGGCTCTCTCATCTCACGCCATTACCATATAAAAATTAATCTTCTTTTGCCCAGCCATAAGCGTATTTAACAGCTTTTTCCCAGCCTTTGATCCGCTTATTTCTTTCTTCTTCAGAAATCTTTGGCTCAAATGTTTTATCAATTGCCCAATTTTTGATGACATCCTCTTTACTTTTCCAATATCCGACTGCAAGACCTGCAAGATAAGCTGCACCCATCGCCGTTGTCTCCACACACTGTGGGCGTTCCACCGGCGCATTAATAATGTCGGACTGTGTCTGCATCAGAAAATCATTTGCACTTGCCCCTCCATCAACCTTAAGTGCTGCAAGATCAATACCAGAATCTGCCTTCATCGCTGAAAGCACATCATTTACCTGATAAGCGAGGGATTCCAGTGTTGCACGGATAATGTGATACTTATTAACACCACGGGTAATTCCTACGATCGTTCCTCTCGCATACTGATCCCAATGTGGGGCACCCAGACCGGTAAATGCCGGTACTACGTAACATCCATTTGTATCTTTTACTTTCTTTGCCATATATTCAGAATCAGCTGCTGAATCGATAATGCGAAGCTCATCTCTCAGCCACTGGATTGCAGCTCCTGCCACAAAAATCGAGCCTTCCAGTGCGTAGTTTACTTTACCGTCCAATCCCCACGCAATCGTAGTCACAAGTCCATTGTCCGAAAAGATTGGTTTTTCCCCTGTATTCATCAACATGAAACATCCTGTTCCATAAGTGTTCTTTGCTTCGCCAGGTTTAAAACAGGTCTGCCCAAACAATGCCGCCTGTTGGTCTCCTGCTGCACCGGCAATCGGGATCGCTCCACCGAAATAGGACGGGTCTGCCTCACCATATATATAGCTTGAAGGCTTTGGCTCCGGCAGCATGCATTTGGGAATATCGAGTTCTGCAAGAATCTCATCATCCCACTCTAATGTGTTGATATTAAATAACATTGTACGAGAAGCGTTCGAATACTCCGTTACATGCACAGCCCCTTTTGTCAGCTTCCAGATCAGCCATGTCTCAACTGTACCAAATAACAGTTCTCCATTTTCAGCACGCTCTCTTGCACCTGGTACATGATCAAGGATCCATCTCACTTTTGTTGCTGAAAAATATGCATCAATAACAAGACCTGTCTTCTCCCGGAATTGTTCTGTAAGTCCTTTTTCCTTCAAGCTGTCACAAAATTCGGATGTTCTACGGCACTGCCATACTATGGCGTGGTGTATCGGCTCCCCAGTTTCCTTATCCCATACGATTGTCGTCTCTCTCTGATTCGTAATACCAATTGCAGCAATATCATGTGCCTCTGCTCCAATCATATTCATCGCTTCAACCGCTACTCCCAGCATGCTTGCCCATATCTCATCTGCATCGTGTTCCACCCAGCCTGGCTTTGGAAAATACTGGGTAAATTCCCGCTGTGCGACACTTTCCATCTCACCTTTTTCATTAAATAAAATACATCTGTTACTAGTTGTCCCCGCATCCAAGGCCATTACATATTTAGCCATACATTCTTCCTCCCTGACTTATTTATTATAATTTCCATACATCATGATTTGTAGATGAAACTGCGAGCGCCCCCGCTGAGAGAGCGAGCATCACAGATTCTTTATCTAATATAAGACCTCCCGCAATGATTGGTACCTTCGACATCTTGCAAACATTTTCAATTATCTTTGGCATCACACCTGGAAGTACTTCGATAAAATCCGGATTCACTGTATGCTGCTGATGTTTGATATTCTCATACGCCATGGAATCCAGAAGAAAATATCGAAGAATGGTAAACATCCCCAGTTCTTTCCCCTTTTTAATCAATGCAGCCTTTGTTGAAATAATCCCATCTGCTTTTGTATTCTTCTTGATAAATTCAACAGCTACTTCCTTACTGCTAAGTCCGTTTATAAGATCAATGTGTACCATTGCAATCTTATCTGCATCTTTAATCTTCTGCACAATCTCGCCAATAGAACAAACATCTCCAAACAAAACAAATATAACTCTTATATCCTCCAGTGAGCAGCTTTCTTCTAAATCGTCCATGTTTTTCACTGCAGCAATGATTGGATTTTCTTCCACTGCTTCATAAAAATAATTACTCACATTTTCACCTCTTTAATCTCCCGTTACGCAAAAAAAGCGCATCCTATAACAGCCTCCAACTGTTACAAAACTCGCTCTCCTCTCATCGCTTCGTCCATCATTCATTTATAATCACCTTACCATATTGCACAGAAAATTTCAATGTTATTTTGTATATTATTTACACAAAAAGTACAACTCGGCTTACTGTTTTGTGGTAAACTAATAGACATAAGAGTCCAGCGGTGTGATGTCAAGTGAGAAATGAATAATAAATCAAATATCTTT
>JAUNTC010000015.1 GCA_030538915.1 Lachnospiraceae bacterium | reverse complement strand
TTTCTCTGTATGACGCTGAACCCTTAGCACTTTTCAGATACTCTGCATCTTTTGGCTCATAATCAACATGAGCATACTCAATGTTCTTATCGTTGACTATTTCCCTACCCAAAAGGCAAACCGTCTCCACATGCACCGTATGTGGAAACTGATCCACAGGCCGAACTTTCGTAAACTCATATCCATGCTCGCGCAGGAACTTCACATCCCTCGCCAGTGTCGCACTGTCGCAGCTTACGTATACAACTCTTTCCGGCTGCATGTCTACGATCGTCTCAAGCAGAGATTCTTCGCAGCCTTTACGCGGCGGATCGACAACGATCACATCCGCATAGGCTGTCTCGCCATTGTGTGTCTTTGCATATTCATTGTAGTAGGCCGGCAGGACTTCCTCTGCCTTTCCTACGTAAAATTCTGCATTTTCTATACCATTGATCTTCGCATTATTTTTCGCATCTTCAATGGCCGGCGGCACAATCTCTACGCCATATACTTTCTTCGCTTTCTGAGCGAGAAACAATGAAATGGTTCCGATTCCACAATAGAGATCCCACACCGTCTCCTCTCCGGTAAGATTCGCATACTCTAATGCAAGACTATAAAGCTTCTCTGTCTGCACCGGATTCACCTGGTAGAAAGAAAGCGGAGAAATCTGATATTTGACAGTTCCGATGTAATCGGTAATGTAAGTCTGTCCCCACAAAAGCTTGATCGTATCTCCCATAATGACATTCGTACGGGCACGGTTTACATTCAGCGTAATACTTGTCATTCCCGGAATCTTACAGAGACGCTCTACAAGAATGTCTGCATGTGGAAGTTTTCCGCCATTTACGATAAGGCATACCATGATCTCATCTGTCTTAAATCCATAGCGGATCAGCACATGACGAAGGAGCCCGGTATGGGTTTCTTCATTGTAAGCCGAAATCTTGAATTCTTCCATAAATGCAAGAATCAGCTCTAAGATTTCTTTATTCACCGGCACACCTAACACACATTCCGTATTCGGGATAATGCTATGTGTTCTTCCTGCGTAAAAACCAGCGATCACATGCCCTTCTTTGTCTGTACCGATCGGGAACTGTGCTTTATTTCTGTAATGAAATGGGCACTCTCCCATTCCGACAATCGATTCCATGACGGTATCTAAAAGTTCACCCGGAACACCGCCGATGCGCTCTAAGTTTCCTCTTACCTTTCCTTCTTTAAATGCAAGCTGTGCATCGTATTTCATTTCCTGGATCTGGCATCCTCCGCATTTTCGCGCCATCGGGCAGGCTGGTTTTTCCACTCTTTCCGGTGACGGCGTAAGGATCTGCTGCAACCTTGCATAGCCATAATGCTTTTTCGCCTTCATGACTTTTGCCTTGATCACATCTCCTATCATGGCATCTTTAATAAAGAGGGTATAGCCATCAACTTTGCCTATGCCCTCTCCATTTACGCCGATATCTTCAATTGTTACTGTTACTACATCATTCTTCTGCATAATCCTCTCCACTTGAATATTATCACTGCGTTTCTTATATATTGCTGTTTTTTTATTTATTACAAACTTGTCTTTCTTAAGTTGGATTCGAATAATCGATTGTATCCGAGCCACTCGTTGTTCTTTTTATCTTTGAAAAGTTCTGTCAATGTCTGCATCTTCGCATCTGTTGCGTCTGCAAAATTCAATGCCACTGCCTCTGCCAGTGCCGGCTTCTTCGGGGAACCATACTCTAATTCTCCGTGATGTGCTACGATGCAGTGCTTCAGTTCGCTTGCCAGCTGCTCTGGAAATCCTGGAATGCTTCTCACTGCATCTGAAATCATCTCCACACCGATTACAATGTGTCCCAAAAGCTGTCCGTCATCTGTATAATCATTTGTCGGGAACGGTGACAGTTCTTTTGTCTTTCCGATATCGTGACAGATCGCAGATGCATAAAGCAGATCTTTATTCAGAATTGGATACGCTCCGACCATGTATTCACACATTTTCACAACGCTTAATGTATGCTCTAAAAGTCCTCCTGCAAATCCGTGGTGAACAGTCTTTGCTGCAGAATGCTCGATAAATACTTTGACGAATTCCTCGTCATTTACAAAATAATATTCAACTGCTTTGCGCAAATATTCGTTATCGATCTTTTTCACATATCCAAGCAGTTCTTCGAACATGCCATCTGTGCTTTTCTCTGTTGTCGGCATGTAATCTGCTGCCACATACTCATCTTCGTATGCCTTGCGGATCTGACGGATGTTAAGCTGTAAATTGTTATTGTAGCTGATCACATCTCCGAATACTTCTATGAAATCCATCTCATCGTAATCTGCGATCCCATTGGAATTTGGATCCCACACTTTTCCATCAAGTGTACCGGTCTTATCCTGCAAGATCAAGTTGTCATATGGCTTTCCGTTTCTTGTCTCTGCGCTTCTTTTTCCCTTGCACAGATAAATGTTACGGATTGTTTCGCCTTCAACTAATGTGTTAATATATCTCATTTTTCATGCCTCTTTCTATATTTATTCTACGGATGGCTTCCCACTGTCACACGAAAATGGACTGCCACATATTTATCTTTTGCACCTCGTCTGTATCCTTTGACTAACAGGCGCTTGCCATCACTCTTCTTCATAAGGATTGTATGATAATCTTCAAAGCTTTCGACATCTTTTCCGCCGATTGCTATGATCACATCCCCACTCTGGATACCGGCATGCATCGCCGGAGAATCTGCATCTACTTTATCTACATAGATTCCCCTTGGAATCTTACGTTCCTTTGCCATACTCTTTGACACATCGGTCGCATAGAGCCCAACGTATGGAACATCCTCTCCATTTGATAAAAGCTCCATCGTCTCTTTAATATCAGAAATCCCATAAGCATGCATCAGCTCGTTGTTCTTATCTTCGCCCGCTGCATCGCAAATGATACCGAGCACTTCACCGTTCCGGTTGAGCATCACGCCGCTTCCTCCGGTAAATCCGGCAATCTCTGTGCTGAGAATACTGTAGATGCCATCTGCACGATTCACTGTCTTTGAACAGGACTTCAGCACTCCATATCCAACAGCATTGCCCTGTCCGAAAAGCTTTCCGAGTAATACGGTCGTATCTCCCTTTTTCGCCTCATAGGAGCTGCCAAGGGGTGCAAGCCGATAGCTTTTTTCTGTGCTTTTCTTCAACTGTGATTCATCCACTGCATAAATTGCAAGTCCAAGATTGGCGTCGCTCTTCTTCTCGACGGCGTTGTACTTTTTGCCATCACAAAACGTTACCTGCAGGTTCTGTACATCTTCCTCCACTCTCGGTCCTAAGATCAGAAGTTCCCGTCCATTGTCTGCGATAAGGACACCGGAAAACTGTTTTCCCGCTAAGGTACTTACATTTCCACTGCCGGTCTCATCTGAAAGCATAAGCGCTACTACACTTTTCTGTCCTTTTTTTGCAACTTCATTCAATGATTTTACAGACTTACTGTAATTGTCTTTCTTCTTATCGTTATTCTCGCTCTTCGATAAAGCGTCCTTATCCTTAGCGGATATGGATTTTTCATCCCTCGGAATCGTTACTTCACCCGGATTGCCTGCAAGCTTATCCTCCACCCACGGTTTGCACACACTAAAAATAAAGCTGGCGGCCAATCCAATTAAAAAGCCAAGTCCAACCATGCGCTGGATCATTCTTCTGCGTTTTTTCGGGTTTCCTACTTCATCCTTAATGACTTCCTGTAAGAAAGAATACTCCGGTGTTTCATTCGTTCCGGACTCATCCTGTTGTCTGTTTTGCTCATCCATAGGTCCTTTATGTCTCCTTCGCAATCCTTTTTCTAGTATAGCGTATCACCTGCAAATGTTCAATATTTATCCTTTTCTTTATCTTCTAAATAAGGTAGAATAGGCTTGGGTGAGAATTATGAATAAGAAAACATTAGCAAAACTAGAATACAACAAAATTACAGAACAATTAATAGAACACGCCTCCTCCTTCAGTGGGAAAGAATTATGCCGGAGGCTGAAACCTATGACAGATATTTCTGCCATTAAGAGCGCACAGGATGAGACAGCTGCCGCATTTACGCGTATTGTCAAAAAGGGACGTCCTTCTTTTTCCGGATGCAATCCGGTCAATGACTCTATTCGACGACTGGAGATCGGCGGCGTACTCGGAAGCGGAGAGCTTCTTCGCATTTGCAAACTATTGGAGACTGCTGCCCGTGCAAGAACCTATGGCAGACATGACAACGCCGATGAGACCGAGGATTGTCTCGATGGATATTTTGAACAGCTAAATCCTGTACCGGTTCTTGTAAATGAAATCCGCCGCTGCATCATCGACGAAGATGAAATCAGCGACGATGCAAGCCCGGGACTGAAGCATGTCCGCCGATCAATGAACCAGATCAATGACAAAGTGCACGCCACACTTTCCAATCTAGTCAACGGATCATGGCGCACTTATCTGCAGGATCCAATCATCACGATGCGCGGTGACAGATACTGCCTCCCGGTGAAGGCGGAATACCGAAGCCAGGTTTCCGGTATGATCCACGACCAGTCTGCAACCGGTTCTACACTTTTCATTGAACCGATGGCAGTCGTGAAGCTGAACAACGATTTAAAAGAATTATATGGACAGGAGCAGGAAGAGATCCAGAAAGTTCTTGCGCGTCTCAGCGCAGATGCATCCGAATACACAAGCGCCATCCACACCTGCTATACGATTTTGCGCCAGCTTGATTTTATATTTGCCAAGGGAGCACTTGCCCTTGACATGAATGCGAGTCAGCCGATTTTTAATACCGAAGGACGTATCCACATTCGCGAAGGAAGACATCCTCTCTTAGATAAGAAAAGCGTTGTGCCTATCACATTGACGCTGGGGGATACTTTTGATCTTCTGATCGTCACTGGACCGAATACCGGTGGTAAGACAGTCTCTCTTAAAACAGTCGGACTTTTCACATTAATGGGACAGTCCGGACTTCATATTCCGGCACTGGATCGTTCAGAGCTTGCGGTCTTCCACGATGTATATGCAGATATCGGTGACGAACAGAGCATTGAGCAGAGTCTTAGTACATTCTCTTCTCATATGACAAATATCGTTTCCTTTTTAAATCAGGTAGATGAGCACTCCCTCGTACTTTTCGATGAGCTTGGAGCCGGAACAGACCCGACAGAAGGTGCTGCCCTTGCCACATCTATTTTAAATTATCTGCACAACCGCAAGATCCGTACAATGACAACGACACACTACAGCGAGTTGAAGGTGTATGCGCTGTCCACTCCGGGTGTTGAAAATGCATCCTGCGAATTCGACGTAGAGACACTTCGTCCGACATATCGTCTTTTGATCGGTATCCCTGGAAAAAGTAATGCATTTGCCATTGCTTCTCGTCTGGGAATTCCGGATTATATTATCGAGGAAGCTAAGACACATCTGACCGAGCAGGATGAATCTTTCGAAGACATTTTGACAGATCTTGAGACGAGCCGTAAAACTTTAGAAGAAGAGCGCGAGACGATCGCGGCCTATAAACGTGAAATCGAGCGTCTGAAAATGGAAACTTCCAAAAAGCAGGAAAAACTGGAAGCACAGAGAGATCGCATTTTACGTGAAGCCAATGAAAAGGCACTTGCAATCTTAGAAGATGCGAAGGAAACGGCAGACGAGACTATGCGCAACTTCCACAAATTTGGCAAAGCAAACATTTCCGCTTCCGAGATGGAGAAGGAACGTGAACGTCTCAGAAAGAAGATGCAAAAGACACGTTCCGGCATGCAGGAAGAACCTGCCAAACCAAAGAAACAGTACAAGCCATCCGATTTCAAGCTCGGAGAATCTGTCAAAGTATTGAGCATGAATCTTACCGGATCTGTTGTCTCACTTCCGGATGCAAAAGGCAACCTGGATGTGCAAATGGGAATCTTACGCTCCAAAGTAAATATCTCCGATCTCGAGATCATTGAAGAGAAGCCAAATTATTTACAGAAAAGTGCGAAGCGTACAGGCAAAGGTAAGATCAAGATGAACAAATCTCTTACTGTAGCAACTGAAATTAATTTACTTGGAAAAACAGTAGACGAGGCAATTGCGGAACTGGACAAATATTTAGACGACGCAAGCCTTGCCCATTTAACTTCCGTCCGTATTGTCCACGGAAAGGGAACCGGCGCACTGCGCCAGGGCGTTCACCAGTACTTAAAACGTCAAAAGCATGTCAAATCATTCCGACTTGGCGCTTTCGGCGAGGGTGATGCCGGAGTTACGATTGCAGAACTCAAATAATATTCCGCGAAGAAAGGAAGTCTATTTCAATGGTAAATAAACAGAAAATACTGATCGTTGACGATGACGAAAACATCGCCGAACTGATTTCTTTATATTTAACAAAGGAATGTTTCGATACCTCTATCGCGTACGATGGAGAAGCTGCACTTACCGCATTCGAAACGTACAAACCTAATCTCGTCCTTTTAGACCTTATGCTGCCGGGTATCGATGGATATCAGGTGTGCCGTGAGATTCGTTCTAAATCAGACACACCGGTTATTATGCTCTCTGCAAAGGGCGAAGTATTTGATAAAGTACTTGGTCTTGAGATGGGCGCTGATGACTATATTATGAAACCGTTTGACTCAAAGGAAATGGTGGCACGTGTGAAAGCCGTCCTTCGCCGCTATCATCCGAGTCCGAAAACTCAGGAACCGGCTGCTGACAAAAGTAAGCAGGTCGAATATCCTGGAATTACGATCAACCTTACAAATTACTCCGTCGTTGTAGATGGACAGTCTGTGGAAATGCCTCCGAAAGAACTGGAGCTTCTCTATTTCCTGGCGGCATCGCCGAACCAGGTATTTACGAGAGAACAGCTCTTAGACCAGATCTGGGGCTATGAATATATCGGAGATACTCGTACAGTAGACGTACATATCAAGCGCCTTCGCGAGAAGATCAAAGATCATGACAGCTGGAAACTGGCAACGGTATGGGGAATTGGTTACAAATTCGAAGTAAAGTAACATTCAGAGGCAGCTTATGAAAAGTACATTATATATAAAATTCGTTATTATCTATATTATTTTTGGTTTCCTAAGTCTGTTTACTGTCGCAACACTCGGTTCCGACCTTCTGAGAAAACCGATGATTGCCAATCTTGGTTCATCCGTTTACAAAGAAGCAAACCTGGTCGCAACCGATTACCTGCCACAGTACTTTTATGGAAATGTTACACTTACGGATGTACATATGCAGCTTTCCGGCATGGAAAGTCACCTGAACGCTTCCTGCTGGTTTGTTGACCGCAACGGCAAAGTTTTAACTTCTGCCTCTTCCGAAGGATTTCCGTCTGTGCCGATAAAAATTAAAAACTTTAATCCTGCCGAGATTGGCAGCAATCAGTATGAGATTGGCACTTTCCACGATTACTTCAACGAAGATGTGCTGACGGTCATTGCACCGGTCAACAGCAATTACACATCCCAGGGGTACCTTATCATACATAAAAGCCTGGATAATGTTGCGCAAATACAGCGTTTTCTCATTCGGTCCACGTACCTTTGTGTCTTTGTAATTTACATTTTATCCTTTATGATCTTGCTGGCCTTCCAGTTTTTCGTATACCGGCCGCTGAGCAAGATCACGGAAGCAGCCAAACAATACGCTAGCGGAAACTTGGATTATGAGATTCCGGTCAGCACTGAAGACGAGATGGGATATCTCTCCGCATCTCTTAACTATATGTCTTCCCAGCTGCGGGATATGGAAGATTATCAAAAGAAATTTGTGGCAAATGTATCTCACGATTTCCGCTCGCCGTTAACTTCCATCAAAGGATATGTGGAGGCGATGGCAGACGGCACAATCCCGCCGGAATTACAGGGAAAATATTTAAAGATCATTTTATTTGAAACGGAACGTCTGACCGATCTTACGCACGACCTTCTGACATTGAATGAATTTGATACCGAACATCTCCTTCTCGACAAAGTATCATTCGATCTTCATGAGATCATCAAAAATGTGGCCACCTCTTTCGAAGGACGATGTACGCAAAAGAAGATTTCCATCGAGCTTTTATTTGCAACAAAGCATCTCTATGTCATTGCTGACAAACGAAAAATCCAGCAGGTTCTATACAACCTCCTGGACAATGCGATCAAATTCAGTGATGCCGATTCTACCGTGACGATTGAGACAACCGAACGCGGCGACAAAGTATACACTTCTGTCAAAGACAACGGTATCGGCATTCCGAGAAATGCACTTAACAAAATCTGGGAACGTTTTTATAAGACAGATCTTTCCAGAGGAAAAGATAAAAAAGGCACCGGCCTTGGCCTTGCCATCGTCAAAGAAGCCATTCAGGCACATGGCGAAAATATCAATGTTATAAGTACGGAAGGTGTAGGGACCGAATTTATCTTCTCCCTGCCAAAATCCGTAGAGATGTAAAGAGCAAGAACAACAAAAATGGAAGCATTAACGCTTCCATTTTTATTGTTTTAATTATTATTTTGACTTCACCGTTACTGTCAGAGACTTAGCAAAGGATGGTGCATTTTTCGGAATCACAGTGATCTTTGTTTTCCCAGCTTTTAATCCTTTCACCTTTCCGGAAGGCGAAACTTTACAAATAGATGGTTTTGCAACCTTATACTTCATTTCGCTGGCGTTCAATGGCACATACAAAAATGAATTATTAACTTTATAGGAAATTTGAGCAGATGCCCCTTTTTTCAACTTTATTGACGGAATAGATTTCACTCGGAACAGTGAATTATTTTTTACAACTTCCACATTCACTTTTCCCATTTTATTCTTGTAGGAAGACGCACTTGCTTTTTGTACAGATGTTATCGAAAAATTCTGTACCCAGTAGCGCACGCCATTTACTACAACTGCCCCTACACCAATTCCTTTATAATTGCGGGTGAGAATATTCGCTTTATGTCCTGGAGAATGCATCCAGGAATTCATTACAGAAGCACTTGTCGTCTGACCAATCGCAATATTTTCTCCCATCATGATGTAGCCTTGCTTTTTGTCATAGCAGACAGTATTAAAATCTCTTCCCGAAGGGCGAGTGTGTGAAAATGCGATCGCAAGTTCTGCAGCACGAAGCATAGACCCTTTCAGCATTCTTTTATCCATGCTAACTGCTTTTAACCCTCTCTTTTTTCTTTCCCGATTTACCTTTTTTACAACATCAAAGGCTGTCTTATAATCATACTTTACTTTTATCGGAAGCTTCTCCATCTTTATGTAAGATCCATCTTCAAGTCTGGTTAAAGTGCTGACACCACTAAGAGCTGCAGATGGAGGAAATGCATTTTTTCCAATAAATGTTACAGATGTTGGAATTTTCACCGTTCTGATTCTTGTTCCATAAAATGAAAGTGCATGAATTTTCTTCAAACTTTTGGGGAATGTCACTGTTTTCAAATTCTTGCAATTGAAAAATGCCTGGTATGCAATTTCTTTTAACTTCTTAGGAAACGTAACTTCTGTCAAAGAGCTGCACTCTCCAAAACAGCCATTATAAATAATGGTTACGTTACTCGGTATTGTGATTCGCTTCAAAGAAGCACAGTATGCAAAGCTTAATGGCTCCAGTTCTCTCAATGAGGTACTTAATTTCACAGTTGATAAAGAACTGCATTTATAAAAACTTCTGTATGGAAGCTTTTTAAGTCCTTTCCCCACTATTACTGAACAAAGGGATTCGCAAGACTCACATATAAACTGTCCCATATCTGTTACAGAATTTGGAATATTCAGGCTCTCTAACTTTGAGTATGCAAAAGCTCCATCACGAATACTTTTTACACTATCGGAAATAAAAATTTTTGTTATCTTTGTATTATTAAATGCATTTTCTCCGATTGTCACGGTTGTCGCCGGTGTTGTATAAACATCACTTTTTCTTCCACTTGGATATGCGAGCAACGTTTTTTTGTCTGTACTAAATAAAACACCATCCTGTGTGCAATAAGCTGCATTATCAGACGCCACCTGATATGTTTGAAGACCAGGACACTTAAAAAATGCCACAGGCGAAAGCACTTTTAAGCTTCCAGGGATTGTAATTGTTTCCATTGCGCATCTTTGAAATGCAAAATCTTCTATGGTACGGATTTTCTTGGACAATTTTACAGTTTCCATTGCAATACAGTCTGCAAATGCTGCTTTGCATATAGTCGTAAGCGAATCTGGCAGTTCCACTGTTTCCAGGCTGTAGCATCTGTAAAATGCCGCTTCATCAATCTTCGTTATCGTAGATGAAAACGTTATCTCCTGAAGATTTGTAAAATCCATAAATGCGTATTTGTCTATTTCTGTAATGCCTTCACCGAGAACAATCTTTTTTACCTGGTCTCTATATTCTTCCAACGGTTCACTCGCATCGTTATTTCCTATTACTTTTCCCTGACCTGTAATCTGCAAAGTCTCTGTATCTTCATCCCAGTCGTACGTCAATGCATCTGCACTTGCAATTTGTGCTTTGGCATTCCGTGCTTTTATATTCCTTTTACTACTTTTCTCACGTTCCTTCAGAACATATTCCGTCTGTGCTTTTCCCTTGTCTTCTGCAAGTGTTACATTCTTTTCACCGTTTTGTGGTTTTACCTGTGCTGCATCAACAGAAAGTGCTGAAAATGCAGTAGTAATAGCCAGCGTCACCGCCATGGCGACACTTACAAACAGTTTCTTTCTCATATCCTCTTCTCCTTTTGCATTATATCTTTTATTTTCATTGCGAAAGTCGCATGTCCTTCTTCAGAAAGATGTACCCTGTCATACACTTCTATACTACGATCTGCTTATAGTATAACATAGTTTTCATACTCCCTTATCATATTCTTATTTTTTAATCTGAAAATAAAAAAAACTCTCGCAGTTACGATTTTCTTCGTTTCTGCGAGAGTTTCATTTATCTCGTTATTCTTTTATTCTTGTGCTTTATTATTTACCATTTCATATTTTCGATCGCACATTTCTCAATCTCAAGTCCTGCCTTGTAGTGATCCATGAACACTTCGAAACCTTTGATTTCTTCCTCTTTCGGCTCAATCGTCTCTCCTGAAAGTCCGCAGAAGATCTCCTGTTCAAGATATTCCTCTAAGCGCATAGTCTTAGCCGGTCCTGCCAGGTAGGCTGCCAGAAGTGCAATTCCCCAGGCACCTCCTTCGCTGGCTGTATCCATTACTGTTACCGGTGCTCCAAATGCGGCTGCCAGGTAACGCTGTCCTACGCCTTTTGTCTTGAAGAAACCACCATGTCCCATGACACGGTCTACCTTTACTTTCTCATCTTCTGTCAGAATATCCAGTCCGATCTTAACTGCACCCAATGATGTATACAGGTGTGAACGCATGAAGTTTGCAAGATTAAAATGACTGTCCGCTGTTCTAAGGAAAGCAAGTCTTCCTTCGTTGATCATTGTAATATTTTCCCCAGAATAATATCCATAAGCGAGAAGTCCTCCACAATCTGCATCTCCGTTCAGAGATTCTGTGTATAACTTTTGGAATAATTCTCCGTCTGAGACATCCATTCCCATTAATTTCGAAAATTCTTTAAAAATTCCAACCCATGCATTCAGATCCGATGTTCCGTTATTCGCATGCGACATTGCAACCGGGAATCCCGTCGGTGTTGTTACCATATCGATCTCTCTATGCAGTTTAGAAAGTGCCTTTTCCAGAACGATCATGGCAAATGTACTTGTTCCGGCAGATACATTTCCGGTACGTGGTGCAACTGAATTTGTTGCTGTCATTCCTGTTCCGGCATCTCCTTCCGGAGGACAAAGTACGATGCCTGCTTCCAGCGTGCCACTTTCATCAAGGAATGCAGCTCCTTCTTCTGTCAGTCTTCCGGCTTCCTGTCCAGCCACAAGAACTTTCGGCATTACCTGATCAAATGTCCAGTCAAATCCATATGGTGCAACTAGCTTTTCGAATTTTTCTTTCATCTGTGCATCATAATCATGTGTCTTTGAATCAATTGGGAACATACCGGCAGCATCGCCTACTCCGATCACTTTCTCACCCGTCAGTTTCCAGTGAATATATCCACTCAATGTTGATACATAATCCAGGTCACGCACATGCTTTTCTCCATCCAGGATTCTCTGATAGAGATGTGCGATCGTCCAGCGAAGCGGAATGTTAAAGTCAAACAGCTCTGTCAGTTCATCTGCTGCAGCCTGTGTATTCGTATTGCGCCATGTCTGGAATGGTGCGATCTGCTCTCCATCTTTGTTAAGCGCCATATATCCATGCATCATAGCACTAATACCAATTGCTGCAACTTTCTTTAACTTGCAGTCATAAGTCTCTTCTACCGCTTTGCGAAGAGATGTGTAGCAAGAGCGAAGTCCTGAATGAATATCCTCCAGACTGTATGTCCAGATTTCATTCTCCAGTGTGTTCTCCCAATCATGTACTCCAACGGCTAACACGTTACCTTTCTGATCGATCAAAACACCTTTGATTCTTGTAGAACCAAGTTCAATTCCTAATGCCGCTTTGCCGGCTTCAATGATTTCTCTCTTTTCTGTTCCGCTCATATTCGTCCTCTCCTATGTCTCTTGTCTTCTTAGAAGCAGGTAAATGCTCCGTCAACTACAATGTCAGATCCTGTTGTAAATGTACTTGTGTCTCCTGCCAAATATACGCAGATTGATTCTAATTCTTCTGGTTTACCCATTCTTCCAAGTGGTGCCATCTCATTCCATTTTTCAATCAACGGAATAAGTGTTGGAGAATTCAGTGTAAGTTCTGTTCCAATGTATCCTGGGCTGATGCTGTTAACACGTACACCACGTTTTGCCCACTCGATCGCCAGAGATTTGGTCAACTGGATAACACCTGCTTTTGAAGCGTTGTATGCACACTGTGGCTGTGGAACGTTAACGATATGTGCAGACATAGATGCGGTATTAATAATAGATCCGCCACCGTGAGCAAGCATATATTTTCCTGCTGCGATATCTGTCAGGAAAATACCGTTCAGGTTGATATTAATTACTTTCAGCCACTGCTCATATGTCATCTCTTCTGCCGGAGCGTTGATGCAGATACCTGCGTTATTGTGACAGAAATCCAATCCGCCAAGCTCTTTGACAACTGTCTCTACCATTGCGTCAACCTGCTCTTTATCTGTACAATCTGTCTGAATTGCGATTACTTTTCTTCCCGTTTTCTCTGCAAGTTCTTTTGCCGTCTTCTTTGCTTCCTCAATGTCAACATCAACGATCGCTACATCTGCTCCTGCCTCAGCAAATGCTGTTGCAGTGCATTTTCCGATTCCTCTTGCAGCTCCTGTTACGAAACCTTTCTTTCCGTCCAATCTCATTTTTTCAATAATTCCCATGATGCTACCTCCTTATTTCTTTGAATATTGGGTTGTTTATTCTTTTGCATTTCATTTTGCAAAATCGTTTTATATAATATATTTACAGAATAGCTTATTTTCTCAAAATATACAATGCGTAAACTTCACAATCTTTTGCTTTTGGTTTTGTACATTAGTTATAATAGACTGAAAAATATCTATCATGTATACTTATCATATGAGATTTTATTTATTGATTTTACAAAATGATTTTTGACTTGAATGAAACACGAAATACAGGAGCATGATTATGGACTTTTTTTCACTCACAGACATTAAAAAGAAAAACTTATCGGACGTATATTCCTACATATACCATCATCCTTCCTGCCCTAAGCAGGAGATTGCAAGTGCGCTTTCTGTCAGTCTTCCTACGGTAACACAGCACCTGAACACTTTGACAGAAGAAGGATTGATTGAAAAATGTGGAAGACTTGATTCCACCGTCGGACGTCGCGCAGTTGCGTATCAGATTGTCTCGCTTGCGCGCATCTCCATTGGAATCGAGCTGCTCCCTCACCGCGCAACAATCGTCGCACTGGATCTGTACGGCAAGATCATCGCCTGCGATAAGATTTCTCTGGATTTCACTCCTGACAATACTTATTTTACAGCACTAAAAGATATCACGAAAAGCTTCATACATGAAAATAATTATGATGAAGAACGTCTTCTCGGAATTGGTATTGGTGTCCAGGGACTGATCTCCCCTGACGGACAATGCTTTACTTTCGGGAAAATATTAGACAGTACCGGACTGCGCCTTGATGCTTTTACAGATGCTTTTTCCGTTCCATGCAGACTGATCCACGATGCGGAATGTGCCTGCTACAGTGAACTTTGGGAACAAAGTGATCTTACGGATGCCATCTATATTTCTCTCGGTCAACACCTTGGCGGAGCAGTGCTTATAGACGGCAAACTACAGGTTGGGACTACCGGAAAAAGTGGTACATTCGAACATATGACACTTGTCCCGGACGGTCTTACATGCTACTGTGGCAAGTCAGGCTGTGCCGAATGTTACTGTTCCGGGCATGCGCTTCTTGGATCTGACACCACGGACATCCATCAGGAACTTGATCTCTTTTTTAAGAAAAGAGAAGAGAAAAATGCAGACTGCCAAAAACGTCTGGAAGACTATCTTTCCTATGTTGCGATATTGATCAACAACCTTCACATGGTGTTGGAAACCCCAGTCATTTTGGGAGGACATATTGCATCTTACTTTACTGAAGAAGACTTAGAACTCATTCGTGAAAAAGTGGCGGATCGTTCAACCTTTGACCGCAATGTTACTTACATCCTTTCCGGAAAATGTAAGAAAGATGCTGTAGCAATCGGTGCTGCCATTCCTTATATACAGGATTTCACTGAACAGTTAGTTGCGCATATGACGGCAGAGTTTTAGTATTTTTTTAACATATCAGCGTCTTACTATATTTTTGTTTTTCTGTTTTTTTCTTATTTTCCATGGACATGTTTTCTTTTTTCCTTTATAGTATATGTATATACGTATTATAGATATTCGCACAAGGAGGCATATACTAATGAAAAAACAAAATCGTCAAAAGCTCACAAAAAAACAGCTGGAAGTTATGAAAATTCTATGGAACAGTCCAACTCCAATGATCGCTTCCAACATAGAAAAAGAAAATCCTTCTTTAAACATCAACACAATCCAGGCTTGTCTGCGTGCACTTATCAAAGCAGAATATATTAAAGTGGCAGATATCGTCTATAGTGGGACTGTGTTGACACGAAGCTATACTCCATGCATTTCCAAGGAAGACTACTTCAACGAATCCTTTGAAGACATTGTTGGTTCTTCTCCGTTTTCTTTTTGTGCATCATTAATTGACGCAGAAACAAGCTTAGAAGAATTAGATCAATTAGAACAATTAATTGCGGCGAAAAAACAAGCATTGAAGAAGGAGAAATAATCTCTTATGGAACATTCATTTGGTCCTTTTTTATTCTTGCATTTCACTGCATCAATTTTCAACAGCATATTGCAGCCCAGACCTCAAAAAGCAAGCGCTCCGATACGAACAACACCGTACCGAAGCGCTTATCTTTTATTCTACTATTCTTTTATCTGATTTAGAATACGTAATTTTTTTACCCCGCATAGAAACACTCTTTGAAAATCAATGCATTTGAATTGAATCTTCTGGAACCTTTCACCCAACCGGTTTTTCCATTCACCGTCTTGATCTTCACATGAAAAGCTTTCTTTGTCATATATATTTTCACTGCATTTGCTTTCGTGCCTGCCTTCACTGTACCTGCTTTCTTCATGCAGGATGCATCACGATATAATGCTTTTGTGCTCTTCATTGTACCTGGCTTTAAATTGGTCATATATTTATAACCGGCATCCACGATTGTATAGGCAGATGATGTTCTTTTCAAAGCACCGTTCTTATACGCATAATCTACTTTGTACTCCACACCGGCCATCGCTGTAGACATAATATACTGTCTTGTGCTGATCGTATTACCTGCTACTTTTATAATTCTCGTATGATGATGATTCGTATAATTGTAAGAAGAGTTTTTAAAATCCACTGCTTTCACAAGCTTCCCATTCTTATAACGATACAGGCATTCCCACGGATCATCCTCATTATCCGCTTCTCCCTTTATCCACAGATATGATCTTCCGTTTTTTAATGTCATAAGATATGTCTTGATACTAAAGCTGCTCCACGTATTTTTCAACTTCGTTGTTTGATTGTTTATTTTGATCTTTACGACATCATAGGTTTCATACTTATTCTTTGGTGTAGTAATCTTTATCGTATCCTTCTTCTTGTCCCCGGTAATATCATAGCTTTTGTAAGTTTTCCCGGTTTTCAGCCGCACCATAGACGGATTTTTTGCTTCTGCCGTCACTGGCAGAACAAATAATACTGCTGCCAAAGTTACAATTGTAGTTACTACTGCTTTTTGCCATTTTCTCATAGACACAGACCTCCTTTTTCCGATTATTTTCTTCAACTGCAAATATTTCTTAACAGTATTATACCACCCGGAGTTTTGGAAATCACTCATAAATTGTACTTCACCTAGGACAAGCACTTCGCAGCTGGTATATTGACAACACCTCTTCCGGATGCAATAATATTTTTCAGAGATAGTATTTGCACTCAAAACTATACTCTGGATGAAATCACTGGAATCTTAACAAGATGCGAGCTGGTATTTACATTTGTAAAACTAGACTCAATATACAGGAAATCACCGAGAAGCGTTTTAGGGTCGGATTATACCCTCATGCGCTTTTTTTACTGTCAGGATAAGAGGATACAGATTTCAAACAAGAGGCTATCTCAATACAATGCTGCCGGCTTAACAGCCGAGAAAGAGGAGATAACATGAAAGTAACAAAAACAGTAGCAGAAACAAGAAACCAGATTAAAGCATGGAAAAAGGAAGGCAAAACAATAGGTCTTGTCCCGACAATGGGCTTTCTTCATGAAGGGCACGCAAGTCTTATTAAAAAATGTAGAGAGCAGAATGATATCGTAGTCGTTTCCGACTTTGTCAATCCGACACAGTTTGGTCCGACAGAAGACTTAGAAGCCTATCCACGTGATTTTGAACGCGACAGCAACCTTTGCGAGAGTCTCGGAACAGATCTTATTTTTTTGTCCGGAACCTGCTGAGATGTATCAGGATCCACATGCATTTGTAAGTATAGATACTTTATCCGACACACTGTGCGGTAAGACACGTCCGATCCACTTTAAGGGTGTGTGCACTGTTGTATCCAAACTGTTCCACATCGTAGATCCGGACAGAGCTTACTTCGGGCAGAAAGATGCACAGCAGCTTGCTATTATCCGTAAGATGGTAAAGGATTTAAATTTTGATATCGAGATCGTAGGCTGCCCAATCGTTCGTGAAGAAGACGGCCTTGCAAAATCTTCCAGAAACACTTACTTAAATGAGGAAGAAAGAAAAGCTGCTCTCTGCCTTTCACAGGCTGTAAAGCTCGGCGAAAGTCTCATTTGCAAAGGCATTCTGGCAGAAGATGTTTTGGGAAAAATGTGTGCTTTGATCGATGCAGAACCATTAGCAAAAATTGATTATGTTTCCATAGTCGACGCCCTTACTATGCAGCCGGTTGAGAAAGTAGACAACGATGTCCTCGTAGCAATGGCTGTATATATCGGTAAAACAAGACTCATCGACAACTTCAGCTTTGAGGTATAAGCTTATGGATACAGTTTTAAAGAAAATCGGTAAAATCAGTAACTTTGCATCCAGATATATTGGCATCATCATTATCGCCTTCTCCTGCCTTGCATTTTTTTGGCAGGACGGCTTTGCATGGATGACCAATTATACATCCATTTTCCTTGGCGTGATCATGTTCGGCATGGGGCTTACTATACGCCTTGCGGATTTTAAAGCTATTTTTTCCAGACCAAAAGAAGTATTGATCGGTGCCATTGCGCAGTATACGATTATGCCTTGCGTAGCGTGGGCATTATGTAAGCTCATGCATTTGCCGGATGACCTTGCACTTGGTGTAATTTTAGTCGGATGCTGTCCGGGCGGAACTGCCAGCAATGTAATCACTTACATCGCCGGTGGAGATGTGGCGCTTTCTGTCGGAATGACAATTGTCTCTACTTTAGCTGCGCCGCTTATGACGCCTTGCCTTGTCTACGTTCTTGCCGGAGCATGGGTGGAAGTATCCTTCTTTGCGATGGTGTTATCTGTCGTGAAAGTAATCCTTATCCCGGTACTTCTTGGTATTCTCCTTCGGACACTTGCAAAGGATCACGTAGATAAAGTGTCCGATGTTATGCCTTTGATTTCCGTTGTTGCGATCGTAATGATCATCGGCGGAATCGTAGCGATCAACGCAGAGAAAATATTAAGCTGTGGTTTATTAGTTCTCGTCGTTGTAGCGATTCACAATTTCTGTGGTATGATGCTAGGGCTCTTAGCCGCAAAACTCTTTGGCGTGGAATATTCCAGAACGACTGCCATTGCGATTGAAGTTGGAATGCAAAACAGCGGGCTTGCTGTCTCTCTGGCAGCTGCCAATTTTGCTGCTAATCCGCTGGCTACACTTCCGGGTGCAATTTTCAGCGTATGGCACAACATTGCGGGATCGATCTTCGCAAGCTTCCGCCGTGCGGGAGCCGAGAAAGCAAAATGCCAAAATGCCGCTTCTGTATCAACCGTAAAAATTGAAAATGCGTAAATAGAAAAATGCCAGAACCGTTTATCTATCAAACAGTTCTGGCATTTGATTATCCTAACATATATCTCTGGAATTCCACTGCGCGAGCTGCATCTCTGTCAAGCTCTTCCTCACTTGCGCCACGGCTGATATCACGCCATACTTTAATGTCGGCTCCTACCTGTCCACCCATGCGTACGAACGGCTCCATAACAACATTTCCGTCATAACCAATCTCACGTAATGCATCGCCTACTTCTCGCCACGGGATACGTCCTTTCCCCGGTACCATACGGTTACACTCGCCGGTGTGAAAATGTCCAAGGAGACTTCCTGCATGACGGATCGCATCACCAATGCTCACTTCCTCAATATTCATATGGAACGTATCAAGCATTACTTTTACGTTGTCTTTGTCCACTTCTTTCACGAAATTAACACCCTCTTCGGAAGTATTCAAAATGTGTGTCTCGAAACGATTGATCACTTCCATTCCAAGATCTATTTCGTACGGTTTTGCTGCATCTGCAAGTTCACGAACACCTTCCACACTATATTTCCAGTCTTCTGCTTTGTTCACAGATGAAAAGTCAACCGGCCAGTAAGAATACAGTGCTCCGCCAAGCCAGTGCATATCCAATGCGCTCATCACTTCAAATGTTTTCTTATACCAGTCCAGCGCCTCTGCTTTGATCTTCGGATCTGCGGAACCCATATTATGGTTAAATGTCGGTCCATATCCACCAGTAAGAATAATTCCGTTGTCATCTGCACATTTTCTAAGTTCTTTGATCTCTTCTTTGGAATAATCTGCGATCGGGCCTACACCAATCTCCAGAATATCAAATCCTAAGCGAGCAACCTTTTCTACATAATATTGGTAATCTGCTGCCCATTCTTCTTCCCAGTACGCATAATAAATTCCATGTTTCATCGCCTTGTTGTCCTCCTTTTATTGTGTTTGCATTTCTTCCTATATTGACAGGTTTCCCTGTGATATACTTATTCATTCGCGTCCAGCTGATAATAATCCACCAGACATTCGTAGCCTTTCTCGAACAGTTTTTTCTGTCTCTCATACACTTTCTTACAGCTATCGTTTGGGGAAAATGTCTTTTCTTTCTTTACAAACTGCTCTACAACTGAAAAATCTTCAAATACGCCTACACCGATTCCTGCGATCACTGCTGCCGCAACAGAAGTTGCCGTCTCCACATGGTCAAGTCTTGAAAGCTTCACGCCGAGCACATCGGAAAGTACCTGAGAGAGCACATCGCCCTTCGCACCGCCTCCAGTTAAGGTCAGCTCTTCTATCTTTCCATTATCTCTCTGCTTTTCAAGAATGATGGAAAGATTCATTGCTACGCCTTCCAACACCGCACGAACATAATCACATTTCTCATGCTCCATACGAATCCCCAGAAAACTTCCTGACGTGTCCGGATTCCATCTCGGACTTCTCTCACCAACCAGATACGGAAGGAATACAAGCCCTTTTGCTCCAGCCGGAGACTGTTCGACTAATCGGTTCATCACCTCGTAAACAGATGTCCCTTCTTCTGCAGCGATTATTTCTTCCTCCTTGCAAAGTGCATGTCGAATGTAAGAATAAGAACTTCCTGCAGCCTGCATTGTGCCGCAAGGCATATATTTTCCCGGTATGACATGTCCAAAGCAGATAAGTGTCCTGTCCTTATCCAAAAATACTTCATCGGATGTTCCTGCGATCCACGCAGATGTTCCATAAGACAAAAACATCTGGCCATTCTTTATGCTGCCAGCTCCAAGTGCAGAACACGGGCCGTCACCGCCTCCGCATACGATCTTCGTCTCGGTTGTAAGACCAAGTTCCAAAGCAGCCGCCTTCGTCAGATTGCCGATCACATCCGTAGAGCTATGAAGTTCTGGCATTTTATCATAAGGAATCTCAGCTGCCTGAAGCACTTCCTCGGACCACTTAAGGTTTCGAAGGTCAAATGCATCTGTCCCGGAAGCTTCTGAATAATCTGTAACAAACTCTCCGGTAAGACGACAGATTATATAATCTTTGGCAAGAAGCATCTTATATGTATCTGCATATACTTGTGGCTCATGCTCCTTGATCCACATCAGTTTCTCTATACTGTAGCTTGCACTCGGTCTGTGACCGTTGATCTCATACATCCGATTCTCACCGACCTTGTCTACAAGCATGTCGACCTGTTCTCCTGCGCGCTGATCCGCCCAGATCATAACCGGCCGCAATGCCTTTCCTTCTTTATTTACTACAATGCAAGCCTGCATCTGCGAAGAAAATGAAATACCAAGCACCGCACGTGGGTCGATATCCTTCGTGATCTCTCTTGTTGCAAGAACGATCGCCTCCCACCAGTCATTCGGATCCTGCTCTGCATGATTTTTCTGAAAATAATGGGTATTGTAAGATGCCGTATAACTTCTTACAAGTGTTCCTTCTGTAGAAAATAAAGAGGCTTTATCCCCTGATGTCCCAAGATCATGTGCGATCAAATATTTTTCCATACCCACCGCTCTCCTTCTCATTTTTCTTCGAATTTCTATGTTCCAAATATACCATATTTTCATCGCTTTGTAAATGTTTTGAAATGCATTTGCCTTTCGTACGAAACCTTTATTGTTGACTTATGTACATTTCAATGGTAATATAAAAGAGGTGGGAAACGTCTCATCCACTGCGCTTTTCACATAGATCTGCGCCTATTCATTATTTAAGGAGGGTGCCTTATGACATTGAAAGAACGGCATACCGCATTACTTGAATATCTGACCGAACATGGCAAAACCGAGGTGGCCACACTTGCGGACTATCTGAATACCTCGAAAGTTACGATCCGAAAGGATTTAGATACACTGTCAGAGCGCGGGATCATCAAACGAGAACGTGGTTACGCTCTGCTTAAGGACCCGGATGATATTAATTATCGTATGGCCTTTCACTATGACAATAAGCAAAGGATCGCACATGCTGCTGCTTCCCTCGTTCAGGACGGTGAAACGTTGATCATTGAATCCGGTTCTACGTGTGCACTGTTCGCAGAAGAACTTGCAAAACATAAGCAGAACATTACGATCATTACAAACTCTGTCTATCTTGCAGATTATGTTGCAGATTATAATACTGTTGAGATCATTCTACTTGGTGGCACCTTGCAGCCAAAAGGAAGATCTTTAGTCGGGCCGCTCACCAAACAGGCCATACAGAATTTTCATGTAGATAAGATTTTTGCCGGAACAGACGGATTTTCCAGAGATTTTGGATTCACCGGCGAGGACCTCATCCGCACTGACACACTGCGCGAGATGATCAAATCTGCCACCCATACATATATTCTGGCAGACTCTACAAAGTTCAGGCAGGCCGGCGCCGTAGCTTATCTTCGATGCCCGGATGTCTACCAGCTGATCACAGATTCTGGCATTTTAGATGAAGATTATAAGTATCTCAACGAACAGGGCATACATATACTTATAGCTGAGTAACTATCATTTGTTTTTAAGGAGGTTTCTTATGAAGTACTTACTGGACACAGCTAATCTTGATGACATTCGCTATTATTACGATATTTTCCCGATCGCCGGCGTTACATCTAACCCGTCGATCGTAAAGAAAGAAGGAAAGATTGATTTCTTTTCTCATATGAAGGAGATCCGCTCTATTATCGGAATGGACAAAGACCTCCACATTCAGGTTACTGCACGTGACACAAACGGAATGCTTCGCGATGCAGATGCAATTCTTGACAAAGTAGACGATAAAGTCTGCGTAAAGATTCCGGTCACTCTGGAAGGAATGAAGGCGATCAAGCTTTTGAAAGCCAAAGGTGTCACAGTGACTGCAACTGCTATTTACAGCAAACAGCAGGGATTTCTCGCTATGGAAGCCGGTGCGGATCATATTGCTCCTTATTTTAACCGTATGGAAAATATGGGGATCGATCCGGATGATGTGATCGCTTCTTTTGCAGAGATGATCGAGTTATATGATTACAAAACTAAGATTCTTGGAGCCAGCTTTAAAAATGCGGGGCAGGTAGACCGTGCATTTCTCGCCGGTGCGCAGACCGCTACAATGGATCCGTCCATTCTGTCTGCCGCATTGGGACAGGCACACATTTTAAAGGCTGTCGATGACTTTGATGCTGACTGGAAATCTGTGTACGGCAATGTGACCATCGCAGAGATCCAGTAAGTAATACATATCCCTCCCCTGGGATAACAATAATGCCAGAAGGTGTAGGATTTTCTTGCATCTTCCGGCATTCTCTTTTACATATTACTTTTCCTATTATTTTTTCATAGTGTCACAGTATGTTTTGTACGCTTCACTCCACTCTTCCATATGCTGTGGTTCGTAAACGCACGTCTTTTCTGAGCGGCTGATGATCTCTCTCGCCTCAGAAATATCTTTTATCATTCCAAGGGCGATCATCTGTACTGCTATATTTCCAAGTGCAGTCGCCTCAACCGGTCCTGCAACAACACGGCATCCGGTTGCGTTTGCCGTCATCTGACAAAGAAGTTTACTCTGGATTCCACCGCCGATCATATGGATCGTATCGTATTTTTTGCCAAGGCAATACTCGATTTTATCAAGCTCTCTTTTATATTTCATTGCAAGGCTCTGATTGATACAGCATACGATCTCGCCCGGTGTTTCCGGTACGATCTGTCCGGTCTCTTTGCAATATGTACGAATCCTCTCCGGCATATTTCCGGCCGGCACAAATTCTTTTGCATTCGGATCTACAAAGTTCTGGAAAAGTTCTACCTTCTTCGCTTCGCTCTCCAGCTCACCAAAACCATATTCTTTTCCTTCACGGATCCACTGTCTTCTGCTCTCCTGAACCATCCAAAGACCGGTCAGATTTTTCAGAAAGTTGATCTTTCCTCCGTACCCGCCTTCGTTTGACACATTCATCTCCAACGATTTTTCACCGATCACCGGCTCGTCCAGCTCCGTTCCATAGAGACTCCACGTTCCACAGCTAATGAAAATAAAATCCTTCTCTTTCGTAGGAACGGCTGCCGATGCGCTCTGTGTATCGTGGGAGGCAACGGCGATTACCTGCATAGGCGAAACGCCAAGCTCTTCACATATTTCCTCTTTCAATGGTCCGACGATACTTCCACTTGCGATCAGCTCCGGGAAGAAATCTTCTCGAAGGCCGATATTTTCCATCACTTCCTTTGACCACTCTCTTTTGCGGATATCCAGAAGCGAGGAAGTCGTTGCCATTGTATACTCTGCACGTTTCTCTCCGGTAAGGAAGTAGTTGAATAAATCCGGAGTAAATAAGAACTTATCCGCGCGCTCAAGCATCCACGGTCTTTGTTCCTTTAAAGCATTCAGCTGAAAGATCGTATTGAAATAATTAAATTCATTTCCGGTAATGCGGTAAAGCTCCGGCTTTGGAATTTTTGCAAACACTTTTTCATCCATCCCGGCTGTTCGCTCATCGCGGTAGTGAACTGCATTTTCAAGAAGAGCACCGTGTTCATCAATAAGACCAAAGTCTACGCCCCACGTATCGATGCCCATACTTTTAATATTGCCATATTTTTTCGCTTTCACAATTCCCTGCTTGATCTCAAAAAACTGGCGAAGTGTATCCCAGTACATTGTGCCATTTACATTTACCGGGTCATTGGAAAATCGATGGACCTCCTCCATCTCGATCTTTCCGTCTTTCAAAGATCCAAGGATCGCTCTTCCGCTGGAAGCGCCAAAATCAAATGCCAATACATAGTCCGGCTTTTGTTCTTGCATTCTGCACACCATCCTTTCGTCTTCTTATTTTTTCAGTTTGTCTGCAGGATGTTTTCCGGTCAGTCCGTACTGGCTTCTCATAGAATAAAGTCGAAGCACCTGGTCTTCCGGAATCTCCTTCGGGCCACCAAGCATTTTTGCCTGATAGAGAAGTCTTGCATAAAATTCCAGAGATTCCATCTTGAAATATGCATTCATAAGCGAATCAGAAAATGTAAGTGCTCCGTGATTTTCCAGAAGCACTGCATCATAGTAATCTAAAAATTCTACGATTGAATCTGGAATCTCTTCTGTAGACGGTGTTCCGTATTTTGCAAGCGGAACTTCGCCAAGTGCTAACACAGCCTCCGGCATGATCTTCTCTGTAAGTCCCATTCCGCAGCATGCAAAAGATGTTGCATACATCGGATGTGCATGGACAACGGAATTCACATCCGGTCTTTCTTTGTAAACACGCATATGCATCTTAATCTCAGATGATGGACGGAAGCCTTCATTTGCTTCGATCACATTTCCATTCTCATCGACTTTGCAAATGTATTCCGGTGTCATAAATCCTTTGCTCACTCCTGTCGGTGTGCATAAGAATTCATGCTCATTTAACTTAACGGAGAAATTTCCATCGTTGGCAGCTACCATACCTCTGTTGTAAACTCGTCTTCCTACTTCACACATTAATTCTTTGATTTCTAATTCTGTCATTTGTTGCCTTCCTCCTTGATTTGTTTTCTTATTTTTACAATCGGACGGATGCCTGATTGATGTAATACATTGCCGCTCCGGCTGCGATGACATTTTCCCCATCCTCGCATACCTTCACATAATCTTTTGCACTTTCTTCTCTGTAAATGTCTCTCTGATCGAGTATATTCCATATTTTCTCGATGAAATAGGATGCATATTCGCCCAACTCTCCACCGAGCAATATTGTATTGTCGAACAGCATGCGGATATTGAAAATGGCATCGCTCAGTCTTTCTACATATGCATCCAGTATGTTTTCATAAGTTTGATTTCCGCTATCGATCCCGGCAAAGAAATCTTTTAATTCTCCTCCGGCTGCGTCTTTTAATATCAGCGTGTTGCAATAAGCATCAAAGCATCCATCGTTTCCGCAATAGCAGCGCTTTCCATTTCGTTCAAGCCGCATATGACCGATCTCTCCGGCACGGTTGTGATTGCCATGATAAACTTCGTCAAAATTCAGAACGGTTCCACCTACGGTACTGTTCAATGAAAGGTAAAATACGTTCTCTTCCCGACGGATCTTCGGGCTGTAGCCTGCTGCTGTCATATCATGAAAGAGACGATTTTCTGCCGGAATATACTTTGCAAGTTCTTCTCTTCGCACATCTGCCATCTGCTCGATAAAGCTGCAGGTCACCCGCTCGCCATCGCTGTCCGTCAGCCCTTCCACGCTGATCCCGACGCCAAGGATCTGACCATCTTTTAAACCATTTTCCTTCACCAGTTTTTCATACAGCGCTCCAATCCTCTGTCTGTATGCATCATCCGACTGAAACTTTATTTTCTCTAAAATAATCTTTCCCTTGAGGGCGCCTTGCAGATCAAGAACCAGTCCTTTCATATACCGCTCCGAAATCTGGATTCCGACTGCGCATCTGGCATTCTCATCGCAAACGTATGCCATCGAAGACCGACCGCCTGTGTTCACATTGCTTTTCTGGGCGAGGAGCAGTCCTGCCTCCTCAAGCTCCGTTACGATACTGGTCACCGTAGGGAAGCTTAAGTTCAGCTCCTTCGCCACATCCGCCCGGGTGGTCATCGGATTTTTCTTAATATACTCAAATGTCTTTTCCCGATTCAGCTGTCGTATTTTTATTGTATCAATTTTTGTTCCTGTCATTTATATCTTCCACTTATATTACAATCTCAAATTTCTGTTCTTCCGTAAGTGCCACTTTCGTGCAATCATTCATATACGTTCCTTCCGGCAATACAATGAGGCTTTCTAATTCCTCTACGTTTATCGGCATAGCAGCCAGATGCCAGACAGCCGCATCCATCTTCACCATCGTTCCTTTTGGCACAATAAACGCTTCTGTAAGCTCTGTCACAACATCTCCGCCGGATTTTGGTGCCACGTGAAGCAGCGCATCGTCATTGAGAGGCATTACGATCTCCCATGTTGTCTTATGATACTCTAATTCATCAACTACATAGCGCTCCGGCTTTCTCACCTTCAATGTAGAAAAACCGATCCGTTTCTCAGATGACACTGCAATCCGATCCGGATAAAATGTGAAAAATCCACCTCCCAGTCCGTAACCTTCTCCGTCAACTGCAGAGTAAAATGTTCCATACTGTCTGAATGCATCTGCCGTTAATTTCTTTGCCTGAATGGTTTTCATAAAATAGCTCCTCCTAATATATAAGTTGTAGGGAATACACCACCTAACAGCCAGT
>JAUNTC010000014.1 GCA_030538915.1 Lachnospiraceae bacterium | reverse complement strand
TCGCATGAACGAATGGTCCTATTTCTTTTAGGGACTTATTTCACAGCCCCTTTTTGAGAGGGTAAAAACGAAATCTATATAAACTATATTAAGTAAATGTCTAGGCGAGGTCCGGCAGACATAAGAGCTACTCCCCGGGCTATACATCCGACGTCCTCTTTATTTGATACTATTAGTATACAAGTCAAATGTGACATCATTATGACAAAAAATATAAATGTTTATAAAATTTCTTAAGAAAATCTTAGCTTACCCTAAAGTGTTTCGATGAACTTCATGAAGTTACTGCGTCCCTCTTCGGTGCACTTATAAACACCGGCATCTTCAAGAACGTGTGTGAAGACGATACCAACTTCTTTCTGGAGGATTTCCATTACATTATCCTCTGTTATGCTGCTATAAGCAGGCAGAAATTTATCAACCCAGTCTGCATGTTTCTCGATTTTGTCATTTGAACGGATATCCTTGCCTGTTACGATGTAGTCAGCAAGAAGCTCTAATTCTTCTTTGAGGCGGGATGGCAGTACTGCAAGTCCCATAACTTCGATGAGGCCGATATTTTCTTTCTTAATGTGATGATATTCGGCATGTGGATGATAAACACCTAATGGATTTTCTTCTGTTGTAATGTTGTTACGCAGTGTAAGATCCAGTTCGTAAGTATCGCCTACTTTTCTTGCGATCGGAGTAATTGTATTGTGTGGCTCTCCGTCTGTCTCTGCAAAGATAAATGCATCTTCGTCTGTGTAACCTCTCCAACACTTTAATACGTGGTCAGCAAGGTCAATGAGACGGTCTGTGTCTTTGCTGCGGATACGAAGTACAGATAATGGCCATTTTACAATGCCGGCTTCTACATCTTCGTAACCTGGGATTGTAACCGGACGTTCAATCTGAGCCTTTGCCATAGCGAAAGTATAATGTCCGCCCTGGAAATGATCGTGGCTTAAGATAGATCCTCCTACAATTGGAAGGTCCGCATTGGATCCGAGGAAGTAATGTGGGAACAGCTTAATAAAGTCAAAAAGCTTTGTAAATGCTGCGCGGTCGATCTTCATCGGAATGTGTTGCCCGTTAAATACGATACAGTGCTCGTTGTAATAAACATATGGAGAATACTGGAATCCCCATTTGCTGTCGTTGATTGTGATCGGGATGATACGATGATTCTCTCTTGCCGGATGGTTGACTCTTCCTGCATATCCTTCATTTTCCATGCAGAGCTGGCATTTTGGATAGCTGCTGGAAGCGGCATTTCTTGCAGCTGCAATCGCTTTTGGATCTTTCTCCGGTTTAGATAAGTTTACTGTAATGTCAATCTCACCGTATGGAGAATCAACTTTCCATTTTAAGTCTTTTGCAACACGGTAGCGGCGGATGTAGTCGCTGTCCTGGCTGAATTTGTAATAGTAATCCGTTGCCTCTTCCGGAGAAGCTTCGTATTTCTTCCAAAAATCAGCTTGTACCTGTGCAGGTCTTGGAAGAAGACAGTTCATGATTTTTGTGTCGAAAAGATCGCGGTATACGATACTGTCTTCAATAATTCCACGTTCAATAGCAACTTTTAAAAGGTTTGCAAGAATCGTCTCAAGCTCCGGAGCAGCCTCATTGGTCGCTTCCGGCTCTTCATAGTTATCCTCATGGAAAAGGTCTAACAAAAGATTCGTTGTGTAAATGCGTTCACACTCCGGTGTCAAGCCTGTCTTGATACCGTAATCTACTAAATATTTAATATTCTCAAATAACATCAATATACCCTCCTAGCTAAGACGATGAGCTCCGTCGCCAACTTCTACAACATAGAATTCAGCAGTGTGTCCGGTCTGCTCTTTGTATCCGTTTCCTACTGTCTCGATAAATGTATCTACAGCGTCATTTTTTACGATGCTGACAGTACATCCGCCGAATCCGCCTCCTGTGATTCGAGATCCGATCACGCCTGGAATTTTCCATGCAAGGTCAACGAGTACATCGATTTCTTCGCAGGATACTTCATAATCATTTTTCAGAGAAACATGGGAAGCGTTCATTAATTTGCCGAACTCTTCGATATTGTTTGCCTTCAGTGCTTCAACGGCACGGATCGTTCTCTGGTTTTCATATACAGCATGTTTTGCACGAAGTGTTCTTACCGGGTCTTTGATTGCATTTTTGTGAGCTTCAAACTCTTCTTCGGAAAGATCTCCAAGAGTTTTGATCGGAAGAACTGCTTTTAACTCTTCTAATGCAGTCTCGCATTCGTTTCTGCGGTCATTGTATGCAGAATCGACAAGGCTGTGTTTTACTTTACTGTTTGTAATAACGATCTTAGCGTCTGGAAGAGCAACCGGTGCATACTCAAACTCTAATGTGTTTGTGTCAAGGAAGATCGCATTGTCTTTTTTACCCATAGCACTTGCGAACTGATCCATGATACCACAGTTACATCCGTTGAAGTTGTTCTCAGAATACTGTCCAATCTGTGCGATCTCCGCCATAGATAAGGAATCAAATCCGAACATATCTTTTAATACGATTCCTGTTAATACTTCTAATGATGCAGAAGAAGAAAGACCAGAACCATTTGGGATATCGCCATAGATTGCGATGTCAAGTCCATGTGTGAGCTTGTATCCACGTTTTTCAAATGCCCACATAACTCCCTTCGGGTAGTTTGTCCATCCGGCTTTCTTATCCGGTACAAGGTCGTCAAGGCTTGTTTTGATCACGCCGAGAGAAGAGAAGTTTTCAGAATAGAAATTTAAAACACGGTCTTCTCTTTTTCTTGCAACTGCATAAGTTCCAAGTGTCAGTGCGCATGGAAATACGTGCCCGCCATTATAATCTGTATGTTCCCCGATCAGATTTACACGACCTGGCGCAAAATAAGTGCGGATATCGCCTTCGGCACCAAAAAGTTCATGGAAAGTGTTTGTCAGTTTTTCAGTCATTTTTTCATCCTCATTTCTTAATTGTTTTTTATTTATGTTGCTAATAATGCTCACTTGTTCTATGATAATAATAATGAGATAGTTGTAGATAAGCAATAAGAATCATATACAATACCATAAGGATATTGAGGAAGTAAGAAAATGCAGATAAATATCGAACAAAACCAGAAAGAAATTAAAAAACATGGGAGTTTTGCATTCCCATTACATGTCTCTTTGGAGCATATTGAGGCCTATGAGCAGGGCGTTTTTCTTTGGCACTGGCACCCGGAGATTGAGCTTACATGGATCATTTCCGGTGAGATCGAATATCGTGTCAATGATAAGATTTATTACCTGCGTGAGGGTGAGGGCCTTTTTGGCAACAGTCAGACATTGCATGCGGGGTGCAGGAAGGATCGGAAGCCTTGTACGTATTTGTCGATCACTTTTCATCCAAGGCTTCTGTATGGATATGACGGAAGTATTTTCCAAAGTAAATATGTGGAACCGATCATTGAGGACGGTAGCTTCCCGGCATTGAAGCTTGAACGGGATGTGGACTGGCATCAGGACATTTTAAGGAAGATGCAGCACATACAGAACGTTGTGAAAGAGCAGCCGGACGACTATGAGATGCAGGCGCAGATGGCACTTCTGGAGATATGGAGATATTTATATAAGGATTATATGCAAAATCCACATGCGAAGACGGAGAGCGCTGTACATCTGGAGCGATTAAGAGAGATGCTTTCTTATATGGAGCAAAATTACAGCAAAGACATTAATCTGGATGACATCGCAGCACAGGTCAACATCTGTAAGAGTGAGTGCTGTCGCTTTTTTAAGAAGCATATGAATATGACCATCCTTGAGTATTTGATGTCACTTCGTATACAAAAAAGTATCCCGCTGCTCAAGAAAGGCAAGAGTGTTGCCGAGACAGCGGGATTAGTAGGATTTGCGAGCCCGGCCTACTTCGGGCAGATATTCAAGCGTTACATGCACTGTACGCCAAAATCAATACAAAAAGAGGAAAATTAAGAGAATTTTCTTATTTTCAAAGGAACGCCAAGCTTTGCAGTAAGTTCCTTGCATGCTTCGATCTCTTCTTCCGGTAAGACGTCTACGATAGACAGTTTTACAGAAGGGATCGATTTTTGCGCTTCCTGGGCGAAAGAAAGCATAGCTTCAAAAGCACCTTCAAAACGCGGTCTTGAGACGGCGTTATATTTTTCGGCATCCGGAGCATTCAAGCTTATGGAAAGGGAATCGACAACACCGGCAAGATCCGGGATGATGTCGCGTCCGTGCTCCAGGTTGCCAAGTCCGTTTGTATTAATACGGATCTTTACATTGTACTTCTCTTTTGCATATTTTGCAGTTTCTAATAAAATGTCGAGAGCGCATGTCGGCTCACCATATCCACAATATACAAGCTCATCATAGCCGGTGAAATCAAATGCATCGATGGCAGCCTTTATTTCTTCTAAAGTCGGATCCTTTTTATGCCACAGTGTCTCTGCATCGCCGACACCGTCTTCGTGGCCACGGATGCAGAACGTGCATCTACAGTTGCATCGGTTTGTAATGTTTGCGTATACCTGGTTTTTGTAAGTGTATAAAATATCAGCCATATTTATATCCTCCTTTTTTGAAATGAATTTCTATTGATATAAAATGATCTCTGCCTTGTTTTTTAAATGTGCTTTATCCATCGCACCTGCAAGGACGAGGAAAATTACTGCACTTCCGCCGGACTGTACAGCGCTTCCTGCGAAAGATACTAATACAGAGATCCATGATCCAAAGAGGATGCCCTGTGCGAGATAGTAACCGGTAGCAGAAATAAGTGCGGCAAGGAACGGTGCGATAATATTTCTTAAGTTTAACATGCGTCCGTTCTTGCTTGTAAATGGCAGTGTGATCAGCATCTTAATGATGATCGTCGCCGGTGCCCACATCGGAGCAGTTAAAAGATCTGCAAGTCCGCCGCCAATGGCTGCTGCCGCCATTGCATATGGTCTTGGCAAGATCACAGCTGCAATGTAGATCAGTGCGTCACCGAAGTGGATGTATCCGCCATTTGCACCGTAAGGGACGTGGCAGATGTAAGCAGTCATCAATGTAATGACAGCTGCAAACAATCCGGTAAAAGTTAATAAAGTGACTGGTTTTGGATTTCTTTCGTTCATTATACATCCTCATTTGGTCCGGCAGTAAGCATTGCCAGGTATTGCTCATAATTTACTCCGTCATTGCCAGGAATCGCTTCCTTGACAGAATCAGTAAGTGACGCTTCGAGGAATTCTCCGGCAAGCTCGATCGTCGCCGGAATATCATAACCTCTGGCAATTCCTGCAGTTAAGCAGGAAGCAAATAAGTCTCCGGTTCCGGAGTAGCTGCCGCCAATATAAGGGAAAGCGACAAGTGCTTCTTCGTCTTTTGTCACATAGAGATTGCCCATCTTACGTACACCGTCGCTGTCAGTGAAATGAATACCGGTAACGATCACATTAGAAGGTCCGTTTTCACAGAGGCTTCGCGCCAAATTGACAATTCTTTCTATTAAGGATTTCGGATCTTCGATCATTTGAATCTCTTCAAATGAAGTATCCGTAAGAAGAGCAAGCTCCGTAAGATTTGGTGTGATAATGTCTGCATTCATGGCGAGGCGTTTCATTTTATGTAACAGTCCCGGTGTGAACATCGCATACGTATGTCCGTCATCTCCCATAACCGGGTCGACAAGAAGAAACGTATCCGGGGTGTCAAATGTTTCGATAAAGTGAAAGATCTGATCGATCTGCTGCTCGCTTGCAACAAAACCGGTGTAGATTCCATCGAAGTGCTGGCCCATCTTTTCCCATTCACTTCGGAAATATTCCATTTTTTCTGTATAATCATCACAATAATAACTCGGATATCCGGTCTGTGCTGACAATACTGCAGTCGGCAACGGACAAGGCTGTACACCCATAGCGGCGATTACAGAGATCGCAGCGGTTAAGGAACAGCGGCCGAATCCGGATAAATCATTGATCACGGCAATTTTTTTTGTCATAATATCACGCTTTCATACTTATTTACTACCATTCATAGTACCACCAAAGTGGTTTGGGTAAAAAAGCCAGATGGCAGGAAAATGAACAGGCCAGTTTAAGGATGTAAGAGTTTGATGAAATAAATCACGCAGTGACAGCAAAAATGTGGTAGAATGGTAACCATCTTATTTACAGAAGGTGAGAGAAATGGAAAATCTGATATTTAGTTTAAATGCGACCGTCCCGATTTTTTTACTTATGATCCTGGGACTTTTATTTCACAAAATGGGATGGATTGATGATGTATTTGCGCAGAAGATGAACAAGTTCGTATTTATGGTCCCGCTGCCGCTGTTGTTGTTTAATGACTTGGCGACGGTAGATTTTCATGAAGTGTGGAATTTGAAATTCGTGCTGTTTTGTTTCCTTGCAACTTTTCTTAGCATTGCGCTTGTATCGCTCTTGTCGCTTGCCTTAAAGGAGCGTTCTTTGAGAGGAGAATTTATCCAGTCTTCCTACCGAAGCAGTGCAGCACTTTTAGGAATTGCTTTTATCCAGAATATATATGGTGACGCAGCGATGGCGCCGGTTATGATCATAGGCAGTGTGCCGCTTTATAATATTATGGCAGTGCTTGTCTTATCTATATTTAAGCCAGGGCAAAGTGGTCTTGACCGGACTGTTTTAAAGCGGACGGCGAAAGGAATTGTGACAAACCCGATCATCATCGGTATTGTGGCAGGGCTTCTATGGTCGGCACTTGGAATAAAGATGCCTCACATTATGGAGAAGACGGTGACAAATGTTGCAAACACAGCAACGCCTCTGGGTTTGATGGCGATGGGGGCAACCTTTGATATAAGGAAGGCATTCGCGAAGGTTAAGCCGGCGGCAGCAGCTGCATTTATGAAACTCATTGGACTTACGGCAATCTTTCTGCCAATTGCAATTATGTTGGGATTCCGAAGGGAAGAACTGATAGCCATTCTTGTAATGCTCAGCTCAGCGACAACGGTAAGCTGTTTTGTTATGGCGAAAAATATGGGACATGAGGGAATTCTTAGTTCTAGTGTTGTAATGTTGACCACCCTGTTCAGTGCATTTACACTGACAGGGTGGCTGTACTTGTTGAAAAGCTTGAACTTTATTTAGATATTAATGACAAATTTTACAAGGCTTTTTCTTTGGACAAGAGGAAAGAGACCCTGATTTTATGATTCGAGAACGTTTGAGCGTAGGACAGTTTCTGGTACTGTGATAGACTTTGCCGGAAGGAGTCCAGTATACGGTTCCGGAGTTATTTTGAGGTTTTGGTTTTCTCTTTTTGATGATTCGCACTGTACATGTTGCTTTTTTCCCGGATTTTAAGGTGACAGTTATTTTTACTTTTCCTGTTTTCTTTGCTTTGATTTTACCAGACTGTGTGACGGATGCCAGCTTTTTATTGCTAGATTTCCATTTTTTTACAGAATCACCTCTTCCATAGGAGACTTTAAGTTTCTTCGATTTACCTTTATAAAGTTTCAAAGACTTTGGTGAAATTTTAGCGTAAGCTTTTATTTTTGGAGTAGTTTTAGTTTGAATGCTGTCACAATACCAGCAAAAACGTTCTTTGATTCCAGTTTTAAATACGGTTGCATTTTTGGTTACTTCCCATTCAGACCAGTCGTGTGTGCCGGTATCAGTATCTGAGTAAGCGGCCTGCACTGGTAACGGCATAGGAAGCAGAAATGTCATTAACAAAATGACTAACAGTGTGGTAAATTTCTTTTTCATGATTCTTTTCCTTTCTATCGGTTATAATTGATTTCATTATATGAAATAAAAATATGAAAGTCAAACCTTAAGGATTTCTGAAATCTCTGTAAACTTCTTGACAAATAAGGCTTCCGTAGCTATGATATTTAATGTTTATATATAAAGGTGTTGAAGAAGAGGAGTACGTATCATTCCCTGCCAGAGAGAATCGTCCAAGGGCTGAGAGGCGGTTTCAGAATCAGAGGATACAGAAGGTAGCTTTGGATGCCGGATGTCTGAAACATGTAAAGTGCAAGTAGGATATCCCGGAGTCGTTCCCGTTATAGAACAAGATGAGAGATATGGAAGGATCCCTTCTATATAATAAAGGTGGTACCGCGGTTACAGTCGCCCTTTACATTATGTAAAGGGTGTTTTTTAAACCCAAAATGTGACCAAAATGTGAAATAAAATGAACGAAAGATTATGAGGAGGAAAAGATGAGTCAGAATTTAGAGACTACATACAATCCGAAAGCGATTGAAGAAAAGTTATATGAAAAATGGTGTGATAATAAATATTTTCACGCTGAAGTAGACAGAAGCAAGAAACCATTTACAACAGTAATGCCGCCACCGAATATTACAGGTAAGCTGCATATGGGACATGCATTAGATAATACATTACAGGATATTTTGATCCGTTATAAGAGAATGCAGGGATACAACGCACTGTGGATTCCGGGAACAGATCACGCTGCGATCTCTACTGAGGTTAAAGTTACAAACCAGTTAAAAGCAGAAGGAATCGATAAGAAAGAGCTCGGAAGAGAGAAATTCTTAGAGAGAACATGGCAGTGGAAAGAAGAATATGCAGGAACAATCGAAGGACAGTTAAAGAAGCTTGGTGTTTCCTGTGACTGGGACAGAGAGCGTTTCACAATGGACGAAGGATGTTCTAAGGCAGTTGAAAAAGTATTCATTAGCCTTTATGAGAAAGGATACATTTACAAAGGATCCCGTATCATCAACTGGTGTCCGGTATGCAAGACATCCCTTTCTGATGCAGAAGTAGAGCACGAAGAGCAGGATGGATTCTTCTGGCACATCAAATATCCGATCGTAGGAACAGATGATTTCCTTGAAATCGCAACAACACGTCCGGAGACAATGCTTGGAGATACAGCTATTGCTGTACATCCGGATGATGAAAGATACAAAGATATTGTAGGAAAGAAATGTATCCTTCCACTGACAGGAAGAGAGATTCCAATCGTTGCTGACTATTATGTAGATAAAGAATTCGGAACCGGAGCAGTGAAGATCACTCCGGCACATGATCCGAACGACTTCGAAGTTGGAAAGCGTCATGACCTTCCGGAAATCGTTGTAATGAATGATGACGCAACGATCAACGAGCAGTACGGTGGAAAATATGCAGGTATGGATCGCTATGAAGCAAGAAAAGCAATGGTAGCTGATCTTGAGGAGCAGGGATACCTTGTAAAAGTTGTTCCACATGCACATAACGTAGGAACACACGACCGTTGTCATACAACGGTAGAGCCGATGGTAAAACAGCAGTGGTTTGTAAAGATGGATGAGCTTGCTAAACCAGCAATCGAGGCGATTAAAAACGGTGAATTAAAATTTGTTCCGGAGCGTTTTGATAAGATTTATTTACACTGGCTTGAAAATATCCGTGACTGGTGTATTTCTCGTCAGATCTGGTGGGGACACAGAATTCCGGCTTACTATTGTGATGAGTGCGGTGAAGTAGTTGTATCAAGCGGCATGCCGGAGAAATGTCCGAAATGCGGATGCACACATTTCACACAGGACGAAGATACACTGGATACATGGTTCAGTTCTGCACTGTGGCCGTTCTCAACACTTGGATGGCCGGAGAAGACAGAAGATCTTGATTACTTCTATCCGACAGACGTACTCGTAACCGGATATGACATTATTTTCTTCTGGGTAATCCGTATGGTATTTTCAGGATATACACATACAGGAAAGGCACCGTTCCATACCGTATTTATCCACGGTCTTGTAAGAGATTCACAGGGACGCAAGATGAGCAAATCGCTTGGAAATGGTATCGATCCGCTTGAAGTGATCGATCAGTACGGAGCAGATGCTCTTCGTATGACATTGATCACAGGAAATGCACCTGGTAATGATATGCGTTTCTATAATGAAAGAGTTGAGGCAAGCAGAAATTTCGCTAATAAAGTATGGAATGCTTCACGTTTCATTATGATGAACTTAGATGATAAGACATTGGAAGCGCCTGCAACAGACAGCCTTCACCCATCTGATCAGTGGATTTTATCAAAATGCAATACATTGATCAAAGATGTGACAGAGAACATGGATAAGTTTGAACTTGGAATCGCACTTTCCAAACTTTATGACTTTATCTGGGATGAGTTCTGCGACTGGTATATTGAGCTTGCAAAATATCGTATTTATCATGCAGAAGAAAATCAGAAGGGAGCAAATGATGCACTTTGGACATTGAGAGAAGTTCTGAAAAACTCGCTGAAATTACTGCATCCATATATGCCATTCGTAACAGAAGAAATTTATGGAAAATTGCTTCCGGAAGAAGAGTCTCTTATGATGTCTGCATGGCCGGCATATGACGAAGCATTAAACTTCCCGGCAGCAGAGAATGTAGTAGATCATTACAAAGAGATCGTGCGTGGTATCCGTAATGTTCGTGCAGAGATGAATGTTCCGAACTCCAGAAAAGCAACAGCATATGTTGTATGTGAAGACCAGCCTTTATGTGAGGGACTTGCATCTATGACAAACTCCGCAAAACAGATGGCATCCGTTCTTGATCTTGTGATCCAGAATGATAAGAATGGAATCGCTGATGACGCAGTGTCTGTAGTTGTTCCGGATGCAACTGTTTATGTTCCGCTTGAGGAACTCATTGATTTTGATCAGGAGATTGAGCGTCTGACAAAAGAAGAAACTCGTTTAAGCAAAGAGATTGCCCGTGCAGAAGGAATGCTGAACAATGAAAAATTCGTAAGCAAAGCTCCGGAAGCGAAAGTACAGGAAGAGCGTGAAAAGCTTGAGACATACAAGCAGATGAAAGCACAGGTATCTGAAAGACTAGAAGGACTGAAAAACAGACAGTCTAAATAAGAAGACATGTAAGGGGATATTATGAAAAAAATTCATATTAGAAAACCGGATATTAAAGGTGGAATTGAAAAACTGAAAAATCTGAAAAAAGAAGATATCATCCGCCACTATAAGGCACGAAAGGAGCGACGCGCACGAATCATCGAGGCGCGCCGCAACAGTGCATTTGCAAAGAAGATGCAGCCTGTTTATAAATTTATGAATCGTTTTTCGCTGGTGTTTCATGCGCTTCTGGCATGTATCATCAACTTCGCGATCGAGGCGATTTCCCGCCATTCTATCGTGGAAGGCTGGACTTATATGACGGAATCCCCTTTGGTATTTTTGTACAATGCATTTATGATATTTGTCACATTTTCCATCGTATACCTGTTCAAGCGAAGAGTATTTACACGTATTCTTATCGGTGTATTCTGGATGGTTATCGGTGTGGCAAATGGATATATGCTGCTGAAGCGTGTCACACCGTTTAATGCCCAGGACTTGAAAGTTGCATCAGACGGATTGACGCTGATCAATAATTATTTTGATGGTTTTGAGATTGTGATCCTTATTGTAGGAATCGTAGCGGTCGTTGTATGGGTAATTTCTATGTGGCGACGAGGCGGGCAGTACTCGGGTAAGATCCATCGTGTACGTGCACTGATCGGAATTGGGATCTGGGCCGCAGTGTATATGGTTGTAGCTAATCAGGCAGTCGATAAGCGAATAGTTTCTACTTATTTTGGAAATATCGCATTTGCATACGAAGATTACGGCCTTCCATATTGTTTCATGGCTAGTATTTTTAACACCGGCATCGATGAACCGGATGGATACAGCAAAGAGACGATGGAGAAGATCAACAAAGACGGAAAGCTTACAAAATCTACGATCAGCAATAAGAAGACGAAGAAAGAAAAGCCAAATATTTTATTCGTTCAGCTGGAATCTTATTTTGATGTAGACGAGGCAGAATTTTTCAAGACATCTCAGGATGCATGCCCGAATCTTCATAAGATGTATAAAAAGTATTCCAGCGGATATTTCAAAGTCCCGTCCGTAGGAGCAGGAACAGCGAATACCGAGTTCGAAGTGCTCACAGGTATGAACCTTCGTTATTTCGGACCAGGAGAATATCCGTATAAGACAATGCTAAAAGAAAATACATGCGAGAGTGCTGCAACAGCTCTTGCAAAATTAGGATATGGTACGCATGCATTGCACAACAATGGAGGAAACTTTTACAGCCGTGCAAGAGTATTTAATAACATTGGATTTGACAGCTTTACAAGTAAAGAGTTCATGAATATCCTTCAGCTTACAGAGAATGGATGGGCAAAAGATTCTGTTCTCCTTAAGCACATTATGGATTCTATGGATTCTACAAAAGGAAATGATTTTGTCTTCACAGTCAGCGTACAGGGACATGGAGATTATCCGGAGGAAAAAGTACTCCAAAATCCGAAAATCAAAGTGAGCGGAATTGAAGATGAAGCTTTGAAAAATAAATGGGAGTATTACGTAAACCAGGTTTATGAGATGGATCAGTTTGCCGAAAATCTCATTAAAGCGGTTGAGAAGAGAAAAGAACCTACGGTTGTTGTATTTTACGGTGATCACTTACCGACAATGGGACTGAAGGCAGAAGACTTAAAAGGACGTTACCTTTACAATACAAACTATGTAATCTGGGATAACGTTGGACTTAAGAAGAAAGATAGAAATATTCCTTCTTATCAGATTATGGCAGACGTATTCGAACGTCTCGGAATCCACTCCGGAACCGTATTTAACTATCACCAGGAAAGAAGACAGACAAAGAACTATCAGTCTGATCTGGAATTATTGCAGTATGATATTCTTTACGGAAAACAGTACGTATACAACGGTGAAAATCCGATCACTGAAGGTCATATGAAGATGGGTATCCAGAGTGTGACTTTGAAAAATGTCGTGCCGCACCTGGAAGAAGGATACAGTCTCTACGGAGAGAACTTTACAAAGTCAAGTAAGATTTTTGTAAATGGGGAGAAACAGGATTCCACATTCTTGAACAATACGAGAATTGATCTCGATGACACCGAATTAAAGAATGGTGACAAGATCTGGGTTGTACAGATGGGTTCAAGCAATACCGAATTCAGAAAATCAGAGGAGTACCTTTATAAGAAGGGAAAACTGATCGTGCAGAAAGGCACCGGGACTGATCTTACAAAATCCTGGGTACCACAGGCAGATGGAGAAGAATAATGAATCATCAAATACCGGGGAATTACTGGGAAGCTGTCGATTATATCGAAGAGCTTCCCAAGTTTACGGAGAAACATCCGTTAGTACATACAAGAAAATATATTGAACGATTACAAGACCCTGCAAAGAGCTGTAAGGTCATTCACGTGGCCGGAACAAATGGTAAAGGATCTGTCTGTGCCTATATGCAGGCAGTTTTGCAGGCGGAAGGCAAAAAGACAGGATTTTTCACATCTCCACATCTTGTGAAGATCAATGAGAGAATCCAGATCGATCGAAAAGAAATTTCCGACGACGATTTTTATGAAGTCTTTTCAGAAGCCTATGCTGTGGCAAAGGAGATGGAAAGAGAAGGCGAAGGACACCCGTCTTATTTTGAATTTCTCTTTGGAATGGGAATGAAAGCCTTTGAAAGAGCCGGTGTAGAATATATTATTTTAGAGACCGGACTTGGAGGAAGACTGGATGCGACCAACGCATTTTTACATCCGGTTCTTACGATCATTACATCTATAAGTCTGGATCACACAGAGATTCTTGGCGATACGATCGCTAAGATCGCAGGAGAAAAAGCAGGGATCATAAAGAGTGATGTGCCGGTGATCTTTGATGCGAACAAAGAGGAAGCATCTGAGGTGATCGTAAGGCAGGCCGAGAAGATGAATGCACCGTACAGAGCGGTTGCACAAAACAGTTTTGAAATTCGTGAAGTTACAAAAAACTATATTGCATTTTCAAGACGAAATGCGTATGATAAAGATGTTATCTGGCAGGTTCCAATCTGTGGATGTTATCAGGTGATGAACGCGCAGATCGCGCTGGAGGCACTGGAATGTCTCCTCGGAAACTGTGAGGGGGAGCCGGATAGAAGAACAAAATGGGTAGAAGCAATCGCATCGATCCACTGGGAAGGCCGCATGGAAGAAGTGCAGAAACACCTTCTTGTCGACGGAGCCCATAATCCGGGCGCTATCGAGGCATTTGTAGAGAGTATCAGACTTCTCTATCCAGATCCTTGTGAATTGCCGGTTATCTTATTTTCTGCAGTTGCATACAAAGATTATGAGTGGATGATCGAGTACCTGTGTAAAAATCTGCCGGCAAAATTATATGTTGTGACAGAAATTCCAGACAGACGAAGAGTGGAGGCTTCTGTGCTGAAAGAAGTGTTTATGCGCTATACAGACCGGGAAGTCCTTGCTGTAAGTGATGTAGGAGACGCCCTTAAGGAAGCTTATGAAAGAAGGGGCGACAGTGAGATCTATTGTTTGGGATCTTTGTATCTTGTGGGAGCTATAAAAGAACAAATAGCAGGAGGTAGAAGTCATGCTGAATTTTGAAGAAGAAGTAAAGAAGTTTCAGCCTAGCCTTGAGGTAGAAGATATCGAAGGTGCGGTATATCAGGAAGATTTAAGTGATATGACAGATATTATCCGAGAGATGATGGAGCAGACAAAATAAAGGGGAGCCTATGGATTATTCAACAAAACTCATGTACCAGTCCAATTACTGGTACAATGACGGGCTGAGGCGGGCGAACATCCGTGATTTATCCGGTGCGATCCTCTCGCTTCGGCGTAGTTTACAATATAATAATGCGAACGTGGCAGCCAGAAATCTTCTCGGACTCGTCTATTACGGAAGAGGAGATGTAATCGAGGCGCTTGTGGAGTGGATTTTAAGTAAGAATTTCCAGTCCAAAGATAACATTGCCAACTATTTTATTAAGAAAGTACAGGAAGTGCCTGGCGAATTAGAGCAGATCAACCAGGCGGTGAAGAAATATAATCAGAGCATTCAGTTTGCCAGACGTGGTGAAGACGACATTGCTATTATGAACCTTAAGAAGGCAGTCGCTGCACACCCGGGTTATGTAAAGGCACACCAGCTTCTGTCACTTCTGTATATGAAGAATGAGCAGTATTCGATGGCGCGACAAGAAATCCGTATCGCACATAAGATGGATACGACAGATCCGGTGACGTTGCGCTATATGCATGAACTCACTCAGATCCGCAAAAATCGAACATTGCAGGCGAAAGAAAAGAAAAAAGAGGATGCCGTTTCCTACAATCTTGGAAATGAGACGATCATACAGCCATCCTCCGGCAATTTCAAGGAAAGCATGGGCCTGCACACGGTTGTGAATATACTCATCGGTCTTGCAGTGGGAGTTGCGGTCATGTGGTTTTTGATCTTGCCGGCAGTTTCTACGTCCAAGCAGAAGACGACGAATAAGCAGACAGCAGCATTCAGCGATCAGATCGCTACCCAGGAAGCGCAGATCAGTGCGTTGAAGAAAGAGCTGGAAGAGTATCGTGCTACCGATAAGAAGAATAAAAAATCAAAAGCTAATTTAGCAACGACACAGGAAAGCTACGAAGCAGTGATGAATGTGGCAGAGCATTACCAGGCCGGAGATATGAGCAACGCAGATATGCTGGAACTCCTTTTGAAGGTAAATAAGAGCACCCTCGGAGAGAGAGGAAAGAAGAAGTTTGAGAGTATTACTTCTTCCCTGTATCCGACTATGTGCCAGCGATTATTTGCAACAGCGACAGAAAATTACAACGTTGCCAATTATGATACAGCAATCAAAAATCTCGATCAGATCATGCAGATGGATAAAGGCTACAGCGATGGAAAAGCCATGCTTCTTCTTGCACAGTGTTACGAAAAGCTGAACAAGAATGAGGACGCCAAAACGTACTACAAGAAAGTAATTGATAAGTACAGTGGCACAGAGGCCGCACAGACTGCAAAGGAAGCGTTGGACAATAAAGGAAATGATCAGAATTAAAAATCAGTAATTGCGCGAGGAATGGACGAGGCAGGAGGGTAAAATGAATTATTTGAATATACTGATACCATTTGTCGGTGGTCTGGGAATGTTTATTTACGGTATGCAGATCATGGCACAGGGACTGGAAAATGCTGCGGGAAGCAAGATGAAGTCTCTTTTGGAAGTTTTGACGAAGAACAAATTGATGGGCGTTTTACTTGGAGCAGCGATTACGGCTGTCATCCAGAGTTCATCGGCAACAACGGTCATGGTTGTCGGTTTTGTTAATGCCGGTATTATGAACCTGACACAGGCAATGGGCGTGATCATGGGTGCCAACGTCGGTACGACCGTAACCGGATGGCTCGTATCAGCTGTAGAGTGGGCGAAATTTTTAAGCCCGGAGAAGCTTGCACCGATCGCAGTCATCGTAGGTGTAGTTGTAATGCTCACCGGAAAACGCCGTACATCGAAAGAAATCGCTAACATTATCGTAGGTTTCGGTCTTTTGTTCATCGGTATTACAACGATGTCGGCAGCAGTAGAGCCATTGCGAGAGTTTGATGGCTTTGTGGACATGTTCGTTACACTTGGAAGGAGTCCACTCCTTGGAATTTTAGCCGGAGCACTTGTAACGGCAATTATTCAGAGCTCTTCTGCATCTGTAGGTATTTTACAGAGTCTTGCGGCGGCAGGACTTGTTCCGTTCAGTGCAGCAATCTACATTATCATGGGACAGAATATCGGTACTTGTATTACTGCTATTTTATCCAGTGTGGGCGCGAAGAAAAATGCTAAGGCAGCAGCTCTTATGCATTTGATCTTCAACGTTATCGGAACGATTTTATTCAGCGTGATCGCAATTATTTACTTCGAAGTGCTCCATCCGGCAGCAGGAACCGGAAGCATTACACAGACGCAGATCAGTATGGTGCATACATTCTTCAATATTGCAACTACAGTATTATTATTCCCGGCTTCTGGCCTGATCGTTAATATTGCCAAGAAGATTGGCCGCGTGGATGAAAATGCATATGATCCGGGAGAAGTACTTCTCGACGAACGTGTGTTGGAGACACCGAGTATCGCTTTACAGTCTGTTGTCAATGAGACGATCCGTATGGGCGAGATTATAAGAAAATCCATTGATGTTGCAAAGGAAGTATTGTATACACAGGATGAAGAAGCCATTCATATATTAAAAGACGACGAAAGTGTAGTCGACAGACTTTGTGCCGGAATTACCAATTATACGATCAAGATATCTTCTCTGCAGATCAGCGAGAAAGAGCATAAAGAGACCGCACATCTCTTACAGATCCTTTCCGATATGGAACGTGTCAGCGATTACTGTGAGAACATCTCCGAGTTCGCAGAGACATTGAAAGATAAGAAGGTCGGATTTTCCGAGACTGCCAAAGAACAGCTCGGTGAGATCATTGACGAGACCGTGAAAAGCTACGTATATGCATTGGATGCGTTCAAAGAGCAGAGCCACGAGAAAGCGCTCCGCGTAATTGAGAAAGAGACGAAGGTAGATGACCTTGAGGTCAGGCTTCGAAGCAAGCATATCAAACGTCTTTCAAACAACGAATGTAATATAGAAGCAGGTATCGTATTTTTAGATACACTTGTTTGTATGGAACGTATTTCCGATCATGCGCGTAATATTGCAGAGGAAGTACTGGAAGATTAGAATTTGAATTAAGTTGAATTGAACGCAGGTGAGGCTACCGCAGGTACGATTGAGGAATGGATCAATACGCTGTGCGGCAGCCTCAGATATGTAGCTTTACTCGCTATAAGATTCTTCGTGGATGGAAGTCAGCCAAACAAATGCTTCGGAAAGCCCGTCTGCACTGAATTCAAATTCATTCCACACCTTTTCTTCCTCCGGTGTTTTCTCAAAACAGAATGGTTCCGGGTAGGCGCATGCTTTCAGCTTATCGTCTTCAGACTTCAGCAAATAGCGCATGCCGTGGTGGGAACCGGTGTAAACTTCTTTCTTCAAAAATGGTAGTGATAAACCAACTGCTTCTATCATATCGTTACTCCTCTATTTATTCTTCTATAATGTGAATCTCCAGATAATCAAAATCAATAGAATCTACAAAGTTGTCCTGGTAAAATCTTGCTTTATCGTGTCTTTTGAATTCTTCAATCGTAGACTCAAGCCAGATCGGCTTGCTCAGATCAAATTCATAGCAGATCTCATCCAATGCATGAAAGATTTTATGTGTTCTTGTATCATCCGAATCATCACATATAACGGTATCACGCAACATGCGATTGTCTTTAAATTCTTTTCCCCATAAACGAAACATAGTAATTTCCTCGCTTTTCTAATAATAGAATGAGTATAGACTTTTTTGGGAAAAAAGTAAACACCTGAAGGGATGGAAAAATGAATGCATACTATTTAAATTCATGTTATACTGTAGGGTAGTGTAGTAATCCAATCAGAGAAAGCGGGGATGTTAAGAATGGTAGGAACCGGAAGGATCCATGTATATTACGGAACGGGCAAAGGCAAGACAACAGCAGCGGTCGGACAGATTGTAAGAGCAGCAGGCAGTGGACTGAAAGTTCTGGTATTTCAATTCATGAAAGACAATTCTTCCAGTGAACGGGTGATCCTGGATCAGATCCCGAATGTTACGTGCCTTCCCGGACGGGATCATGTAAAATTTTATAATCAGATGAATTCCGTAGAACGTGCGGAGTTAAAGCATTACAATACAAAGGCGTTAGATGAGATTGTGAAGTTTTGCAGTCCATTTGACGTGCTGTTGTTAGATGAGATATTATGTGCTGTTTCTTTGAATCTTTTGAATGAAGATAAGCTATTAAGCTTTCTGGAACATAAGCCGAGAGGGCTGGAGATCATTATGACCGGGCACGAAGTGTCTGATCGCATGATCCGTATAGCCGATTATGTGACAGAGATGAAGAAAGTAAAGCACCCTTATGATAAAGGGCAATCGGCGAGAGAAGGAATCGAATTCTGATCGAGAAGTGCCATAAGAACACTTAAGAATACAGGAGGAAATAGTTAATTTGGAAAATGTTGTAAAGAACTATGAAGACGTAGATAGTTGGAAAACGATTATGTTTTTATATAATTCCGCATTGAAAGAAGTCGGAACGAAGTTAGAGATCCTCAATGATGAATTTCAGCATGTACATCAGTACAATCCGATCGAACATATTAAGACACGAGTGAAGACACCGGAGAGTATTGTCAAGAAGCTGAAAAGATATGGCTATGAGACATCCATAGAGAATATGGTGAAGTATGTCAATGACATCGCAGGAGTGCGCCTTATATGCTCCTTCACATCCGATATTTACAGACTGGCAGAGATGATCGGTAATCAGAGCGACCTGAAGGTGCTTGCTATTAAAGATTATATTAAGAATCCGAAGGAAAGTGGATATAAGAGCTATCATATGCTCGTGTCAGTGCCGATTTTCCTATCCGACAGTGTCGTTGATACGAAGGTAGAGATTCAGATCCGTACGATCGCTATGGATTTCTGGGCAAGTTTAGAGCATAAGATTTATTATAAATTCGAGGGAAATGCGCCGGATTACATCAGCCGGGACTTAAGAGAGTGTGCAGATATGGTATCTTCACTGGATGAAAGAATGCTTTCCCTGAATGAGGCGATCCAGGCCTATGTGATCAATCATGAAGACGAAAAAAAACAGGAAGAAAAGGACAAAAAAAGCATTGAATTATCCTGATATTTATAAAGGACGTTTTTTAGAAAGACCGAATCGGTTTATTGCCTATGTAGAATATGCCGGTCAGAAAGAGACCGTGCATGTAAAAAATACAGGGCGGTGTGCAGAGCTTCTTACAAGTAATGCAACAGTTTATATACAAAAGAGTAGAAACCCAGAGCGCAAAACGCTCTGGGATCTTATTGCAGTAGAAAAAGGAGAGCGCCTTATTAATATGGATTCTCAGGCACCGAATAAGGCAGCTTTGGAATGGATCGAGCAGGGTGGTCTTGTGAAAGATCCGGTTTATATAAAACCAGAATACACATATGGAAATTCCAGATTTGATTTTTATGTAGAGACGAAGGAAAAGAAAATATTCGTTGAGGTCAAGGGTGTAACATTAGAAGAAGCGGATGTAGTGAAATTTCCGGATGCACCGAGTGAACGCGCCGTCAAACATGTAGAAGAACTGATCAAAGCAAAAAAAGAAGGCTACGAGGCGTATGTACTGTTTGTTGTGCAGATGAAAGATGTGCGTTATTTTACGCCCAATGTGAAAACCCATCCGGAGTTCGCCAAAGCACTGGAAGAAGCGAAGAAGGCAGGTGTCCACGTGATCGCAAGAGACTGTGCGGTGACAGAGGACAGCATGGTGATTAAAGATGATGTTCCGGTTGTATTAGGAAATCCACTTCTCTATGAGATGAGAGATCCGCTGATTCAATGGTATCGCAGCGCAAAACGTGACCTCCCGTGGAGAAAAGATAAGGACCCTTATCACATATGGGTTTCGGAGATCATGTTACAGCAGACAAGAGTGGAAGCGGTAAAGGAGTATTATAAACGCTTTTTAGAGGTATTACCGACGGTCAAAGATCTGGCAGAAGCTTCCGAAGATGAACTTTTGAAATTGTGGGAAGGCCTTGGTTATTACAATCGCGTGCGAAACATGCAGGAGGCGGCAAAGGAGATCATGGAACAATTTGGCGGACAATTTCCGGCCAAGTACGATAAAATAGCAAGCTTAAAAGGCATTGGAAGCTATACGGCGGGAGCCATCAGCTCCTTTGCATTTGATATTCCAAAGCCGGCAGTGGATGGCAATGTACTGCGTGTGCTGACAAGGATTCTTGCAGACGATTCGGACATTGCGAAGCAGAGTACGAAAAAACGTATGGAAGAGTGGTTAGAGCGCGTTATTCCGGAAGATGCAGCAAGTGATTTTAACCAGGGACTTATTGAGCTTGGTGCCATTGTATGCGTGCCGAACGGGGAGCCCAAATGTGAAAGCTGTCCGCTTGAATCGATCTGCAAAGCAAGAAAGGAAGGAAAGACGGATATTCTTCCGGTAAAGAAAAAGGCGAAAGAACGTCGGATCGAAGAAAAGACGATCCTTTTATTCGAGGATGTCAAGGAAATCGCGATCCGAAAACGACCGAAGAAAGGACTGCTCGCCGGTTTATATGAGCTGCCAAACGTAGAAGGGCATCTTTCTTTAAAAGAGGCAAAAGCCTACTGCAAAACGATCGGTCTTATGCCGGTGCGGATTAAGAAGCTGCCAGAGGCGAAATACATTTTCAGTCATATTGAGTGGCATATGATCGGATATAAGATTACAGTCGATGAGCTGGAAAAGACTAATGAGGAAGAATTTTTATTTATCCATCCGGAAGAGATCCGGGAGAAATATTCCATTCCATCTGCATTCTCGGCATATACAAAAGACATATTAGAAAAATAAAAAATCTCTCACGAAGACCCGATGATGTTCGGAATCTTTGTGAGAGATTTTCTTATCTTACGTATTAATTGGCTGTTGTGAAAGCTTTGGTGCACGCTTTGTCTGTGCGATATAGACAAGTGGATATACGATAAACGCAAGTGCGACAGCAGCGATCACGTCTGTTACCGAATGCTGTTTCAAAAACATTGTGGACAGAATGATCAGTCCGCAGAGCATATAAGCTATGCACTGGATGCCACGGTGCTTTTTCAGCGCTTCGCTGTGACCGATGGCAATGGCCGCCCCGATAGAATTGTAAACGTGAATGCTTGGAAGCACGTTTGTCGGAGTGTCGGTGCGATAAAGTCTCGCAACCAGTCGTGTGCAAATATTATCATTCGCAAATGTATGTGGCCTTAAATTTAATTCATTCGGGAATAAAGTACAGATGATAAGGAATATTGTCATCCCTGTAAATAAAAATGCAGTCAGTTGATAAAAGCCCTTTCGATCTGTAAAAAAGAAATACCCCATTGTTATGGCAATAAATAAAAACCACAATAAGTATGGAATAATAAAATATTCGACAAATGGTATGTAATCGTCAAGCGGCGAGTGAATCAGATAATAATGGCTGAATCGGTGCTTTTCCAGATAACAGAACCAAGGCATGTAGATCAGTCCGTATAACAATACCCAAGCATGACGATACCGGTAAATCAATTGTTTCAATTTTTTGTTGGTTTGCATAATTACGCCCCTTTATAGAAATATCTTATCTACACTAAGCTAAGTTTCTCAACGGATTATACCACGAAAAAATAGAATCAACAACTATGTTCATCCATTCTTAATAAATTTCACTATGTTTTTCGAAAATCTGCATATCAAATTTACAAATCCCCTTCTGCAGAGCCTCCGGTGTCTGCAATGTCCAGACCGCTGTCGGTGTGTGAAGGAAGGAAATTAAAAATCGTACGCTGTATTTTGGAAGGTCTTTTAACTTATAGGAAATGAAATCCGGGCGGCCAAGAAAGTTCAGCAAAAGATTTTCTACAAGAAATCTTAAAAAGAAGCTTTCCTTTAAGTCGTCCTTCGTAAGTCTGGAGGAAAGCTGACCACGGAGTACTTTCGGCGCATGCAGCCGATACCAGACAAGTCCCATCGTATTAAAAGACTGTACCATGTAGTCCCCTTTATAATGAGCAAGCATTTCCTGCACGTGACAGCAGATCGCGGTAGAACGCCCAGGGATCTTAAGCTCAATAAGGAGGGGGACTTTGCCGTCCACGAGGGAGAGCACATCTTCAAAAAGCGGAATTTTTTCCTTTGTGCCGGAAAGTCGGCAAGTCGATAATTCAGTCGCTGTATGCGCTTCTACTGTTCCATCCTTTCCGCAGATGCGATCAAGCGTATCGTCGTGGAAGACGACCAGTCGTTGATCCTTCGTAAGGTGTACATCCAGCTCGATGCCGTAGCCGTTGGCAATGGCATTTTCAAAAGCCGGTATAGAATTTTCCGGAACCCCATTCTCAATGCAATGATATCCCCGGTGTGCAAAATGGGTGCCTTTGAAACGATTTAAAAGCTTTTTCCGATTTGCGGTTCTTGGAAAAAGCATATAAACAATAAGAAGTGCAAATACAAGCAGGCCGATAAACAGATTCTTTAACAGAAACATACCATTACCTCTTTAACTTAAAATCAGACGTATTTTTTCAGGCTCCAGTGAGCAGGTGATCTCCCGTTTCAGATAAACAGGCTCCCCGTCTGTATGCACCGGAAGCGGTTTTTTACTCGTGAAAGTCGCCTTCTCACATTGGAATGTGTGGATTCCCTTGAAAATTACGTGCCAACCTTTGAACGCAGTTGGTAAAAGCATAAGAAGTACGAGTTTCTTAAAGCCTTCTACGACAATCACATCGAGAAGATCATCAGAAGGATTCGATTTTGGGCAGAAACGAAATCCGCCACCCTCAGTCCGCTGGTTCATAGCTGCTGCGAAATATACCCGGTCATATGCAAATGACTTCGTTTCCCCGGAAGGAGCGGTAAGTTCAATGTGCATCTCATCCGGTGTCATCGTAAAAAGCTGGAAAAGTGCAACACCGACATAAGATAATTTGCCAAGATGCAGTTTGTTGAAAAAACGTTTCAGCGGAGAAACAATGACCTGATGGCAGACTCCGGCATCAAATCCAAGCCCTGAGCTTACTGCAAATCGGCGTCTGTGATGGGAACTTCCTTCCACATCATATTCCGTTACACCGACGTTGAGATAGGCAAAACGAGTCGGCTCCAAAATGTGGGACAGTGCCTTTATAGGGTCTTTGGAAAGCCCCATGCTTCGTGCAAAGTCATTGCTGGAACCGATCGGAATATAACCGAGTGTGATATCAGACAGCTTTGGAATGCCGTCGATCACTTCATTAAGTGTGCCGTCCCCTCCGAGAACGATCAATGTTTTCACAGAAAGATCATTACACAGATGGGCGGCAAGTTTTGTTGCGTTTCGTTGATATTTTGTAAAGAAAACCTGATAAGGGACTTCTTTTTCTTTCAGCTGTTCTTCCAGTGTGTGCCACACTTTTTTCCCCAGACTGCTTCTGGAAGCAGGGTTTACAAGAAAAGTATACATAATTTAAAATGCTCCGTTCAGATAAGTTTCTAAGCTTCGTCTCATATTACCTTCGAAATCGGCATCGCCACCTTTGAGACACCACTCAAATACATTGCCGATGACGATCATACGGATATCTGTCGTAAATTGCTCTAGTGAGCAGGAAAGCTTTAATATACCGGCGTCAATACATTTTTCAATGTAATTTTGCACCGTAATGATCGGGTAAGGACGTTCCGTACGAATGAGAGGATTCAATGACTGATTCTTTGGCGTGTAATAGTTTGCCAGAAATTCCACCCCTAATTCGTGGCAGTAATGCACATAATTAAGGTAGACATAGACAATGGCCTCTTTCGCTTCGGTTGACGTAGCCGGAACGTCAAGAAAATCCGGATTGATGCTCGGCTGTTCTTCTATATAATAGGAAAGAAGATCATCCTTTGTCTTGAAGTGATGATAAAAGCTTCCGTTGGAAACGCCGGCCTCCTCGCAGATATTTTTGATCGATAAGGCTTCATAACCGTCTTTTTGCAAAATATTTTTGGCAGCAGAAAAAATCTTAGCTTTCGTCTCTTTTGACTTTTGCTGCTGTCTGGATAATGGTTTTTTATTTGCTGATTGATCCATAATAAAGCGGATTCTCCTTCTATTCATATTCTTGCCACGATTATAACATAGAAGGAGTGGAATTACAATAAAACAGAGCAAACTCTGTTTTATGACTTCCATTGCAAGAAAGTAATATATTCGTTATAATAGATTGGATTGCGAAAAAATGCAATCGATTTTATTCAGGAAAGGATGAGTTCATGGACATTAATCAGAAAATTACTGAAGAATTAGGCGTAAAAAAATGGCAGGTAGAAGCTGCTGTGAAGTTGATCGATGAAGGAAATACGATTCCTTTCATTGCACGATATCGAAAAGAAGCTACCGGAACTCTTGATGATGAACAGCTTCGTAAATTATATGAAAGACTGACTTATTTACGAAATCTGGAAGAGAAGAAGGAACAGGTACTTGCAAGTATAGAGGAACAAGGAAAACTGACGGAAGAACTGAAAGCAAAGATCAATGAAGCACAGACTCTTGTTGTCGTAGAGGATTTATATCGTCCGTACAGACCAAAACGTAGAACCCGAGCGACCATTGCAAAGGAAAAAGGCTTAGAGCCACTTGCAGCGCTCATTACTTTGCAGAAAGCAAAAGAGCCGTTAGAGCAGATTGCAGAAACTTACGTAGATGAAGAAAAAGGTGTGAAAAATGCAAAAGAAGCACTGGACGGAGCAAAAGATATTTTAGCAGAGGCTGTTTCCGACGAAGCTTCCTATAGAAGTTACATCCGTAAGAAAACGATGGACAAAGGAAAAATCATTTCTACAGCGAAGGATGAAGAGCAGGAATCTGTATATGAGATGTATTACGAATTTGAGGAATCTCTCGGAAAACTTGCCGGTCACAGAATTCTTGCATTAAACCGTGGTGAGAAAGAAAAATTTTTAACTGTAAAAATAGAGGCGCCGCAGGAAGACATTTTAAGATATTTGGAAAAACAGATCATCCATACAGACAATCTGTACACAACACCGGTTCTTAAGGAAGTAGCAGAAGACAGTTATAAGCGCCTTATTGCACCGGCTATCGAGCGTGAGATTCGAAATGAGCTGACAGAAAAAGCAGAAGACGGAGCCATCGAAGTGTTTGGCAAAAACTTAGAGCAGCTTTTAATGCAGCCGCCGATCACAGGAAGAACGGTTCTTGGATGGGATCCGGCGTTCCGTACCGGATGTAAGCTGGCTGTAGTAGATCCGACCGGGAAAGTGATCGGAACGACTGTTATTTTTCCAACAGCCCCGACAACACCACAGAAGATCCAGGCGTCCAAAGATTTATTAAAGAAAATCATTCCAAAATATCATGTATCCTTGATATCCGTTGGAAATGGAACGGCGTCCAGAGAGTCGGAGATGTTTATTGTAGACCTTTTGAAAGAAATCCCGGAGAAGGTTGAGTACATTATCGTAAATGAAGCAGGCGCTTCTGTATATTCCGCAAGTAAGCTTGCAACGGAAGAATTTCCAAACTTTGACGTTGGACAGAGAAGTGCCGCGTCAATTGCGCGACGTTTACAAGATCCGCTGGCAGAGCTTGTAAAGATCGATCCAAAATCCATCGGAGTGGGACAGTATCAGCACGATATGAATCAGAAGAAATTAAGCGAAGCACTTTCCGGTGTTGTAGAGGGCTGTGTAAATAAAGTCGGCGTCGACTTAAATACTGCATCTGCACCGCTGCTTTCTTATATTTCCGGTATTTCATCTGCGATCGCGAAGAATATCGTCGCTTATCGTGAGGAGAATGGTAAATTCAAAAACCGTAAGCAGCTCTTAAAAGTAGCAAAGCTTGGACCGAAAGCATTTGAGCAGTGTGCAGGTTTCATGCGCATTCAAAATGGAGACAATCCGTTAGATGCAACAAGCGTGCATCCAGAGTCTTACGAGGCGGCAAAAGAACTTCTTAACAAACAGGGATTTTCGGTAGAAGATATTAAAGGCGGTAAATTAACCGGTCTTGCACTTACGATCCGTGACAAAAAGCGTCTGGCTGAAGAGCTTGGAATCGGCGAGATTACTTTAGAGGATATCGTAAAAGAACTGGAAAAACCGGGAAGAGATCCGCGAGACGAGATGCCAAAGCCGATCCTTCGCACCGACGTACTGGAGATGAAGGACCTTAAAGAAGGTATGATCTTAAAAGGAACAGTAAGAAATGTCATCGATTTCGGAGCATTTGTAGACATCGGCGTTCACCAGGACGGTCTTGTACACATTTCCGAATTAAGTGATAAGAAATTTGTGAAACACCCATTGGAAGTAGTCAGCGTTGGGGATATTGTCGACGTGAAAGTATTGAGCGTAGATCTTAAGAAAAAGAGAATTCAGCTGACTATGAAAGGAATTCAATAATATTTTAGAAGAGTCCAGCGGTGTGATGTCAAGTGAGAAATGAATAATAAATCAAATATCTTT
>JAUNTC010000099.1 GCA_030538915.1 Lachnospiraceae bacterium | reverse complement strand
CGATCGCGGCGGAAGAAACAACGACAGAAATAATGATAGAAGAAATAACCGAGATGACAGAAACGATCGCGGCGGAAGAAACAACGACAGAAATAATGATAGAAGAAACGACCGCAGAAATAACAATTCATCCATTCCTGCACCTGAGGCGCCGACACAGAAGCCACAGAGAAGTAATAAAGGAAAAGGCAAAGATGATCATAAGAAGAAAGATTATCGCCGTGATGAAGAAGAGAGAATGCCAAAGGGTGGAAAGAAACCAATGCAGAAGCCACAGCCGAAGGAGCAGAAGCAGGAAGAAGAGATTAAATCTATCGTAATTCCTGAAGTACTGACGATCAAAGAGCTGGCTGACAAGATGAAGATCGTTCCATCTGTAATTGTTAAGAAGCTTTTCATGCAGGGCAAGATCGTTACAGTTAACCAGGAGATCGATTACGAGACAGCAGAAGAGATCGCACTGGAATTTGATGTATTATGTGAAAAAGAAGAAGTCGTAGATGTGATCGAAGAGCTCTTGAAAGAGGAAGAAGAGGATGAGAAGAAAATGAAGAAACGTCCGCCGGTTGTATGTGTTATGGGACACGTTGACCACGGTAAAACTTCACTTCTTGATGCAATCCGTCACACAGACGTGATCGGCGGAGAGGCCGGAGGAATCACACAGCACATCGGTGCATACGTTGTAGATGTGAAGGGTGAGAAGATCACATTCCTTGATACACCTGGACATGAGGCGTTTACTGCAATGCGTATGCGTGGAGCAAGCTCTACAGATATCGCAATCCTTGTCGTTGCCGCAGATGACGGTGTTATGCCACAGACAGTAGAGGCAATCAACCATGCGAAAGCAGCAGGTGTTGAGATCATCGTTGCTGTCAATAAAATTGATAAGCCAAGTGCAAATATCGAAAGAGTGAAACAGGAACTGACCGAGTATGAGCTTATTCCGGAAGACTGGGGTGGAAGCACGATCTTCGTTCCGGTATCTGCAAAGACAGGAGAAGGTCTGGAAGATCTCATGGAGATGATCGTACTTACAGCAGAAGTTATGGAATTAAAAGCAAATCCAAACAGACGTGCAAGAGGTCTTGTTCTGGAAGCGCAGCTTGATAAAGGAAGAGGTCCGGTATCTACAGTACTTGTACAGAAAGGTACACTGCGTGTCGGAGATGCCATTGCAGCAGGTTCTGCACATGGTAAAGTAAGAGCGATGATGGATGACAAGGGACGCCGTGTAAAAGAGGCAGGTCCATCTGTTCCGGTAGAGATTTTAGGATTGAATGATGTTCCGAATGCCGGAGAAGTATTTGTCGGATGTGCAAACGACAAAGAAGCAAGAAACTTTGCTGAGACATTTATTTCTCAGAGCAAAGTAAAACTTCTGGAAGAGACAAAATCCAAACTGTCTCTGGATGATCTGTTTACACAGATCCAGGAAGGAAACTTAAAAGAACTCAATATCGTTGTAAAAGCAGACGTACAGGGATCTGTAGAAGCAATCAAACAGAGCCTTCTGAAGCTTTCTAATGATGAGGTTGTTGTAAAAATTATCCATGGTGGTGTTGGTGCAGTGAATGAGTCTGATGTCAGTCTTGCATCTGCATCTAATGCGATCATTATCGGATTCAACGTTCGTCCGGATGCGACAGCAAAAGAGACAGCAGACCGCGAAGGTGTAGATATTCGTCTTTATCGCGTAATCTACAATGCAATCGAGGATGTAGAGGCAGCTATGAAGGGAATGCTTGATCCGGTATTCGAAGAAAAAGTACTGGGACATGCAGAGGTACGTCAGCTGTTCAAGGCATCAGGAGTTGGTACGATCGCAGGTTCTTACGTACTGGACGGAACATTCGAAAGAGATTGTTCAGTTCGTATTACAAGAGATGGAATCGTTGTATTTGAAGGTGCACTTGCATCTCTGAAACGTTTCAAAGATGACGTAAAAGAAGTCAGAACCGGTTATGAGTGTGGTTTCGTATTTGCAAACTTCAACGATGTCAAAGAAGGCGACCTTGTAGAAGCATTTAAGATGGTCGAGATTCCTAGATAGGAAGAAAAGAGGAGAGCAATTTGAGAAAACGTAGTATTAAAAATACAAGAGTAAATACAGAAGTTCAGCGTGAACTCAGCAACATTATCAGGGGTGGGATCAAAGATCCAAGAATCGCCCCGTGGACTTCTGTCGTAGCGGCAGAGGTCGCTCCGGATCTTAAGACATGTAAAGCATTTATCAGTGTACTCGGCGATGAAGAAGCACAGAAAAATACGCTGGCAGGCTTGAAAAGTGCAGAAGGCTATATCCGCAGAGAGCTTGCACGTACTTTGAATATGCGTAATACTCCGGAAATTACTTTTATTCTGGATCAGTCCATTGAATACGGTGTAAATATGTCTAAGAAGATTGATGAAGTGACTAAAGGATTAAAAACAGAAGGTGAAGAAGATGCTGAATAAGATTCTTTCGGGAGCAGAAGAAATCGCGATTGGCGGACATGTAAGGCCGGATGGCGATTGCGTTGGCTCCTGCATCGGATTGTATCAGTATATTGCTGATAATTATCCGGAGAAGAAAGTAACTGTATATTTGGAAGAAATTCCGGATTCCTTTCATTTTCTGAAAGACACAGATAAAATCAAGTCAGAGATTCCAAAAGACAAAGTGTATGATCTGTTTATTTGCCTGGATTGTGGAAGCCTGGACAGACTTGGCTTTTCGGCACCACTTTTTGAAAATGCAGCGCACACGTTTTGTGTAGATCATCACATTAGCAACAATAAATTTGCAATGGACAATGTGATCGTGCCGGATGCAAGCTCTACATCAGAGCTTGTATACGGTCTTCTGGATGCGATGCGCATCAGTAAAAATACAGCCGAGGCACTCTATCTTGGAATGGTGCATGATACAGGCGTATTTCAGTATTCCTGCACTTCGCCGGATACGATGCGCGCAGCTGCGGTTCTGATGGAGAAGGGAATCGATGCGCCGAAGATCATTCACGATACATTTTATGAAAAAACTTATGCACAAAATCAGATATTAGGTCGTTCTCTTTTAGAGAGTATCCGTTTTATGGACGGTAAGTGCATTGCGACAAGCGTTTCTTTAAAAGAAATGGAGTTTTATGGCGTGAAACCAAAAGATTTAGAAGGTATCGTAAGCCAGCTTCGCAATACGAAAGATGTAAAGGTCGCAATCTTCATGTATGAAGTTACGGCAAATGAATATAAAGTCAGCCTCCGCTCGGATGATGATGTGGATGTAAGCTGCATTGCCCAGTATTTCGGAGGAGGCGGACATAAGAAAGCAGCAGGATTTACGATGGCAGGGCAGCCTTTGGATGTACTGAACAATGTGTCCGCACAGATTGCCGCACAGCTTAAGGAGTAATTATGATTCACGGCATTATCAATATACACAAGGAAAAAGGATATACATCTCATGATGTGGTAGCAAAATTAAGAGGAATTGTAGGACAGAAGAAGATCGGCCATACCGGCACATTAGATCCGGATGCAACGGGAGTGTTGCCGGTATGCCTTGGAAAAGCGACGAAGCTTTGTGATCTTCTGACAGACAAAGATAAAACATATGAGACCGTCCTTTTACTTGGAAAAGCGACAGATACACAGGATATATCCGGCACAGTGATAGAAGAAGGATATGCAGATGCGGTAACAGAAGATGAGATCAGAAATGTGGTGGCTTCGTTTGTCGGAACATATGCGCAGATCCCGCCGATGTATTCTGCCATAAAAATAAATGGAAAAAAATTATATGAACTTGCCAGAGAAGGCAAAACGGTAGAAAGAAAACCGAGAAATGTAACTATTTTTGAAATAGAGATTCTTTTCATCGACATTCCACGTGTGAAAATGCGTGTGCACTGTTCGAAAGGAACATATATCCGTACGCTTTGCAATGACATTGGGGAAAAGCTTGGTTGCAAAGGCTGTATGGAAGAACTCATTCGTACCCAGGTGAGTTGCTTTTCACTTGCAGAGGCAAAGACGCTTGAAGAAGTGGAAGCTGCTGTGAAAAATAAATCGCTTGCAGAGTTCATCACACCGATCGATGCAATGTTTGCACATTATCCGGCATTGCGTGTGATGGAAAAATGGGATAAATTCGCATATAATGGAAACCCACTTCCGACAAAAGCAATGGGGGATATGTTGGAACAACATAGCGCTTCGGATGGTGAAAGAGTAAGGATTTATAATTCGAAAGAAGAATTTATCGGTCTTTACGATTATAAAAAAAGCGAAAAAAGATATAAACTTGTGAAAATGTTTTATACACCGGATGTATAAAGCTTGAGAGGGAGAGACATGCAATATATAGAAGGTCTTAATGAATATACAGAAACCGAAAAGTCAGCAGTGACCTTTGGAAAATTTGATGGCATACATATGGGTCATCAGAAATTAGTAGAACAAGTAATTCGTTGTTGTGAAAAAGAAAATCTGAAAAGTGTAATGTGTGCATTCGAAATGAGAAGGACAGACATTTTAATGCCTCCGGATGAGAGAAAAGAAAGACTGGAGGGCAAGCTGGATTATCTTGTGGAGTGCCCGTTTTCAGATGAACTTCGACACATGGGAGCAGAAGATTTTATTAAAAAGATCATTAAAGGCGTTTTTCATGCGGAATACGTCGTTGTAGGTACCGACTTCCGGTTTGGATATGGAAAAGAAGGCGATGTGCATACACTGGAAGCTTTTGAGCAGAAGTATCACTATAAAGCGATCATCGTTGAAAAAGCGCAGTACGAAGGACGTGAGATCAGCAGCAGTTTTATAAAAAAACTGGTAAAAGCAGGCGAGATTGAAGTCGCAAATTATCTGCTGACTTATCCATATACGTTAAAGGGTGTTGTGGAACATGGAAAGAGACTTGGCCGTACACTTGGATTCCCTACCTGTAATGTGGAATGGCCGGTTGAGAAAGCAATGCCGCCAAGAGGTGTCTACGTCAGTAATGTATATGTAGACGGAGAAAAATACGGTGCGATTTCTAATATCGGAGTCAAACCGACCGTTTCGAATGAAAATCGTGTATTGATCGAAAGTTATCTGTACGGATATGCAGGAGATGCATATGGGAAAAACGTAAAAATTGAATTATTGCAATTTGAGCGTCCGGAACAGAAATTTGCTTCCATCGATGAGATGAAGGCCAGAGTGTCGAAAGACATAGAATATGGCAGCGAGTACTTTGGAAGAGAGTAGAAGGAGAAACAGATGAGTATAATAACAATATTTTCCCTTTTTGGTGGTCTCGGCCTCTTTTTATACGGCATGAGCCAGATGAGCGAAAGCCTTGAAAAAGCTGCAGGAGCTAAAATGAGAAGTATTCTGGCAGTCTTTACGAAAAACAGATTTATCGGGCTGCTGGTAGGTATGCTATTTACCGCGATCATTCAATCTTCAAATGCAACAACTGTTATGGTTGTAAGTTTTGTAAACTCAGGATTAATGAATTTGATGCAGGCAACGGGAATTATCCTCGGTGCGAATATCGGTACGACGATCACCGGTCAGCTGATTGCGTTTAATCTTTCGGACATTGCGCCATTGTTTGTTATTATTGGCGTTGTTATGTCGATGTTTTGCAATAATCAAAAAGTCAAGAGAGCCGGAGAAGTTATTTTAGGCTTTGGTATTTTATTTATGGGACTGAAAGTTATGGGTGAATCTTTGACCATTGTGAAACAGTCACCGGTCGTAAAAGGATTTTTAAGTTCACTCAGCAGTCCTTTTGTGGCGATCCTTGTAGGATTTATCGCTACTTCAATTTTACAGAGCTCCTCTGCAACAGTAGGTATTATTATTCTGATGGCTTCACAGAATCTGATCCA
>JAUNTC010000098.1:1294-6037 GCA_030538915.1 Lachnospiraceae bacterium | reverse complement strand
TTGAGCTTCGCTTGCAGGACACCAACGGGATAGAAAATTTCGTGAAGAACTTTGCAAAGTCCTATTACACATGGAATAACAGCAAAGAAGCTATCGAAGCAAGGACGCAGGCAATCAGCGGTTATCTGACAAAGGAATTGCAGGACTTGAATGTTGATACAATCAGAACGGATATACCGACCAGCTCCACAGTTACAGATGTGATTGTGTGGAGTATCGAACAATCGGGAACGGACACTTTTTCTGCTACCTACGAAGTAGATCAGCAGATAAAAGAGGGAGAACAGACAAGCAATGTGAAAGCAACCTATACCGTAAAAGTCCATGTGGACGCTGACGGGGATATGGTAATCGTTCAGAACCCGACTCTTGCACCGGCAATCGAGAAATCAGACTATGAGCCAAAGACATCGGAAGCAGACGGAAAGTTGGACGCTGATACTGTAAACGACGCTACCGCATTTCTGGAAACATTCTTTAAGCTCTACCCGACAGCCACAGAAAAAGAGCTGGCTTATTATGTATCTGGGAATGTGATTGAACCTATCGGCAGGGACTACCTTTATTCTGAACTGGTAAACACTATCTTTACAAAGGCCGGGGAGAATGTGAAAGTCAAGGTAGCTGTGAAATTTCTTGATAATCAGACAAAGGCAACACAAGTATCGCAGTATGAACTTGTACTGCATAAGGATAGCAACTGGAAGATTATCAGATAGAAAAGCGGAAAGTGAAGTAAGGGAGCATATCGGTTTATGCTCCCTCGCTTTGTTACTTTTGGGTCAATGTGTCTTTGACTGCCATATATTGCCCTTTGCTGACGGGAAGCTCCGTCTGATCGTGCAGCGTTACCGTATATCTTCGGAGACCTCTGATATATAAAGGGTGTACCAGATAACTTCTGTGCGTGCGCAGCAGGAACGGACATAGCTCCAGCAGCTCTCGCAGTGAATAATTTGTAACAAAGCTTCCCGTTCCGGTATAAATGATACTTTCTTTGTTCTCCGCTTTTGCATACAGGATTTCCACCGGAAGAAGCGTATGAATCAGTCCTTTGCAGTCTTTTAACAAAACGCGCTCTGATTGGCATGTTTGGTTGTCAACCTTGCGTATGTATTCGAACCAGCCGAGATTTTCGGAAAGATTTTCTATCCTTGAATTTTGATACTGCAAGGGAACGTCTCTGGAATCAGCACAATGAATATGGACCGCAAGCAGGGAGTCTCCCACCTGTTTCCATACAAAGGTTAAACGGACTTTTGCCAGAAGTATGGTACCGTCTTCCTGTTCGCCTGCAACGGTATACCGTCCATAGACCGCAGAATATTTCCTTTCATGGAAGATTAAGGCGTATTCCTCCCGCAAAATCTGGACGGCAAGCTCCTTACTTTCGGACTGCGTTTCGCGAATAAATGCCTCTTTCCCATAAGTATACTGGGAATCGTAAGTCCCGATCCAGACACAATTCTCATCCATTAAATCGACAACCGCAGCAATATCCCTGCTGTAAAAGCTGTGCAATACGGTTTTTGTTTTCTCAATGATTTCCTGTTCGCTAAATTTATGCTCTGCCATCTTCTCACACTCCTTTTCCATTATTATAAGAAAAAGTGCGGACACAGGCAAGAAAAAACGACAAAAAAATGACTGTTCACACCTAATTTTTCCCGTCTGCGAATTTGTGTTGAAATAGTAAAAAATAACCATTATACTTATAAATGCAGGGACTGTCACATGCGAAGATTTGTCGTTTGCGGCAGTCTGACAAGTCTGCACTTTTTTACTTTTTTCATTTGTAAGATAAGAAATTGGAAGTGATACAGTGGTAAAACAATCAGAATTGGCAGTAATTACAAAAGCAAAAGAATTGTGCAGTTATGTACTGACGATCAGTGATAAATCTCCGAAAAAGTTTCGGTTTACGTTAACAAGTCGTCTGCAGAATTATGCCATTGGGATTGTGGAACAATTATTGTTTGCGAATGAAGTGAGAATGGCGGTAAAGAGCAGGCGCCTGTTGGAAGAAAGGCTGGCGATGCGAAGAAACTATCAGCAGAAGGCTTTTACAAATATGAAAATGCTTGCCTATCTTTCTCAGCTTGCCATGGAACAGCAGTGTATTTTGCCTAAGCAGTATGAACAGATTACAAAAAAGCTGTATGACTGCCAGAATATGCTTGGAGCATGGGTGAAAAGTGATAACCGACGGTATGCCGGGGAGTGATCCTCTTTGCATATAGGGATTGAATTGTAATGGTATTTTTTTGGCTCCGCGCGCCGAACAAGAATAACAACAACAATGCCCTCGTCGCCAGACCGGGCAATTATGTGAACAACAACAATGTGAACAATCATAACGCGCTGGTGCCCGCATGGCCTTTTTGTCAGATGTCAGACCTAAGCAGGCTGTCCCGTACATAAGGCAAAGGAATTCAATTCCTTTTCAGAAGACTGTTCTGGAAAAACACATGCTGTCAGAAGAAAGGACGAGTCCTCTTTCTTTCTGTGGCAGAACAGACTGTTCTGCACTGACAGCCCTATAAAAAATAAGGTGGTGAGTGAAAATAGATGTATGAATGCCTGACGGAATTTGAGAACATTTATCGGGCATATCGGCAAAGCGCCAGAGGGAAACATCAGAAAAACGAAGTGATACAATATGAAAACAATCTGCATATGCAGTTATGGTATCTTCAGGAGTGTCTTAAAAGGCGCGCTTATGTGCCGGGCGGTTATCGGAAATTTATGATATACGATCCGAAAGAACGGGAAATACAGGCGTTATCCTTCGCGGACAGAGTCTTTCAGCATTTGCTTTGCGATACGATTCTGCGCCCGTATTTTGAACCGAGACTAATTTATGATAATGCGGCGTGCAGGCAGGGCAAAGGAACACATTTTGCTTTGAACCGGCTGGAACTGTTTTTTCGTCGTCATTATAAAGCCCATGGCGCCAATGGATATATACTGAAATTCGATATACGAAAATACTTTCCGAGTATTGACCATGCGGTATTAAAAGAGAAGCTGTCTCGTTTTCCTGACGAGGAAGTGAAAATACTGCTTTATCGAATCATAGACAGTTATTGTGCGGATACGGGGAAAGGATTGCCCATGGGAAACCAGAGCAGCCAGTGGTTCGCACTTTATTATCTGGACAGACTGGATCGACTCATAAAGGAAAAGCTTCGTATCAAAGGATATGTCCGTTATATGGACGATGGAGTTTTAATCCATGAGAGCAAGGAGTATTTGCAGGAATGTCTGAAACAAATGCAGGAACTGATCGCGCAGGAGCGATTGGAATTTAATCAGAAGACGCAGATATTTCCGATTTCACAGGGCGTTGATTTCCTTGGCTGGCATTTTTATCTTACCGATACGGGAAAGGTCATCCGCAGACTGAGAACCTCAAATAAGAAACGGTTCAAGCGGCGGCTGAAAGCCTTTCGGAAACAATATGCGCAAGGGACGAAGACGCTTAGTGAGATTACGCAAAGTCTGAACAGTTATCAGGGACACCTGAAACATGGACATACATGGAAACTGAGAAAGCAGGTGTATCAGAAATTTGTCCTTAGCAGACACAAGGAATAAAGATGGGAGGAAGATGAATTTGAAACAAAGAAAGCTCAGGAAGAAAGGAATGGCGCTTCTGCTGGCGGTGGCATTGACCGTAACGGTATTTCCGCAGGTTACTAAAGAAGTCCATGCGGCGGATCTGCCGGACAGTACAAAGTTTGCGACCGCAGAAGAACTGAAACAGTTTAACACCAACAACAATGACGGAGCAACAAATCCGGCAAAGGTTTATTTTGGAAATAACAATCAGAAGTGGTGGATTGCCGGAAGTCAGGGAGAGAAAGAACTGACTTTGTTCGCAGAAAGTCCGCTTGCAACAAGTCAGCAGTTTGAACCAGACTGGACTCAAAATAAAACATATAGTGAAGATTGGAAGTGTACTTATACAGGAGGAAATCCGGGAGACGTTTATCCAAACCATTACGGGGCAAGTCCTTTAAGAACTACATTAAAAGGCTTGGAAAGCTCACACTTTACAAGTAAAGAACAAGACTTAATGAAAAATACGACCGTTTATACCGATGATACAAAAAACAGCAGTGTCTATTCTACAACTGATAAATTGTATCTTGCCTATGGTGATTGGGGTGATGACCAGTATGTTACGGTTGGAAAAAACACTTCTGACAGTTTGAATAATGGCCTTCGCATTGATAAAGCCTACTGGGGCGGCAGTACTTTTTGGCTCCGCGCGCCGTCCGAGTATGACTACAACCTTGCCCTCGTCGCCAGCCCGGGCTATTATGTGAGCCACGACTATGTGAACTATCATGACGCGCTGGTGCCCGCTTTTGAGTTAAATCTGTCATCTGTCATCTTTGCATCTGCTGCGTCAGCAGCATCATCTGACGGAGCGCTTTCAGAAAATGACGCATTTACATTGCGCCACCAATCGCAAGCGAACATTGGAACTGCAACAATCAGTCAATCAAAAGGAAGTATTGCAGTAACAGATGTTACAAATAAGAATACTTATCTTGTTGTGCAGAACAGCAATGGAGCATGGGCTAAAAAAGTATCAAGTAATGATTTAGTATTTGCCGGTGACATGGATTCTTCCTTAACTTCCTTTGAAAACTGTAAAATTTGGCTGGAAACAACAAGTGAAAATATTACTTATGCAGAGGAAGCGACACAAGGAAGCGGACATAATATGAAAGT
>JAUNTC010000098.1:0-1194 GCA_030538915.1 Lachnospiraceae bacterium | reverse complement strand
AGTTCCTGCGAAATTGACGACAACCTACAAAGAGGGATTGAAATTATCCGAGGTTGCATTACCGAGCGACAGCGGCTGGTCTTGGAAAAACGGAGATACTTCTTTGTCAGCGGGAACAAAATCATATCCGGCAACATTTGATACAACAAACTTAGAAAGTACAACCGATTTCTCAGATGTAGAGGGATATGATGAAGCTACTCACAAAGTAACGCGAAATGTTGAGGTTGAAGTAGAGAAAGCAGACAGCTCTGTTTCCATTACCACACAGTCTCTTGATAAAGAATATAATGGAAATGCAGTAGGTGCTCCTGAATATACCACATCAGGAAGTGATGGAAAAGTCACAATCAAATGGCAGGAAAACACAGGTACTAAAGAACAGGCGAATTGGGAAGATTTGAAATCAGCTCCAAAGGAAGTTGGAACTTACCGAGTAGTTGTGGAACTTGCCGAAAATGACAATTACAAGTCTGACAGTGCAGCTTTAGAATTTGTGATTTCACAGGCGGAAAACGCTTGGACAGAAGACCTTTCTATCACAGGCTGGACATATGGAGAACAAGCAAAAGAACCAAAAGCGAAAGCTAAATTTGGAGATGTTACATTCACATACAGCAGTGAAGAAAAGGGTACATACACAAGCGAAGTACCAAAAAATGCCGAAACATGGTATGTAAAGGCAACTGTGGCAGGAACTGAAAATTATACAAGTTTAGAATCTGCACCGGTGGAATTTGAAATCGCAAAAGCAATTCCTGCATACGAGAAAGTAACAGGACTTGTACTTGGACAAGGACAACCGTTAAGTAAAATCGAATTGCCGGAACAGTTCCAATGGGTTGATGAAACAATGACTGCTGATGAATTGGGAACACATACATTTAAGGCAATTTACACACCGGAAGATACAGACAACTATCAGACAATCGAAGTTGAGATTGAAGTAGAAGTTGTACCTACACCGGTAGAACTTAATCATGTGCCGACAATCAGTGCAAGTGATAAGACAATCACCGTTGGAGATAAGTTTGAACCATTGAAAGACGTAACAGCGAAAGACAAAGAAGATGGCGACTTGACATCTCAAATCAAGGTTATCAAAAATACCGTTGATACAAAGAAAGCAGGTACTTATGAAGTGACCTATCAAGTAACGGATAGCCAAGGTGCTGTTGTTACAAAGACAATCAA
>JAUNTC010000097.1 GCA_030538915.1 Lachnospiraceae bacterium | reverse complement strand
CAAATATTTATTAAGTTTTCAAGGTACATTTATGTATCTAAAAGATATTATACGAAGGGAATATGGGTATGAGAAAAAGAATCACAGCATTAGTAATGACAGTAGCATTGACAGCAACGATGCTTGCCGGCTGCGGTTCAACTGTAGATGCGGATGATACAGCGTTGAAGGTGAATGGAGTCAAAGTGACTGCGGATGTTGCTGAGTTTTATGCAAGATATATACAGGCAAATTACGAGACAAAGTATATGGCTTATGTAGGAGAGAATATGTGGAGCTCTCACGCCGATGAGGGAGATACTTACGAGGAAGCAGTGAAAGCACATATTATGCAGGATTTAGAGACGATGCTTCTCTCGGAGCTATATATGAAAGAATATAAAGTATCTTTATCCAAGGCGGAAAAAAAGGTGATCAGCCAGTCTGCAAAAGAATTTTCCGAGGACAATGCACTTCATAACAAGAAACTTGTGTCCGGGAATAGAGAAACAGTTGAACGCGTTCTTACACTGATGGCAATCAAGAAAAAAGTGAAGGAAGCAATCATTGAAGAAGCAAAAGAAACAGTTACAGATGAAGAAGTAAGACAGAAGCGGATGCTGTATGTCTATTTTCCGTATATACAGCAAAATGAGACTGGGAAAGGACAGAGACTGACAAAAGAGGAAAGAGCGCAGGAAAAAGAAAACGCTGTGATGTTTGCAGAGAACTTGAAACAGGAAGACGATTTTGATACAGCTGCCAAGAATATGAATAAAATCTGCTGGGAAGCGACATTTGATGCGAATTCGAAAACACCAAGCAGAAAACTTGTGAAAGCAGCAGATGAATTGTCTCTCAATGATGTTACAGATGTGATTGAGACGAGAAAAGGCTGCTATATTGCAAAAGTTGTCAGTCTGAAAGATAAAAAGGCAACAGTTCAGAAGAAGAAAGAACTTATTGAAAGACGTAAGATCCGGGCATATAAGACGCAGAAAGCAAAGTGGCTGGATGAAGCGGATATTAAAGTGCACGGAAGTGTTTGGAGAGCAATCTCATTTAAAAACTTAGGAGTGCGCATAAAGCAGAAAGAAGAAAAACCTTATACCGATCGTCTGAAGACGGATGATCAGGTAAATACAGATCTGGATTATTAAAAAAACAGTCGGCGAGGAGCCGGCTGCTTTTTTTTATTAGGAAACTAATTCATATAAGTCATTAAAATGTCATTTACAAGTTTGCCGTCTGCTTTTCCTTTTACCTTCGGCATTAAAACTTTCATGATCTTACCTTTGTCTTTTGCAGTAGGTGCTTCCACACCAACTTCTGCAAGTGTAGCTTCGATCACGGTACGGATCTCGGCTTCATCCATCATCTTTGGAGCGTACTGATCTAAAACAGCAAGACGTTTGTTACATTCTTCGATGATCGCAGTACGATCCGGAGGTGTCATCTCCAAAGTTTCTTTTGTCTGCTTGATCTCTTTTAAAATAACCTGGATCTCCTCCTCGGCAGTTAAGTCAGAACGTTTGTCGATCGCTTTATTCTTAAGAGCTGCGAGTAACATAGATAAGGTTTCTTTACTTTCTTTGTCGCCGGCTTTCATCGCTTTCACCATGTCGGCGCGTACATCATCAATTTTGCTCATATTTTTATCCTCCTTGTGCGAATCTCTTATCCATTATACAGAAAATGTGAAAAAATATCCATAGATATGACGAATCTTTTGATTTTACAATGATTTGCAAAGAAACAGTGAAATAGACGATGAAATGAGCGGAAAAGGTTTTCATTTTAGGCAAATTGTGATAAACTTACTTGGTGGACTTTATAATCAAATCCGGTTATTTTTGTCGGATTTTGTCCATGTAGTTGTAAAGAAAGGATAGGTTTAGCAATCATGAAGAAGGGGAAAGGTATAGTAAGTCTGATCCTGACAGTCGTACTGATCGGACTTTTAGCATTTACCACAGCTGTCGGATTTGGAAAAGGACATTCTGGTTCGGCAAAAAATATCAAACTTGGACTGGATCTGGCCGGTGGTGTTAGTATTACATATAAAGTAAAAGACAACAACCCGTCAGAGAGCGAGATGAAGGATACAATCTACAAGCTTCAGAAGCGTGTAGAGCAGTATAGTACAGAGGCAAGTGTTTACCAGGAAGGAAAAGACAGAATCAATATTGAGATTCCTGGTGTTTCCAATGCCAATGAGATCCTTGACGAATTAGGACAGCCTGGATCATTGTATTTTATCGCACAGAAAGATAAGAGCGGCAATGCCAACTATGAGCGTGTTGGTTCCACCGGTGATGAAGGGAAAGACTTTAAACTTACAAAATCACTGGACGCATTACAGTTAAACGGTTCCGTTGTACTTACAGGTACAGATGTAAAAGTTGCAAAGGCTCAGACAAGAGAAAATCCAACAACAAAGGCAAAAGAAAATGTTGTAACACTGTCATTTACAAAAGAAGGAACTAAGAAATTTGCAGAGGCTACAAAGAAGGCTTATCAGTCAGGAGAGAGCATCGGAATCTACTATGATGGAGCTTTTGTAAGTGTTCCGAATGTTAATGGTGTAATTTCTGATGGATCTGCAGAGATCTCTGGAAATATGACTTATGAAGAAGCAGATGCACTTGCTTCGACGATCCGTATCGGTGGACTGAAGCTGGAGCTTGAAGAGTTACGTTCGCAGGTAGTCGGAGCACAGCTTGGAGAGCAGGCTGTACATACAAGTTTGCTTGCAGGTGCGATCGGACTTGCACTCGTATTCTTATTTATGGTATGGGTATATTTGCTGCCGGGATTTGCTGCCGGACTTGCATTACTTATTTACACAGGTCTCGTAATGGTGATCCTCAATGCATTTGATATTACACTGACATTACCTGGTATTGCAGGTATTATCTTAAGTATCGGTATGGCAGTTGACGCCAATGTTATTATCTTCGCGCGTGTGAAGGAAGAGATGGCAGCTGGAAGAGGTGTGAAGAATTCTCTGAAGGTCGGTTTCCAGAAAGCTATGTCAGCGATCGTTGATGGTAACGTAACAACACTGATCGCAGCAGCAGTTCTGTGGATCAAAGGATCTGGTACAGTAAAAGGATTCGCTCAGACACTGGCGCTTGGTATTATCGTGTCAATGTTCACAGCACTTGTGATCACACGTATGATCGTATATGCATTCTACGGTATAGGAATCAGAGATGAGAAGTTTTACTATCGCCCATGGAAGAAAGAGAGAAAGACGATCGACTTCCTTTCAAAGAAGAAAGCATTCTTCACATTTTCAATCGCAGTTATGTTATTTGGCATAGCCGTTATGGGATTCCATGCATCAAAAGGAGAAGGTGCATTTGCATACGGACTGGACTTCAAAGGCGGTACAGCTACAAATGTAACATTTAACGAAGACTATTCCATCGATGAGATCGATAAAAATATCGTACCTGTTGTTGAAAAAGTGACAGGAGACCACAATGTACAGACACAGAAAGTTGCCGGAACAAAACAGATCGTTATTAAGACAGTTACATTAAGTCTTGATAAACGAGAAGCTTTGAACAAAGCAATGGTTGACAACTTTAAAGTAGATAAATCAAAGATCACAGCAGAGAATATCAGTTCCACAGTCAGCAGCGAGATGCGCCGTGACGCAATTGTCGCAGTGATCATCGCAGCAATTTGTATGCTGTTATACATCTGGCTTAGATTTAAAGATATCCGTTTTGCAACAAGTGCCGTTATTGCCCTTCTGCATGACGTACTTATCGTTATTTTCTTCTACGGAGTGGTAAGAATTTCGGTAGGTAATACATTTATCGCAACAGTACTTACAATCGTCGGATATTCCATCAACGCAACAATCGTTATCTTCGACCGAATCCGTGAAGAGCTGCGCGGAAGAAAGAGAGCAGCTGATCTGGATGCGATCGTTAACAGAAGTATCACACAGACTTTGACAAGAAGTATTTATACATCATTGACAACATTTATCATGGTAGCAGTTCTTTTCGTACTCGGTGTAAGCTCTATTAAAGAGTTTGCTGCACCACTTATGGTAGGTGTTGCATGGGGAGCTTATTCATCTGTATGTATTACAGGAGCACTGTGGTATGTTATGAAGACAAAGATCGGTGGAAAACAGGCAGGAAACAAAAAGAAAAAATAAAAAATTGATTCTGCATGGATAAAAATGCACAGCCATGGCCATAGTTATATGGCTGTGGCTGTTTGAAGTTTTACCTCAGTCGAGAAGACTGCCATCTGACTGTCAAAAGCAGATGGCAGATTTTTACAGAAAATGATAGAAAAGGAGATTTTAGTGTGGAACGTTGGGTTTTACTTCATAAGGGCGCAGATTTTGATGCGCTAAGTGAAAAATTTCATATTAGCAGAAGGCTTGTGAGTCTCATTCGTAATCGAAATGTGATCGGGGAGAAAGCTGTGGAACAGTATTTGCACGGAACAATCCTGGATCTGCATGATGGTATGCTTTTAAAAGATGCAGATAAAGCGGTCGATCTGTTGAAAGAAAAGATTGCAGAACAGAAAAAAATCCGCGTGATCGGAGATTATGATATTGATGGTGTCAATGCTACTTACATTCTTTTGGAAGGACTGGAAGGACTTGGCGCAGACGTAGATTATGACATTCCAAATCGTATGACGGACGGATATGGTATCAGTGAAGAGCTGATTGAACGTGCAGCGGAGGCGAAGGTAGATACGATCATTACATGTGACAACGGGATCGCTGCGAAAAAAGAAATTGCCTATGCGAAAGAACTAGGAATGACCGTGATCGTGACAGATCATCATGAAGTTCCGTATGAGGAAACGGAAGATGCAGAAAATAAAAGAACATATATTTTGCCACCCGCAAATGCGGTGATCGATCCAAAACAGCCAGACTGCAATTATCCGTTTGAAGGAATCTGTGGGGCGACGGTTGCCTATAAGCTGATGGAAGCGTTGTATGAATCTTCAGGAAGAGATGCAGATGACATTGATTATCTCATTGAAAATGTTGCGTTGGCGACGATCGGCGACGTGATGGATTTAGAAGATGAGAATCGTATCCTTGTAAAGGAAGGGTTGGAGATGCTCAAACGCACATCCAATCCGGGGCTTCGTTCTTTAATGGAATGCACCGGTATCAATAAGGAAAGCTTAAGTCCTTATCATGTCGGATTTGTGATCGGACCGTGCCTCAATGCAGGTGGGAGGCTGGATACAGCAAAACGCGCGCTAGAGCTTTTGCGCGCAAAAGATAAAAAAGATGCGGATATACTGGCAGGAGATTTGAAAGCACTCAATGACAGTCGTAAGGAGCTGACAGCGAAGGCAGTAAAAGAGGCAGTTGCATGTGTGGAAAATGAGAATATGAAGAAGGATCCGGTGCTTGTCATCTACCTTCCAGATTGCCATGAAAGCCTTGCAGGAATTGTTGCCGGAAAGGTAAGAGAAAAGTATTATAAGCCGGTATTTGTGATCACGGATGCAAAAGAAGGGGCGAAAGGATCCGGAAGATCAATAGAGGCATATCATATGTATGAAAATTTACACAATTGCGATAACCTTCTTGATAAATATGGCGGTCACAAGATGGCGGCCGGACTATCTCTTCCGGTTGAGAATATTGATAAATTACGCAAAAGATTGAATGAACAGTGTACACTGACTGCGGAAGAACTGACAGAAAAAGTGACAATCGATATGGTCCTTCCATTTTCAGAGATTACATTTGATTTCATAGAAGAACTCAAAATGCTGGAGCCATTTGGGAAAGGGAATACAAAGCCAGTGTTTGCTGAACGTAACCTGAAGATCCAGAGAGCCAGAGTGTTAGGCCGGGAGCGAAATGTTTTGAAGCTGCATCTGGAGGATGTGTCAAAGCATACAATGGAAGCGATTTATTTTGGCGATGTGGAGCAGTTTTTTGATTTTCTGCGTTCCAAGTATGGGAATCAGGAAGTAGAGGCACTTCTTGCCGGCAGCAGAAGTAATATGACGATCTATGCAACCTATTATCCGGAAATAAATAGTTATATGGGAAGAAAAACATTGCAGATTGTGATGACACACTACCAGTAAAGGCTATATATGGGGAATATCTATAGAATTATTTGAAAATCATAACAACTAATGATATACTCTCATCTTTGACAGTTGGAAAGATAAAAAATGGCTACAAACCCAGTAAACATGG
>JAUNTC010000096.1 GCA_030538915.1 Lachnospiraceae bacterium | reverse complement strand
ACTTCTTCACTACTATGGGCTCGGCTGACTTCTCACAGTTCGTTGTTACTAGGCTGATGGAACCTCTGTGAGACCTCCACGCTTAAGGTGCACGCTCTTTCTCTCCATATATCCGCCACATTTACTCTGCTACTACAAAGGTGATAGTTATTAGACTTCGTTGCTTCGTGCCAACTTATCTCTCATAGCCTAGCCTTATATGTGATTTCTGTTCGTCGGACCAGAGATTTGCTTACAGCTTCCTTCAGATTCTACCTCGCGATAGACACCCTTGCTGTTCGGCTATACACTTCCCACTATCTGGGCATGTTCGGGACTTGCACCCGTTAGAGCGCGCCCATGGCGCGCAAACACAAAAAAAAGACTGACGCATGTCAGCCTTTTCAACTTGAATTAATTATCACTGCTTGGGAAATATGGTTTCAATGCTCCTGCTACATTGCTGATTGGCATTGTCTGCAGCCATACACGTCCCGGTCCGCTAACAACCGTATTGAAGAGTCCTTCTCCTCCAAAGAGCATATTCTTCACACCCGGTACACTTTGGATATCCATTTTGCAGCTTGCAGTCATTGCTGCCAGATGTCCGGTATCTACAACAATCTGCTGACCCGGCGCAAGCTCATACTCTACTACGTGTCCATCGAACTCAGCAAATACCATTCCTCTTCCGCTGATCCTCTGCATAATGAAGCCTTCGCCACCGAACAATCCGGCTCCCAGCTTCTTATTGAAGAATACGGAAAGCTCTACACCTACTTCGCCAGCCAGAAATGCACTCTTCTGGAAGATCATCTCCTGTCCCGGTGCGATCTCGAATGCACGGATCGATCCAGGAAAGCTTGATGCAAATGCGATCATTCCTTCTCCACCCTGCGCTGTATAGATGTTCTGGAATAATTTCTCTCCGGAAAACATTCTTCCAAACATCTTGCCGACACCACCATTCGATGTTGTCTCCATCAGCATATTCGGTGACATCCATGCCATTCCGCCACCTTCTGTGATCATCTTTTCTCCGCCCTCCAGCTGGCAGATAACAACCGGTAACGTCTCACCAATAATCTGGTATTTCATAATCTCATACCTCCTTTTTCTCTTTATAATCGTTTTGAAGAAATATTATTATTTCTATGTAACCTTTTTTAATATTTTCTCAATGTATCCTGTGAATCATCCGTCGTATTTTCAATCTTTCGGATTGTAATGTAGTATCCCGCATTTCCATTTGTATTGACAAATACACGGTCACCGACCTTATGTCCCTTGATTGCTTTTCCTAAAGGAGATTCGATACTGATCAATCCCTGCAGCGAGTTTCCTCTTACACTTGTCACCAGACGATACGTCTCTACTTCATCGTCATCTTCAAAATACACTTCTATCGTATTATTGATCCCGACTTCATCTGCCTTCGACTGGTCCGATACGATCTGCGCATTCTTAAGCATACGCTCTAAGTAACGGATACGGCTCTCATTGCGATTTTTATCCTGCTTTGCGGCCTTGTACTCAAAGTTCTCACTTAAGTCTCCCTGCGCTCTTGCTTCCTTAACTGCCTCTAATTCTCTCTTACGCACAACAAGCTTTCGATATTCAATCTCTTCTTTGATCTTGTCTACATCACTCTGTGTTAAACGCTCACCCATTTTTTCTATCCTTTTTATCCTTTCTTCTAGACCAGTCCATAATGCTGCATCGCTTTGTATACACCATCATTTTCCACTGTATCTGTCACAAACTCTGTATATGGATCCAATACCGGATCGTGTCTTTCCAGGGCAATCGCATGTTTTGCATATTCGAACATAGATAAATCATTGCTGCTGTCTCCGAAAACATAAATTTCGTCCATCGTAAGTCCCAAATGCTTTTTCATAAACTCAATTGCAGTCGCCTTCGAATATCCTGTCTGTACGATTTCATACATTCCGCCCTGCCGATCAATAATATCCATCTCATCTTCAATCGATGCAAAAAATTCCTGATATCTGCATCTTTGATCTTTTTTATTGATCTGGATGAGCATCTTATCAAACGAAAAACCTTTTTGTTCCATGTAAGTCTCTCTTCCAAGCCCCATAGAAGCCATGTATCGACGCGTACTCTCTATCGGTTCACAGCTACTAACTCTCTCCGAAAAATAGATGTCCTCTGTTCCTTCCACAAATCCATCGATGTGATATTCTTTCATAAGATCAATATAAGAATCTCCGATTTCCTGTGGAATATGGCTTTCAAAAAGCACTTCTCCATCATAAATAAGGTATGTTCCGCATCCACACATAAATCCGTCCATATCAAGATTACGGATCATCGGCGGAATGCTGCAATTCGTTCTTCCGGTGTTGATAAAAACTTGATGTCCGTTTTCCTTCACCTTGCGGATTCCTTCCAGCGCACTCTCTGGAACTTTACCTGTAAGCCCACTCAAAAGTGTGTCGTCTATGTCAAAAAACAAAGCTGCCATTACTTATCCTCCATATTGTCTGCCATTCATATTTGCTGTTTCTTTCTCATTATACCTATCTTAGACTGATTTTTCAATCCTTCGCAAACCATGGCACGACCCGTTCACTCATCATCCGCTCCATCAGGTTGAGGTTTGGGTCAGAGTGTTCTAATTCTCTGGAGTAACGATATACCGTATTCACCACATCTTCAAAGTAAAGTACTTCTTCATTTTTCATCCACTGTGCCATCAAAATTTCCTCTATAAGAAGAACACTCACAACGGCCATCTGCACCTTCGAATATGCATGGCCATCATAAACTGCTCCACAAAAATAAGTACTCAAAAAATAGACAAGGAGCTGTTCCTTCCAGACGATCATTTCAGACATGTGATCCATCATCCATTCCTGAAACTTCTGACGCATCTCATAATAAGCCTCTTCGCCTTTTCCGTATAGGTATTGATCCACTTCTAAAAGATACGGTTCCCAGTCATCCCGCAGACGTTCTAAGCGGAACTGATCCTTGAAGGTTTCTGTGATAAATGTATAAAAGCGGTGCTTTTTCTCGTCACTATAGAGTTTTTCTACCTGCTTTTTTACATAGTCCTTTGCTTTCTCTGTCTCATATTTTTCCAGAACGCTTTCACCATCAAAAATCTCATTTTTCAAAATTCGGATCTGCAGATCATGTGCGATCGCCAGGACCATCCCTGTACGCAGTTCAATGGAACGTGTGCGATCCTGCAGTATTTTTATCATAACGCCTCTTGCGTCTGCAAGAAGGGAATATAAAAACGGATCAAATGCATCATCCCAGCTCTCTTCTCTGTCATCTTCATGATAAAGGAATTTAACCGGCTCCTTCTTCTGGAGCAGAAGCTTTGCAACCTCCGGACAGGAAACAGAAAGCGTCATCTCTCTGACGCCTTCGTATTCCTCAATATGTCTCGGATAGCGCTTGCACGTCTTACACAAAGACTTTTCCCCAAGCGCTGTATACATGTTGCAAAGGTTGTCTTCATTTAGAAAATAGCATCGTTTTTCCTTATTCTGTCGGAACGTACCTTCCTTATAATCCACTCCGGCTTTCAATTCTTTCTTAAAGCTTCCCTTTACTTTTTTATACCGTGCCAGTGCTTCTTCATCGGCAACAATCTGCCAGCCTGCACAGCACGTATCTTCACAGTCTCCTGCGATACACTGAAACTGTCTGTAATAATCCGGTATTGTATATAACATCTCACTAACCCATTTTCTTAATTCTTTCTATAGCTGCTACTGTATTCTCATATGAACCGAAAGCAGTCAGACGGAAATATCCTTCTCCGCTCGGTCCGAATCCAGATCCTGGTGTTCCAACGACCTGGGCTTTCTTAAGCAAATGATCAAAGAAGTCCCAGGAAGTCATTCCCTTCGGAACTTCCAGCCAGATATAAGGTGCGTTTACACCTCCGGATACACTGTATCCGGCATCAGCTAACCCTTCCTTGATCGTTTTTGCATTTTTCATATAATAAGCGATCTGCTCTTTTAACTGTGCTTTTCCTGCCTCTGAATAAACTGCTTCTCCGGCTCTCTGCACAATATACGGAGCACCGTTGTATTTCGTTCCGTGTCTTCTTGCCCAGAGAGAATGAAGCATCACACCGTCACTCTTAATATCTTTTGGAATGACAGTTGCTCCAAGACGGACACCGGTGAAACCGGCATTTTTTGAAAAGCTTCGAAGCTCGATCGCACACGTTCTTGCGCCTTCGCATTCATAAATGCTATGTGGCACATCCTCCTCAGAAATATAAGCCTCATAAGCCGCATCGTAGATGATTACTGCACCTACTTTATTAGCATAATTTACCCACTCCTGAAGCTGTGCTTTTGTAATCGTTGAACCCGTCGGATTGTTTGGGAAACAAAGATAAATAATATCCGGTGTCTCTTTCGGAAGCTCCGGTGCGAAATTTGTTTCCTTTGTGCATGGCATATAGATCACATCACTCCATGTTTCTTTCACCGGATCATAAGTTCCGGCACGTCCGGCCATAACATTCGTATCTACATAAACCGGATAGACCGGGTCGCATACTGCGATCTTATTGTCTTTTGCGAAAATCTCCTGAATGTTACCAGAATCGCACTTTGCTCCATCGGAAATGAAGATCTCATCGGCTTTAATATCGCATCCTTTATCCTGATAGTCATTCTTTGCCATTGCACTTCTAAGGAACTCATAACCAAGATCCGGGGCATACCCGTGAAATGTCTCGGCATGTGCCATCTCATCTACAGCACTGTGAAGACTCTCTATAATGGCTGGCGCCAAAGGCTGTGTGACGTCTCCAATCCCAAGACGGATAATGCTTGCATCCGGATTTTCTTCCTGATAGGCACGAACCTTTTTCCCAATTGTGGAAAAGAGATAGCTTCCCGGCAACTTCAAATAATCTTCATTTACTTTAAACATCGTTTCTTCCTCCTATACTGACTCTACTACTACTGCTTTTGGAAGTTAATGCATACCATGCTATGCATCAATTTCTGTAAGATCAATTTCTCCATCGAATACGACTTTTGCAGGACCGGTCATATATACCTTGTCTGCCTCTTTGTCCCATTCGATAAGTAAATCTCCTCCAAGTAATTTTACTGTAACTTTATCTTCTGTAAGTCCATTCAAAATGCATGACACGGCAACGGCACATGCTCCGGTTCCGCAAGCCAATGTCTCACCGGATCCTCGCTCCCACACACGCATCTTGACTGTTTTACGGTCGATCACATGGACAAATTCTGTATTGATCCTCTTTGGAAAACGTTTATGATTTTCAAAGGATGGACCAATCTTTGGAAGATCCAAGCCCTGCACATCATCTACATAGATGACTGCGTGCGGATTTCCCATAGAAACACCGGTCATGTGATACATCGCTCCTTCTACTTCAAGAGGCACATCTACGACCTGTGTATCTTCCTCATGCTCCGGCACGATCGGGATCTGCTTCGGAGCAAGCACCGGGCTTCCCATATCCACCTTCACCATACTTACTTTTCCATCTTCCACCTGAAGGTCAAGGTACTTGATCCCTCCCAGTGTCTCTACGGAAATACTTGTCTTATCCGTTAGTCCGTAATCATAGACATACTTTGCTACGCAACGGATTCCATTGCCACACATCTCACCTCTGGAGCCGTCTGCATTGTACATCTGCATCTCAAAATCTGCGACTTTTGAAGGACAGATCATGATCAAACCGTCTGATCCGATTCCAAAATGTCTGTCACTGACAAACTTTGCCACCTCTACAGGATTTTTAATTATTTCTTTCAAACAGTTCACATAGACATAATCATTGCCCAGTCCCTGCATCTTTGTAAATCTCATCTTTCTCTCCTCTACTCTGACATAATGCTAAGCACCATCTGTGCCGTCTCATGAGAAACCGTCGTTGGCAGATTATCTTCATCCATATGGAATAAGAAAAATTCACATTCCGGACCGACGTTAAATTCGTATCCCATCTCACGCGCCTTGTTGATCTCTTTCTTAAGTACGTATCTTGGATCACTTTCAAATGGTGTACCGTCCGCCTTGTAAACATCACAGATCAACCTTGCGACCTTTCCCTGCTGCGGTCTCCATGGGAAGATTTCAAACGTATCCAAATTCGGATACAGATACATATCCGAGTCCTCCCTCTTGCAAATCCTTCTATAGAAGAGCCGTCAAACATGCACTCGTTATCCAGTGCCTTTTCTAATTGGCTGGTCGTGATCGCTACATTCGTGACATGCTCCCACCACTTAAATCTCTGATTTTGAAGTGGGGGCTTCTTGCTC
>JAUNTC010000095.1 GCA_030538915.1 Lachnospiraceae bacterium | reverse complement strand
CATTTATTGTGGACAACTGCTCTCATATTTCAAATTTGAGTTTCGCAATTACCTAACATACTTTTACAGGCTTTGGTAAACGAACAGGCGATTCATCCCCTCCTGCCTTTGACACATCTTTTGGCATAACATCCAACACATTAGACAAGATCACCCCGTCAAATGAATTTTCTTCCAGCTGCTTTACTGTATGGTCCCCACCTTCTATAAAAGCTGCTGTTTTATAATCACTCAATCTTGCTGTTTCCGTCGCAAATTGAATACCTGCTTTTGAGGCATCAATTCCCAATATTTTATGTGTAGGCTGATACTACAAATATTGAAACGAAATATCTCCGGTACCACAGTCAAAATCCTATGAAAAATCTCACGCAAAAAATCAAGTCATAAGCAATCAATCCAACTAATACAATACTGATCAATCCATTGATTATCACTATTGCTTTGTTTTTTCTTGATATAATAAGACTGATAATGTTTAATACAACCGCAAATCCGCTTACAAATGGGTATATGAAAAACCCTGAAACCGGTGCCAGCCATATTAAACAGGCAATTATTTCAACAAATATCGAAACAATTGTCAGCGCAATAGAAATTCTTTTTTGTTTTATATTGCGAATTTCTTCATCCATAGTCATCTTTCTCACCTCTGATTTTGTCCATTTATTATATCGTTTTATGAACGATTTTTCCACTATTTTTGTGTATTGCTTTTCTTATTATCTTATGATTTTTGATAATATCGACAGCAGCTTATCAATCCGGATTGGTTTTGCGATATGACCATTCATTCCAACAGAAAGGGCTTTTTGTATGTCTTCTGCAAAGACATTGGCCGTCATAGCAATACTTCTGGGTAAGAAACTTGGTGCTGAGCATAACACCCAACACCAAGTTTGTCTACAGTTATTCTGTTACCTTATCAAAGAAAGCAATCATATAGAGCGGTAATGTAATTATTCCCTCTTCGCTGGTTCCTATATTTCCATCTATGAACTTATATCCATAGCTTATATCTTTATTATTTTTCATGATCGACTTTAGTGAATTTGCACGTGTATTTCCACTCTTGATCTCAATAGGAACTACTTTTCCATCTTTTTGAATGATTACATCAATTTCTTTTTTCGTTGTCTCATTTTTATAGAAATATAACTGATATCCCTTCTTATGAAGAGCATCTGCTACAGCACATTCAAATATTCCTCCTTTGGAATTTCCTGCCAAGGTATTTTCTATAATATGCTGCTTCAAAGAAAAATCTTTCATCGCCATCAACAGCGACAAGTCTGTTGTATAAGCTCTGAAAAAATCATCTCTCGCATAATCATCCAGATCAAATCTTATATCTGTTACAAGTTTACACAAATACAACATATCTGCACGAAGTAACCATTCGATACTAGAAAAATACTTCTGTGCCCTGCCTCCATGCTCAACTTCTTTATATTGAAATTTATGATTTTCTTTATCCAATAACTGTTTCGCAAGGGAAAGGTAGCACTTCTCCGCTTTCACCTTTTCTTCAGCTGTAGCATAATGGGCTATATCATACTGATATCCCTGTAACAGGCTTCTCTGAATCCGGTCAACCTCCCTGAAATCTTTTGTATCTATATACTTCTGAACTGCTTCCGGCATACCACCTATAGCGACATACTGCCTAAAATATTTCATCATCTGAGAATGAATCGCCTCTGGAATAGCAGCTTTTGAACTAAGATATCCACAGATATTCATTATCATATCCTCAGAGATTCTCATTCCCCAAAGAAACTCCTCAAAATCTATTCCGTACATTTTCAGATAATCAACATACCCAACAGGATAAGAAGAAGCACGTTTATAATCAATTCCCAAAAGTGATCCTGATGCAATGACATCAAATCTATTATCTAATGCCCAAAACTTAAGAGAAGTTATTGCTTCCTGACACTCCTGGATCTCATCCAGAAAAATCATAGTCTTTCCTGGAATAATCTTCTTTTCAGGAAAACGAAACCGCATAGCCATAACCATATTATCTACTGTTAGATCACCGGAAAAAATATCCATCGCAGAAGGCATCTGCTTAAAATTAATTTCAACAATTTCTTCATAGTTCTCTTCTGCAAATCTTTCAACTATATATGTTTTTCCTGTTTGTCTGGCCCCCTGAATTACAAGACATTTTTTGTTTTTTGAATCTACCCATTTTTTTATGCAATGCATCACTTTTCTTTTTAACATAAAATGCCTCCTGTTACCAAATAATATTTTTATCAAGAACAACTTTGTAACATTTTCAATTACTATATTTTTTCATTATCAACATTTTAGACATCGAAAATGTCCATGTATCAACATTTTGGAAAGCAAAGATGTCCGTTCATCAACATTTTGGAATATTATATCATTAATCAAGATATATTAAAAGACTGTTTTCTTTCAAAAACCCTCATAATTGCAGTCTCCGATGTTTCCAAGGTATCGGAATTGTAACTCTCTTAATTTTCAAGTCGAGTAGCCGCGAGACTTGGCGCGTGATTCTGGTCAGCGTAAGCTGACAAAATAAAAAAAGGATTTTATGCAGTTTCTGCTTATCTCAGCTCCTGCATAAAATCCAAATTTGTTTTAAATATTATATGTCGAACACGCTATTAATTTTTAAAAACTCATAATCTGTTCTTCGTCAAGTCTTTTAAGAATCTCGCATGCCAGCTTAACAGCGTTATCAAAGTCGGCGTAAGCTGAAATTCCATAATGCGTATGCGCATAGCGAACCGGAACGCCAATAACGATAACCGGAACCGCTTTTTCAGTCAAGTGTATAGCTGCACCATTAGTTGAGCCAGCACCACGAACTGAATCCTGAACCGGGATACCAAGCTTTTCTGCCAAATCCAGCGCATATCTTTGATAACGTGGATTCGTGATCATACGGGAATCAATGTGACGCAGCATCGGTCCACGCTTGATAGCTGTCTGAACCATATACGACTCAACGCAAGTATCATCTGCCGGGCATCCTTCAAAAACAATTGCGATATCCGGCTTAATTACCTGTGCTGTCACGGTGGCACCGCGTACACCAACCTCTTCCTGTGCTGCGCAAGCGCCAACAATATCAACATTCAGATCCTCGCCAGCCAGTGTATGCATAGTCTTAAGAATTGCCGCACATCCCAAACGACAGTCAAAGCTCTTGCCCACCATCAGATCTGTATTTTCTGAATATGTAAATGTCACATCCGGCACTACCGGTTCACCGATACGAATGCCGAACTTTTCAATTGCCTCTTCTTTAGAAACAGCGCCAACATCTACCGTGATATCTTTCATATCCAGAGGTGCTTTACGCTCCTGCTCCGTCATGAAATGTGGAGGCTTACTGGCAGTAAGACCCGGAATATATTCTCCGAATCGGTTGCGAACCCAGACTTTATGTGCCGGAATATTATGGTTGACCCAACCTCCGACCTGAATAATGCGAAGTGTTCCGTTCGGGCAGATAGCCTGCACCATAAAACCAACCTCATCACTATGTGCGTCAAGCTGAACAACCGGACGTTTGCCATTATTTTCTTTACGGCGGATATACAGGTTGCGCATGCGATCTTCTGTAATTTCTCCAAGTCCTTCTGCATAAGGACGAATCGCTGCAACCACTTCATCTTCGAAACCGGATGTACCGTTTGCATTTGAAATTGCTGCAATCATTTCCAGCGTCGTTTTTTTATCCATTTTAATACCCCTTTATGAAAGTTCTACTTTCTTGAATTCTTCCATGAAATCAACAATATAGTTTGCTGTAGTCTCAAGCATCTCCTTGCCCCACTCTTCTGTAGCGGTGCTCGGATGATCTGGTCCGATCCAGCCGCTGTCTGTTACGTTTTGAGTATGACGTACAATATCAACGTTAACTCCCTTGAACTCAACAGAACGGAAACCTGTTGTCTTCAGATTATCAGTCAGGTGCTTAAACTTAAGTTCCCCACCGATCTCACTCTTATCAACTAAAGATGGATCGATTCCAAGAATTGCCGCTGTTTCCTCACCACCGCCATGGCCGCCTTTCCATGCTGGGTTCATATCCCAAGCCATCAGCCACCAGTTAAGCATAGCAACCAGACAACCCTTATCTTCAAATTCCATACCAAGGCGATCGATCATCTTGACATTTCCGCCATGTCCGTTCAGGAAAACGAATTTTCTTGCGCCATGACGATACAGGCTCAGGAAAATCTGACGGCAAAACTGATAGAGTACCTCGCCGTCAATATCAATTGTACCCGGATACGGAGCTAAACACTCGCAGGAACCATATGGAATAGTCGGAGCAATCAAAACATCACTCTTCTTCTCAATTTTCTCCAATAAATGATCTGGAATCAGTGTATCGGTTCCAAGTGGCATGTGACGTCCGTGACACTCAATACTACCGATAGAAATAAGTACCATATCATTTTTTTCAAAATATTCTTGGGCTTTCGGCCAAGTCAAATCTGTAAGTCTCATAGTTTTCTTTCCTTTCACATATAATAATTATTCTCTTCTGAAAAATCGGACTATCCGGGAACCGGACAGTCCGACATCCGTTCGTTACTGTGCTACTTTAACTTTATCCAGGCTGTAGTGTTCATTATTATCCCCATTTCGTAATATCTGAACAGATACGCCTATAATTTTCGAGCCGCTCTTGATAAAATAAGTATAGTTTAGGCAAATAGGATTGTCAACAATTTCGAATTGATGTTAACAACGAAAAAATGTCAGTATTTTTGTAGATTTTCACCATATTTTTTTCTCTAAACAGTATTTTCAAAACTTTTTACAACTGCATAACATATTTTTTTATGCTTTTGTACCAATTTTTCAAAACAATAATTGTTAATAATGTTATTGTGTGACTTTTTTGGCATTTTCTTGCAAAAAAATAATACTTTCGCTTTTGTTAACAATCCACTATAATTGTAATTAGTTTTTAGGTAACGGACAAAAGACACCCGTATAACTTTTCTATTAGTAAGGAGGAAATAAAACATGCGAAAAATTGGCGGTTTGTTCAACTATGAACCAAGCAAACCTATCGAAAACGGATACTTTTCACGTATCTGCTCACCTAGTGATGATCTGGCATTTAACATGTCTGGACGATGCGCTATGTATTATTGTTTACAGGATATTGCACTGCACGATACGCGTAAAGTCGCATATGTGCCTTTGTATACCTGCGAGACAGTCCTTGCTCCTTTTGAGAAAGCTGGATATCAGCTGAAATTTTATGAGCTGGACAAAGATTTACACAGCATTTTCGATACTTCTGTTATCGATGAAATCAGTGTTTTATCTCTTTGCGGCTACTATGGCTTCTGCAACTATGATCACGACTTCGTTAAAGCCTGCAAAGAAAAAGGAGTTGTAATTTTTGAAGATGTAACTCATTCCATGCTCTCAGCCGACGGTATCGACCCTCTCTGTGATTATTTTGCAGGAAGCTTCCGAAAATGGATGGGGGTTGATTGTGGTGGATTCGCTGTTAAAAGAAACGGAACCTTTGAAACACCTCTTTTGCCAGTAGAATCAACACATCTTGATCAGAGAAAAGAATACTACAAGACAGGAGACGGCGATGTTTTCTGGGAAGGAGAGATGCGACTTCGTCAAATGTTTGACAGCTTTGCCAGTGATGATAATTCAGAATATCTCCTTCGCCATGCTGACTTTGATTCCATTTGCAAAGCAAGACGTGAAAACTATGCTGCACTTTTAGACGCTCTTACAGCACCTCTTCATGGCGTGCAGGTAGTCTTTCCTGAACTTCCAGAGGCTACTGTCCCAAGCCATTTCTGCTTGTATGCCGAAAATCGTGACGAATTTCAGCAATACCTGACAGATCACCAGATTCGCTCAATTGTCTACTGGCCAGTGGGACCACTGGTTCATCCACTGCCAGATTCATCAGAGCAATACATTTATGACCATATTGTATCCATTCCTTGCGATCAACGCTTCACACCTTCTGATATGCAGTATGTTGCGCAAGTTTTAATGGATTATTCTAAAAGTTAGATGAGGTAACTATGCAGGAACAACGAAAAGCATCAAATACTACTACATCAGACATTGTTCTTGAATCTCTGCGGGAACAGATTATTAACGGAACCCTTCAGCCTCAGGAAAAACTGGTAGAGGCTGAAATTGCGCAGAAATTAGGACTCAGCCGAGGCCCTGTGCGCGAAGCACTGCGACAGCTTGCCGTTGAAGGTTTAGTCGATTACTGTCCTAACAAAGGATGTACAGTCGCACTGCTTTCTC
>JAUNTC010000094.1 GCA_030538915.1 Lachnospiraceae bacterium | reverse complement strand
AAAAAAGCGGCAACTTCTCCCCCCTCCGCGCACCCAAAAAAAGCGACAACTTCTCCCCCCTCCGTACGCGCCCAACTTGCTTTACTTCCCTTGGCTTCTTCGTGACCTCCCGGGACGCCAGTGACTGCCGAAAAGCCAATGACTCCCGGAAAACCGCCGCCCGCCCGCGCATCAAAAAAGCTGCGCTTTGCAATCTCACGTGCAAATCGCAGCTTTCCTCTTTCTACTACTTATACTGGCTCATGAGGCGCTCCGCCTCTGCTTTCATCTGGGAGGCAACTTCACAAGGCCCGACAATCTTAATATCCTCGCCAAGGGAGAATACCCAGCCGAAAAACTGTCTGCTGACATGTACATCGACGTTGACTGTGAAGTAGTCCTCATTTCCCGGAACCATGATCACATCTTTTCCAAAGCGGTCAATGATCACGCCGGCCAGGCTGTTCTTCACACGGAGTTTCACTTTCTGCTCCGCGCCGCCGAACATTCCAAAACTCTTCTTCGCATAATCTGCCATGTTAAGCTTTGTGAAAAATTCTTTGCCCTCCCGGCTCTCCTCCGAGAGATTGATATTTAACATCTTGTCCACACGGTAATGCTTGATCTTACCGGCTTCCGAGTCGTAACCGACAAGATAATAATTTTCATCATCCCAGGATAAGCCCCACGGACTGATATGATAAAAAGCACCATCATGGCGAAGCTCCATCTCTTTTTTCACATTCCACTGGTAGTACTGGAACGTGATCTTTTTATTTTCGGAAATGGCATTGTGAATCGCATCAACCGTATAATAGATGCTTTCATTCATCGTCTTGATCCTGCCCGATACATACACCTGACGCTGCAGCTTCTGGGCATCATATTTGCTGACTAATGTCTCTAATTTTTTGATCAGAGCATTGGTCTTTTTTTTTGTAATAAATTTCGAAGACTGAATCGCATCTACAAGAAGCTTCAGCTCCGGCAGCTCAAACTCACGATCCACCACATGATAATGGTAGCCGTTTCCAACTGACTCCCCTTCCACCTCAACCCCGAGGACACTTAAGTCTCGCAGGTCATTGTAAATACTTTTTCTATCGGCCGTCACATCATACTGCGCCAGGCCTTCTAAAATCTGTGGCATCGTAATATAATGCTCTTCATCCGTTTCCCGTTGCATGATCTGCGCCAGTCGATAGAGCTTGAATTTCTGATTGCTACCCTTCGGCATTTTTCACATTCTCCTTTTAACGAATCCTTCTATGCTTTCTTTTTCGCTATTTTCTCATCCGACTTCTCAAATCCATAGATCCATTTTCCACGCAGAAACATAACCAGGAAGATAACGGAGCTGATGCTCCATGTCAACGGATATGCCCAGAAGACAACGCGGATGTCGTGGAGCAGTCGCACTGCAACCGCAATATAAGCCACACGGAAGATGCACCAGTCACAAAGCATAACGTACATCGGTGCGGAGGCATTTCCGGATCCACGAAGAACCGCTGCGATACAGTGAGAAAATGACAGCAGACAGTAGAACATAGAAGCTACTCTTGCCTGCATAACACCGTAATGCAAAACGCCCGGGTCACTGTTAAATGCGGCGATACAGGTCGGTGCGGTCATATAAATGATAATACCGATGATCTCTGCGATCAGCACAGAACAGATGACACCGAATTTCGCACCCTTCTTCGCACGGTCATACTGTCTCGCGCCAAGGTTCTGGCTGACAAATGTTGTGAGCGCCATGGAGAAACAAGTAACCGGTAAAAACGCAAATCCCTCTATTTTCGAATAAGAACCACATCCCGCCATGGCAAGCTTACCGAAGGCATTGATGTTTGACTGTACGAAAACATTTGCAATTGAGATCACCGAATTCTGGAAGCCCGAAGGCACACCATTTTCAATGATCTGCTTTAACATCAGTTTATCAAAACGGATCGCCCTAAGCTCCAGTCTGTATTCTTCTTTCACCCGCATCAGATGCACCATACAAAGGATCGCACTTACAAACTGCGAAATTGCAGTCGCCAGCGCCGCAGATCCAACTCCCATGTGAAGACCTGCAATAAAGAAAATATCCAGTACAACGTTGATGCATGATGAAATAATAAGATAAATAAGCGGGTGACGGCTGTCACCGACTGACTGCAAAATACCAACGAAAATGTTGTACATAACAACACCGATGGATCCTGCAAAATAAATACGAAAATATGTAATAGACTCCGGCAGCACGTCCTTAGGCGTTCCCATAAGCACTAAGATCTTCGGTGCAAAATACATACCGACAATGGTAAGAAGCACGCCGGACAGAAGTCCGAATGCCACCGTCGTATGAACGGCTCTCCGTAAATAATCCTGTTGCTTTGCCCCATAATATCTGGCAATTACAACACCGGCTCCCATAGAAATACCACTGATAAATCCGATCAGAAGGAAAATCAGATTTCCCGAAGAGCTGACCGCAGCCAGCGCATTACTTCCAAGAAAATTTCCTACGATCAGAGAGTCCGCCGTATTATAGAGCTGCTGAAATAGATTCCCCAAAAACAATGGAATGGCGAACAAAATAATTTTGCGAGAGATACTTCCCTCCGTCATTCTTAAACTTTCTTTCATAACTTATAACACTTCCCCAATATATTATTTTCAATGACAAAAAAATCATAGCATTTTAACACAAAAAAATCACCGTTTTTTTGAAAAACAGTGATTTTTATTGAAAAATATTTCTTTTTTTACTACATCTGGTTTAAAAGGTTCACCATCTCGATGGCAGACAGTGCACAATCATATCCTTTATTTCCTGCTTTGCTTCCTGCTCTTGCGATCGCCTGCTCGATATTTTCTGTTGTGATCACACCAAACAATACCGGAAGTCCGCTTGCCAGTCCGACCTGCGCGATTCCTTTGGAAACTTCGTTGCACACGTAATCATAATGTGTTGTATCTCCACGGATCACAGCTCCGACACAGATGATGGCATCGTATTTTCCGGAAGCTGCCATTTTAGAAGCTGCTGTCGGAATCTCAAATGCGCCCGGAACCCAGGCTGCTGTAATATTGTCCTCATCCACTCCGTGACGCACAAGTCCGTCCACTGCGCCGCCGAGCAATTTATTTACGATGATCTCATTAAATCTGGCTGCTACGATACCAACCTTCATTCCCTCTGGTGCTACAACTTTTCCTTCTAATACATTGATCTGTCTCATAATTTTTTGTCCTCCTTAAAATTTAATCTCTTTGAAAATATGTCCCATTTTTTCCTGTTTTGTTTTCATATAAAATGCATCAAAGCTTTGTGGTTCGATCTCGATCGGCACGCGTTCTTTGATCTCAAGCCCGAAATCAGAAAGTCCATAAACCTTTTCCGGATTATTTGTGAGAAGGCGCAATGATTTTGCTCCAAGGTCCGCCAGAATCTGCGCACCTACCCAATATTCTCTTAAATCCGGTGCAAAACCGAGGCGGATATTTGCCTCCACCGTGTCATATCCTTGTTCCTGTAATTCGTATGCTTTGAGTTTATTGATAAGGCCTATGCCTCTTCCTTCCTGACGCATGTAGAGAACGATTCCTCTTCCTTCTCGCTCGATCTGCTGCATCGCTGACTGGAGCTGTTTTCCACAATCGCAGCGAAGCGAACCGAATGTATCCCCCGTAAGACACTCGGAATGCACACGGCAGAGCACATCTTCACCGTCACCGATCTCTCCCTTTACAAGTGCCACATGATGCTCTCCGGTAATGTCATTGACATAGCCGTAAATCTGGAAATCACCATACTGTGTCGGCATCTTGGCGCAGGCTTCACGCACTACATGTTTTTCGTGGATTCTGCAATAATCCTGCAGCTCTTTGATCGTAATAAATTTCAGTCCGTGCTCTTTCGCAAGCTTCCACAGATGCTCGGTGCGCATCATCGTTCCGTCATCTTCCATGATCTCACAGCAGATTCCACACTCCTTCAATCCGGCAAGACGCATCAGATCGACGGTTGCCTCTGTGTGGCCGTTTCTTACGAGAACACCGCCATGTCTTGCAACAAGTGGAAATACATGGCCCGGTCTTCGAAGCTCCTGTGGCTTTGTCTCCTCCATTGCAAGAGCACGCATCGTATAGCCTCGCTCTGCAGCCGAGATTCCGGTTGTTGTATCTACGTGATCGACGGACACTGTAAATGCAGTAGAATGATTGTCCGTATTTTCAGAAACCATCTGTGGCAGCCCAAGTCTTCCCGCAAGTGCCGCACTCATCGGTGTGCAGATCAGGCCTTTCGCATAGCATGCCATAAAATTAATATTTTCCTGCGTCGCAAACTCCGCAGCACAGATCATATCCCCTTCATTTTCACGGTCCGGATCATCCGTTACGAGAATGATCTTCCCCTGTCTCAACTCCTCTAACGCTTCTTCAATTGTGTTGTACTGATACTTATGTTCCATTGTCTGACTCCTCTCGTCCAAATATTTTTTAAAAATCGTATTCCTGTAAAAGCTCCATTGTAAGTGTGCTTGTTTTCTTTTCCTCTTTTTCCGGTCTTACAAGAAACTTTTTTATATATTTGCCAACAATATCATTTTCCAGGTTCACAAGATCGCCTGCTTTTTTCTTAAGCAGCGTCGTCTCCTCGCCGGTGTGCGGGATGACCGATACCTGAAAATATGTCTCCCCGACATCTGCCACAGTAAGGCTGATGCCGTCGATGCAGATGGAACCTTTCTCTACGATGAGTTCCAGAATCTCCGGTGGTGTTGTGATCTTCACCCACACTGCATTCTCTTCCTTGCGAAGCTCTGCGATCGTTCCGGTTCCGTCGATATGGCCCGACACAATGTGACCACCGAACCGTCCGTCTGCTGCCATGGCACATTCCAGATTCACTTTGTCTCCGATCTTTGTCTGGCCAAGATTCGTTCGTCTCACCGTCTCCGCCATCACGTCCGCTGTAAATCCATCCTGCTCCAGCGAAACAACCGTCAGGCAGACACCGTTTACCGCAATGCTGTCTCCGATCTTAGTTCCCTCCAGCACTTTGTTCGCCCGCAAGGCTATTTTGCCAGAAGTGCCGGAAATACGCAGCGACTTGATCGCGCCCGTCTCTTCTACTATTCCTGTAAACATTTATCTTTCCTCCAAAACCTTATACTCTGCCAGAATATCTTCACCGATTTTTGAAATGTTCGTTAATTCCATCAACACCGCCTCGTTCACTTCCGCCACACCGATTCCTTCCACCGGCGTTTTCACACCTGCACCGCCAAATATCTTCGGTGCGATAAATGCCTTTACTTCCTGAACAATTCCGGAACGAAGTGCATTTTCATTCAGTGTTCCGCCACCTTCGATGAACACACTGTCGATACCCATTTCGCCAAGCTTCTGCATAAGATTTTTCAAATCCACGGTCTCGCTTTCCGATGGGATTTTCAAAAGCTCCACCTTCGCATCCGCAAGCGCTGCTTCCTTTTCATTCTCACCATCAACATAAGCGACAATAGTGCGATATTCTCCAGCCGTACGAACGATCTGACTTTCCAACGGGATGCGAAGTTTGCTGTCACAGACAACACGGATCGGACTTTTTAATCCTTCTATCCGCACATTCAGCATCGGATCATCAGCAAGCACCGTCCCAATTCCAACCAGAATACTCATATATTCGTGGCGCATTGTGTGCACCCGGTTTCTTGCTTCCTCCCCGGTGATCCACTTCGAAGCTCCCGTCTTCGTGGCAATTTTTCCATCTGCTGTCATTGCATATTTCATCACTACATAAGGCGTCTTCGTTGTAATGTAGTGGAAAAACACAGGATTTAATGCATCACACTCGTCCCGAAGAAAATCTTCTTCCACGACAATGCCTGCTTCCCGCAATTTTTTTGCACCTTTTCCTGCAACCTTCGGGTTGGGATCTCGTGATCCAATGACCACACGGCCAATCTTCTGCTCTATGATCGCCTCTGTACAGGGCGGTGTCTTTCCATAATGGCAGCAAGGCTCCAGCGTCACATAGATCGTTGCCCCTTCTGCGCTCTCTGTCAAAGCAGCAATGGCATTGCGCTCCGCGTGAAGCTCCCCATATCTTTCATGACATCCTTCCCCGATGATCCTTCCATCCTTCACGATCACAGCACCGACCAGCGGATTCGGGTTTGTAAACCCTCTTGCCTTCTTCGCAAGCTCGATTGCACGTCGCATATAAAATTCATCTGTCATAATTCATCGCTCCTTTTTTGTCGTATGCCTGGCAATAAAAAATAGGCTACGCCTATTCAACTCCCCTTCCCCTCAATCATGAGGGGGTT
>JAUNTC010000013.1 GCA_030538915.1 Lachnospiraceae bacterium | reverse complement strand
GGTACAAAAAGGGAGATGCGAAAAAACTCAATCGAGTTTTTTCACATCCCCTTTAACTTCCAATATAATTCCCATTCACCTTCTTATCCATCTTGCTTAAGCTGATCGTATGGCTGCTGCCATTCTTCGCTTCCACATAAGTAACGGTCTCTTCTGTATATCCGACCAAGATAATATATTTCTTACCATCCAGTACTCCGATCACCGGTTTTCCCTGATTAATAATGTAAGCAATCTGTTCAGTTGTACATCCGCTAAGATCCAATGCATCGGATTTGTAAACCTCCTCGAATGCTTCCATCGGTGTTGAACCGGAATTTAATTCTTTTCGAAGGGTTTCCACCGGTTTGCTTGTCGCACTGATCTTATACTGCAGATCTCGGTTTCCTCTCTGCCAGATATACTCCTGTCTTTGATTTACGACTACGCCGCCATACTTATCTGCTGTCTCAATGGCATCTCCAGCCTGGTCAAAGATTCCCTGAAGTTTTCCATGTCCAAAAACATAATATTCTTTCTTCGTTTCTTCTTTCTCTACTTCAACAACTTTCGGCTTCTCAAATAATACCTGTTTCGGTTTCAAAAGCTTTGGCTCTTTGTCTGAAATTCCATCCCGGTAAGCTAAACGCATCTGCGTTCCTTTTAACTCGGTGCTATAAGATTCCAGTGCAATGTTGCTCTCATCTTTTTCTTCATTATTTGTAATGTACTCTGTCGTTGTCTTAATGTAAGTTTTTCCTTTTTTCTTTGCCTGCTCTAATATGATACGATTGTCTTCTACATTTGCATCGATCACATAGCTTTTCTTCTGTCTGTATTCTTTTACAACGTTGCCTTTACTATTCTGGATCTCTACCTGATACATCGGGTCGATGTCCTCTCCGGCGGCAGTTTTTCCGGAATCTGTTTTTTTATATCGTCCGTAAACGAAATCTCCGTCGATAAATCCAACTGGAAGGATACCTTCTCGCTTCTTCGCTGAGACTGTGCGTTCTTTTCCGGTTTTCAGATTCATAACTGTAACCTTTGAAGATTGCTCATCCAGGCAGTAAGCCAGCAGATGTCCATCTTTGGAAATCACGTATGTGCCTTCCTTTAATCCAGTCTGCAGATCTTCACTCTTATTCTTCTCTACATCAACCTTACGCAATGTACCATCATTCATAAAGTAAAGTGTTGCATTACTTTCATTGTAATAGAGAAGTTTTCCTAGCTTCTGCGCCGTAACGCCATAAGACTGATCGGTTGGAATAAATACTTTTTCTTCTACTGCATTTTTTTCTATATCGTAATAATAGATTGCAATGCCGACTTCTCCCTCGTGCTCACCACGATTCATATATCCGCATACTGCAAATGTAACATTGTCGGTTTTATCTGCGCTGAGCAGGCGGATCTCGTGCTCGGAAGTGAGATTTCTTATATCTTTGTTCTCTGCATTTGCAAAGCTGAATACAAGTGACAATTCGTCTCGGTCTTTATTGTAGCTCCAGAGCTCATCTGCCTGAACAAAGGATACAATCGTTCCTTCTTTATCTGTCAGATACGGAACGTCGGAAGCAGTCACTCCGAGTAAAATGCCTTTCTCAGACAATACTTTCTTAGAAGAATCCAATACCTGTTCTGCCGTGCGGTCATAATCCAAAAGATACACTCGTCTGGCAGTTTTATCGTAACGGACACGATAGAATTCTTTTACATTGTATGTATCTTCTTTATTTTCCTCGCCTTTACATTTCACCTGATAGGCGATCTCCACGCTCGTTCCTGTGGAAGTTGTCTCCTTGACACTCCAGCGTTCTCCACCTTCGATCTTCGGTTTTAAATCTCCCCATGTCACTTTCTCATAGGAAGAATGGATCGTCACATGACCGAAAGATGCCTTGTCACTTTCTTCCGTCTCAAGTGCAGTTGCAATATTTGCCGTTCCTTTTTTCTCTAGCGTCTCTTCATGAAAAGCTTTAATATAGTCCAGACAGCTGTTCATATTAACCTGATCTGTCTGTGCAACCCTTGTATAAAAGTAAATTTCTTTCTGTGTATTTAAATGCAAGATGACTTCCATCACACGCTCTTCTCCGAGTACACCTGTCGAGCCAAGTGGAAGACTTACGTCTGTCTTCGGATGCTTGATCGTATTCTCATACAGACATTCCGTTCCATCCAACGTATAGATTTTATATTCCATACTGTTGATCTTATTTTCAAATGCATTCAATTCAATATCAAGATCATCTTTCATAACGGGCGTAATCGTATCACGCACTTTCGTAATGTCCATCGCCCGCGCATATCCAGGTACCGTATTGATCCCGTAGCCGCTACAGTCAAATGAGATTTGCGGAAATGTCGCCGTCCCGAGATCGGCGGTCACGGAATTGTCTTCGTCATTCGTCAGATAGCTGAATATCAGGACTGCAATAATAAATACGCCGACTAATATGATCGCATTTCTTATTCTTTCTTTTAAAATCATTTAAATCCCCTCCAACAGCGTTCCCAGCGTCGAGTGTACGTGTAAGAACTCTTCGCACTTTCGGATATCGTCCTTGTTCTTTGGATCTTTTCCGCTTTTCACAGCGCGGATCAAAAGATTTTTCGGCGTATGCTCCATATCGATAAATTCTAATATCTGCACATCATAGCCGACAGACTCTAAATATTCTGCGCGGAGTCCGTCTGTCAAAAGTGCTGCGAAACGCTCCTTCAAAAGCCCATATTTTAATACCGGCTTTAACGTCTCACAGGCGATCTGACGATTCAGTTCATGCTGACAACACGGTACAGATAAAATAACCTTTGCATTCCATCCGACAGCCTTCTCCAGCGCAAAATCCGTTGCCGTATCACAGGCATGCAGCGTAACTACCATATCCACTTCGCTGGCTCCGGTGTAATCTGCAATGTTGCCTTCTAAAAATTTAAGCTTCTTATAGCCGTACTTTTCACTCAGCTCGTTACAATGGCGGATCACATCGCTCTTCAAATCCAGACCGATCATGCGCACATCGTAATTGTGCAGCTCATGCAAATAATAATACATGGCAAATGTAAGATAAGATTTGCCACATCCAAAATCAAGGATCGTAACTTCACGGTCCTTCGGAAGTTCCGGCAGTACATCCTCGACAAATTCCAGGAATCGGTTGATCTGGCGGAATTTATCGAATTTAGAATGGACAATTTTTCCTTCCGCTGTCATAACTCCGAGATCACGCAAAAAAGGGACCTCTTTTCCTTCTTCCAGAATATAATGCTTCTTACGGTTGTGTGTAAGATCTACCTGTTTCCATTCTCCTCGCTGCAGCTTTCTTTTGATGGTCACTTTTCCTTTCTTACTGACAAGAATCGTATAATTGTAGGTTCTTGTCTCCATCTGCATCTGTTTCATTGACTGCATATACGCAAGGAGCTTCTCACAGGTTTCTTCCGCTGACAGGTTCTCATGAAATGCCTGATTGCCGCGGAATGATTCCAGCTGAAAAAGTAATTCCCCTTGTTTCATGATCGGACGGACGCGCACCTTCGTCACCCCCGTCCGGTCCTTGGCTCCGCTTAATGTAGCAGAGCCGAAATCTTTATTTAACTGTTCATTTAATAATTTTTTTAATTCTTCCATAATGATACATTATAACAGAAAAAAATTATTTTTCTATCCTTCCGGTTTCATTTTCCTGCACTTTTGGAAAAGTAACGACTACTTTAAATAGATCTCCGTCCAGATACAATTCAAATTTTCCTTTTTGCATCTCTGTCAATGTGCGGGCAATGGAAAGACCCAGTCCACTTCCTTCTGTACTTCTTGCCACATCACCACGGATAAAACGCTCCGTCAACTGATCTGCACTAATATTCAGCGGCTGTTCAGATACATTTTTCATACTGAAAACGACTTCCGTATCCGTGACAACAAGGTCTGTATAAATTCTGCTTCCGCTCATCGCATACTTGGCAGCATTGTTATATAAATTTGCAAGAATACGCCATGTTCTTCTTCCATCCACATGAACGAGCGCCTTGCTCATGGAAATATTCTGCACTTCTGTCAGATTTCTCTCCTCCAGCTTTTCTTCATATTCTGCACTCGTCTGCATAATAAGCTCCGTGAAATCCAAATTCATGTATTCCAGCTTAATATTGCCGGAGCTTATTTTCGATGCCTCCACAACATCTTCTGTCAATGTCTTAAGGCGCATGGATTTCTGCTCTAAAACTTCAATATAACGCTGGAGCCTCGGATCTTCAAAATGCTCATTTTTCAAAAGATTTACATAGTTGATGATCGAAGTAAGTGGCGTCTTAATATCATGAGAAACATTGGTAATAAGGCTTGTCTTCAGACGCTCATTTTTCATACTCGCCTCCACCGCACGTTCCAATCCGTCTCCGATAGAATTAACACTTTCTGCCGCTTCTTTCTGTCCGCCGATCATTCTTTTTGTATCAATTTTATAATCCAGCTCTCCTGCTACAATTCGCTTCAATCCATCTCCGATTTTCTTCCTTCCGATTGCATCATAGACAATATATACAAATACGATCGCCTCAGCGATAAACATCAGAACGATTGCATTTCCACTACCGTAACTGAAAAGTGCGATCCAGTGGACAATTACAAACACACCGAAATAGATAAATCCACGCATCAGCGCAGGAAAATTCATAATAATATCACGGACTAGATGGCAGAACATACGACATATGCTGTTTCCCCACACGGTGTGTGCTTTTATGCGGCGCACAAGGCTCAAAAGTCCGATCAGGAACATCGTGCATGTGTAACCACCAAAAAATCCCCCGGCTATCATGTATGGAAGCGCATTTCTTATATAATCTGACTGACTGTAAAAAGTCGTATCCATACCCATCATATATTCATCGAAGTAGACAAAATTTCCTACAATGCCAACCGTAAGCCACGCGCCGATAACAATAGCAGCAGCGATCTCTGTCTTCCAGTGGTCAAATGCTACCAGATGAACGTCTTCATCATCCGCGCGTCTGCCTGCGATCATAACAAGCCAGACTACACAACCAGCAAACAAAAACAACGATATGATCGATAATACACAGATCAGGCGAATATTTGAACCATAATTTTCATAAAACATATTTTCCGTGTAAAAATGATCCTCAATCGGGTAGTTTGTATTTACACAGGCTGCAAATACGAAATCCTTCTTTGTTGTTCCCGAATTTTTAATCTCATCTCTCCACGCCTCTGCAATTTCACTTTTCAGATTTGTCTGGAAATCTTTCAGTTTCGATTTTACAATTACATATTTTCCAGTCTGGCGCAGCACATCTAAATTACTTTCCAACGCCTGGAAATTTTCAAATCTCTTTTGATTTGTATAGATTGCTCCGGTCTTTAAATCCGCATAAATATAATAGAAGTTAGAATCACCCTCTTCAATGCCATCGTTTGTGTTGCGATACTGTTCATACTTTTCGCACAGACTGTCTTTTACACTGGAGACAGTGGAATAGGCTTCGCTTAATCTTCCGTTCCATCTCGGGTCCTTATTGGCAAGATCCATCAGGCTTTCCGCTCCGATCGGATGATACGGTTCATTGATCGAAGCTCCGTCATAATTCCAGCAGTCTACGTATACAGTTTTGCCTTCTGCATTTTTAATCCCGTGAATGCCATTCGTTGTGCCGTATTCACCTGTACTGTAATCGTACTTACCGGATTTCAGTGCGGACAGAATTTTTTCTGTTGTTGTATCACTTCCTACCGAAAATGTAAACTGCAGTTTCTTAGAATTGATAAGCTCTGCGAAAGCGGTATATCTGTAGTAACGATATGTACCATCATTTTTTCTACAGACAATGATTGGATTCTCTCCATCCTTATCGCCACTTTCATTCATTGCATTATCCCATTTCAGCAGGTCACTCAGACGATAGGAAAGACCACTTTCATTTTTCCCGGTATATTCCATGTTCTGGTCATAGGCTTCCACGTCTACGATCTTGTTTGGATCATATTTTCCTTCGGTCTCAAAATATTTGCGCGCACTGATCCCGTCCACGACCTGAGCAGTGTAATCCTTCATCTGCTCATTGAAATTCTGGGAGTCTTCGTATTTTGTTGCCGGTTTTCCTTTAAAAATTTCCTTCCGGAACGTTGAATTTGCGCATACCCACAAAACACCTACGGTCGTTGCGATCGCAAAAATGTGTGCCAGCACAACGAGGAGAACCTTCACTCCCTTCATGCGGTACCATTTATTTTTCATAGTATACTTCCTCTTCTGTTTTAAATTTTTTCAATCTTATATCCGACTCCCCAGACAACTTTTAAGTATCTTGGTTCTTTCGGGTTGATTTCGATTTTCTCTCGAATATGTCGAATATGTACCGCTACTGTATTGTCCACGCCGATCGCAGACTCATTCCAGATGCGCTCATAGATCTGATCGATGGAAAATACTTTTCCCTGATTTTCTACAAGCAGCAATAAAATGTTATATTCGATTGGTGTCAGTTTTACCGGTTCTCCGTCAACCGTTACTTCCTTCAGATCATCCTTGATCACAAGGCCGCTGGTTGCATATACTCTCTCTTCTTCCTTACCGGAAGTACTTCCAAGCTGTGTATATCTACGGAGCTGGGATTTCACTCTCGCAATTAACTCCAGCGGGTTAAATGGTTTCGTCACATAATCGTCTGCACCGACGTTAAGTCCTAATATCTTATCTGCATCTTCCGACTTGGCAGACAGAATAATAATTGGAATATTGTTCGCCTCACGGACTTTCAATGTTGCTCTGATTCCATCGAGCTTTGGCATCATGACATCAATGATCAGAAGCTCCACGCCCCTTTCTGCCTGCAGAATTTTCAAAGCTTCCTCTCCGTCATACGCCTTAAGAATCTCATGTCCTTCCTGACTTAAATAAATTTCAATTGCCTCTACGATTTCTTTATCATCATCACATACTAATATTTTAGCCATTTTTATCACCTCACTTCTTACTATACAAGAATATCGTAAAAACTTTAAGGTCAATTATTGATTTTCCTTAAGAAATTATGAACTTAAGGTCTACTTAAGTTCCTCTTAAGAAATTTTCGATTTCTTTTAGAGTTTTAACATACTTTGGACATATTTATCCAATATAATAAGTCTCAGATAGATAAGAAAACCGACTTATCTATTACCCCCCTCATAAAGTTAAGCATTGATGAAACTTCAATGCATACTTTACTCTCATTCCTTTAGATAACTATAAAAACAACGAAACCCGTTAGCCGAAAGGTTAACGGGTTTTCGCTGTCTTATTACTCTTTACAGAAAATCATCCTGAATGTCTTCTTCTGTCATGCGAAGTCCTACTACGCTGGACACCGGCACGGAAAAACAGATTGCTTTTTCCTTGCTCTCAAGCCCTGTCTTTTCCATAATTGCTTTCATTATCTGTGCCTTCTGTGCGGACTTTGTTACGATAAATATAATTTCCTTTTCTTCTACAAGAGAAACTCCAAGATATTTTTTTGCAAGCTCCGATCCGGCACCCTTTGCATGCACGACTGTTCCGCCACCTGCATTTGCTTCTCTTACAGCTTCCATAACAGTATCGATATATCCCTGATTGGCAATGGCAATCAAAAGTTCATAATCTGTTCCTTTCAATGCTGTTTCCTCCTCTTTTTCAAATGGCTGTTCCTGTATCAGGTATTGCAATGTCTTCTTTCCACCGATGCTGGACAGTGGCACTGCAAATGCAATTCCCGTTCCAGGAACATCGATCTTCATATCTATGATCAATCCACGTTTTAATCGTTTCCACGTATCTCCGGTTACGATTGAGAGAAAAAGAATCTTTTCTGTTTCTTCCAGACCGAAATAATCGAGCACTTCGCTGTTTGCGGTCCCTTTTCCCAGTATCTCAAAAAAAACCTGCTGTTCATGCTGCTTATAAAATTCGCGAAACTTTTTTCTTGCACCACGGTTGGTGATCGCAGCCATCATATATAATCGGCTCATTTCATTTTCCCGCCTTTCTCTATACTATTTTCCTGTTACAATTCGATAATATCCATATCGCCATAAGCTTCCAATGGCAATACCGGAACTTCTTCTTTTGCAAGACGTTTCTTTTCCTGATGTTGGTAGATTGTTCCTAAAATCTGTATCGTAATAAGTGGAGTCATAGCAACCATCGCCACAACGCCAAATGCATCTGTTACAACATTTCCACCGATCGTCTCACAGGCACCTTGCGCCAGAGGCAACAAAAACGTTGCAGTCATTGGACCGGAAGCTACACCACCAGAGTCAAATGCAATCGCTGTAAAGATCTTCGGTGCGCGAAATGCAAGTAAAAGTGCTACCGCATATCCCGGTATAAGAAACCAGAAAATGGAGATTCCTGTCATTACTCGAATCATTGCCAAGCCAAGAGAAACTGCTACACCACAGGAAAGACTAAGCCCCATCGATTTTCCGGATATCGCCCCTGATGTCAGTTCCTCTACCTGCTCCATCAACACATAAACTGCAGGTTCTGCCTTTACAATGAAATATCCGATAACCATGGCGATCGGCACAAGCACATAAGACTGATCAAGACCTGCAAGCACCTGGCCAAGATAGTTACCGGCAGGGAGAAATCCGACATTTGCCCCTGTCAGAAACAATACGAGACCAATATAGGTATACATAATTCCGACAGACATTTTCAAAAGTGTTCTTTTCTTAAGATGCAGAGAAAACATCTGGAACACGAGGAAAAATACAACAATCGGAAGCAACGATAATAACATTTCTTTTATATAATGCGGAAGTTCTGATGCAAACAGTCTGCTAAGCTCCATAGAATCTTCCACATTCGGAATTGAGAGTCCTGCATAAGTCCCTCCATCTGGTCGGTACACAATTCCAAGAAGAAGCACCGCAAGTACCGGACCGATCGAACACAAAGCTACAAGGCCAAAACTATCTGTCTCTGCATACTTGTCGCTTCGCACTGCTGAGAATCCAACGCCAAGTGCCATAATAAACGGTACCGTCATCGGACCGGTTGTCACTCCGCCAGAATCGAAGGCCACTGCAAGTGAATCTGCCGGAACAAAAAATGCAAGTAGAAATACAAGTGGGTAAAATAAAAACAACAATTTATAAAGTGCGATTCCAAAGAGCATACGAAGAACCGCCACTACAAGGAAGAAGCCAACGCCTGCTGCCACCGAAAAGATCAGCACATTATTCGGAATCGATGGCACCTGCTCTGCCAGCACCTGTAAATCCGGCTCTGACACTGTAATGACAAATCCAAGAGTGAAACAAAGAAACACAATAAAGGGTAATTTCCCTGATTCTGCGATCTTCGTACCGATTCTTTCGCCCATAGGCGTCATCGCAATCTCTGCTCCTAATGTAAAGAACATCATTCCTACAACAAGGAGAATTGCTCCAATCAAAAAAGCCATCAGAATGCCCGTAGGGATCGGTGCGATCGTAAAGCTCAAAAACAATACAATCCCTATGATCGGCAACACAGCTTCCAATGACTCTTTCAATTTTTCCATTAATTTGATGTGATATAATTTCAACCGCAATCTTACCTTCCTTTTATATTTGCCCGTTTAATATTTCCTTAAGAATATTTCGTTTTGTTTAAGAAAAGGAACATACTTTGGACACATTTTCGTCTTATACTAAGAGTCAGATAGTTGAGGAACACATCAACTATCACCCCTCATAAAAGTAGCATCGGTCGAACCGGTGTACACTTTACTCTCATTCCTTTAGATAACGATAAAAACAACGAAAACCCGTTAGCCATATGGTTAGCGGGTTTTCGCTGTATAATTATCAAAAACACGCAAGGCACCTACTGTGACAGGTTTTCCTCCATCCACAGATACAGGTCTTCAAACACCTGGCTACGGTCTGTCTCATTGAGGATCTCATGCCTGTCATCCTGGTATAACTTAATTTCTACCTTCTCTATACCAGCATTCTTATATCTTTCATAAACTTTCTGTACTGCTTTTCCAAAATTTCCAACCGGATCATCGGCTCCCGATACGAAAAATACAGGCAGATCCTTCGGAATCATCTCCACGCTTTCTTTTCTTGCAAGTACTTTCATACCTTCAAACATCTGATAATAACCACCGACAGTAAACTGGAAAGAGCAAAGAGGATCTTTTTCATACTTTCTGCGCACGTCGAGATCTGAGCTGATCCAGTCTGTCGCTGTCACGGCCGGTTGAAATTTTCGATTATAATTTCCAATGCTCATCTTATGTACGAGCGAGCTTCGATAATGCCAACCTCTTACTGTTCCAAGGCTCTTACACAATCTCTGCCCCAAATTGACTTCCGCCATCGTGTGATCGCCGGTTCCCATAATGATCGCACCGGTAATTCCATCTGCATACATCGTCAGATACTGGCGGAGCAAGAAAGATCCCATACTATGTCCAAGCATGAAGTATGGCAAATGCGGATAATTCTTCTCCCCCACCTGTCTTACTCTGTGGATATCTCCGATCACATAATCGTTGCCGTACTCTTCCGGAAAATGCCCATATTCCTTCGGATTCGGCGCAGTCTTTCCATGACCGAGGTGATCATGTCCGATCACCAGGTAGCCATGTCCGTTGAGATACCTTGCAAATTCATCATATCGGTCAATATATTCTACCATTCCATGACAGATCTGAAGGATGGCTCTCACTTCGCCATCCGGTATCCATATAATCCCATGCGCGCGGGTTCTTCCATCTGCGCTTAAAAAGTTAAAATCCTTCTTCATAATCATCAAGTTCCTTTTCTTTTCGATCTTTTCCTAACGATCTTCTTTCTTCACATACTCTTTATAAGGAGCCAGTGGCTTGTACGCCGGACGAATGATCTTATCCGCATTCTTAAGCTCTTCCAGGCGATGCGCACTCCATCCGACAATACGGGCTGCCGCAAAGATCGGTGTGTAAAGTGCCGGTGGAAGATCAAGCATGCTGTAGACAAGTCCGCTGTAGAAGTCTACGTTTGCATTTACGCCTTTGTAGATCTTTCTCTTCTGTCCGATCACTTCCGGCGCAAGGCGCTCCACTCTCTCATAAAGATCATATTCTTTCTCGCATCCTTTTTCTTCTGCGAGCTGCTTTACAAATCTCTTAAAAATATCTGCACGCGGGTCAGATACGGAATAGATGGCATGTCCCATTCCATAGATCAGCCCCTTCTGGTCAAATGCTTTCTTATCCAGAAGATCATTCAAATACTGACAGATCTCATCTTCATCGGTCCAGTCAGAAACCTTCTCCTTCATATCTTCAAACATCTGCGTTACTTTCACGTTGGCGCCACCGTGTTTCGGTCCTTTCAGAGATGCCATTGCTGCTGCCATTGTAGAATAAGTATCTGTTCCGGATGAAGTTACAACATGTGTTGTAAATGTAGAGTTGTTACCACCGCCGTGATCCATATGAAGAACAAGTGCCATATCGAGGATCTTTGCCTCCAGCTCTGTATACTTGCGGTCCTCACGGAGCATCATCAGAATATTTTCTGCAGTGGACAATTCCGGTGACGGTGCATAGATATATAAATCCTCTCCCATACGGTAATTGTAAGCATGATAGCCATATACCATCATCATCGGAAACTGACTAATCAGGTTCAGGCACTGTCTGAGAACATTCGGTATACTTGTATCATCTGCCTTCTCATCGTATGTATAAAGATTTAAAATACATTTTGCAAGTGTATTCATCATATCCTGGCTTGGCGCTTTCATAATAATGTCACGTACAAATGTCGGCGGCAATGTTCTTCGCTCTACGAGTGTCTCATGGAACATCTCCATCTCTTTCTCATTCGGAAGTTCTCCAAATAATAAAAGATATGCGATCTCTTCAAATCCAAAATGCCCGTCTTCTAAAAAGCCGCGCACAAGATCTTTTATATTATATCCGCGATAATAAAGATTACCTGCACATGGAACTTCTTTGCCGTCTACGATCTTTGTTGCGCATACGTCTGAAATGTTCGTAAGTCCGGCGAGAACGCCTTTGCCGTTCAGGTCACGAAGTCCGCGTTTTACTTCATACTTACTGTACAATTCTTTTTCTATCGTCGTGTTCTTCTCGCATAATTCTGCAAAATGCTCAATCTCTGGTGTAATTTCAAAAAGTACGTATTTGTTCTTAGCCTCCATGTGCATCATCCTTTCTTTAATTTAAATGTGTGTAAATTACGTTGCTTAATTTAGCAAATTCTTCCAGTGAGAGTGCTTCTCCTCTGACACTGGCGCCCTTTCCTAAAGTTTCGATTGCTTCTTCGATAACCTCCTTTGGAAGATTCCACTTTCCGGCATTCTTCAGTCCGTTGGCAAGTGTCTTTCTTCTCTGGTTAAAGGATGCTCTTATAATGTCGAACATAAGCTTCTCATCTTTCACCTCTACCGGCGGCTCATCGTGTCTCGTCAGTCGAATGACTGCCGAACCCACCTTCGGTCTTGGCATAAAGCAGTTTGGCGGCACGTTCGCTACAATATAAGGCTCAGCATAATACTGCACCGCCAGCGACAATGCGCCATAATCTTTATTTCCCGGGCCGGTCTGCATCCGGTCTGCGACTTCCTTCTGTACCATGACCGTAATACTCTTAAGTGGTACATGATTTTCAAAAAGCCCCATAATAATCGGTGTCGTAATATAATATGGAAGATTGGCAACAACTTTGATCGGTCTGCCGCCATTTTCCTCCTCTACGATCTTCGCAAGGTCAAGCTTTAAGACGTCTTCGTTGATCACATCGACGTTCTCATAAGCCTGCAAAGTATCCTGAAGGATCGGGATCAGATTCTTATCGATCTCTACTGCAATCACCTTTCCTGCAGCTTCCGCCAGATATTGTGTCATCGTACCAATACCAGGACCGATTTCCAATACCATATCATCCTTCGTAATCTCTGCAGATTGAATGATCTTATCCAGTACATGGGTGTCAATAAGGAAATTCTGTCCGAATTTCTTCTGGAAATTAAACTTATATTTTTGTAATACTTCTATCGTATTCTGTGGATTTCCCAACGTTGGTTTTGTCATTTTCTCACTTCTCCCTGAATTTAAGGCATTCTTAATTATACAATAAGTTCTGTGTTTATGATATAGAAAAAATCGAAAATAATATTAACAAAATGTAAAAAATCCAGCCGGATATCTTTCATTTCCAGCTGGATCCTCTATTTACAAATGATACATTTTCCGCGCATTCTCTTCTGTCTGCGCGATCACTTCCTCGCAGGAAATGCCTTTGATCTTCGCGATCTCTTCCGCCACATAGCGGATATAGGCAGAATTATTTCTCTTTCCACGATAAGGTTCCGGTGCAAGGTACGGGCAATCCGTCTCTAAAACGATGGATGTAAGAGGAATATCCTCTACCGTCTCCTTCACCTTTCTTGCATTTTTGAACGTAACGACGCCGCCGATGCCAATGTAAAATCTCATTTTCACATATTCCTTTGCCATCTCTTTGGAGTAGGAATAGCAGTGGATCACACCGCCTAATCCCTGGGCATGCTCCTTCATGATCGCCATCGTATCTGCTGCCGCTTCCCGGCTGTGGATAAGCACAGGAAGATCGTGTTTTCTTGCCAGATCAAGCTGACGGATAAACCATTCCTTCTGCAGATCGTGGGATTCATTATCCCAGTAGTAATCAAGACCGATCTCACCGACTGCGACAACTTTTTCTTCTGATAAAAGGCTTTCCATTTTAGCAAATTTTTCATCGTCCAGCGCACCGACTTCATCCGGATGCACGCCAACTGCCGCATACATAAATGGATATTTTAGCGCCATCTTCGTCACACGTGCGCAGGAATCAAACGTTGCGGACACGTTGACGATCGTGCCCACATTATTTTCTTCCATGGATGTTAACAATTCTTCCCGATCTGTGTCAAACTGCTCATCATCATAATGTGCATGTGTATCAAAAATCATCATTTTACAGTATCTCTTTTCTAAGTTCTTCCGGTGTCTTCTGAGACAACAGTGCCGGAGCGATGTCGAATACGGATCTTGCTCCACACTCACCTGCTTTGGAAAGTTTATAGGCAGCTCTTGCATAGCAAACGAGTACGCTTGCTGTAAATTCCGGGTTGGAATCCAGCTTCAGAGAATACTCGATCACATGTTTATTGCCTTCTGTTCCAGTCTCACCACTGCGGATCACGAAACCACCGTGTGGCATCTTGCTGTGATTTGCCTCTAACTCTTCTTCTGTAATAAATGTTACCGTTGTATCGTACTCGTCAAAGTAGTTTGGCATTGTCTTAATTGCCTCTTCGATTGCTTTTAAATCTGCTCCTTCTTCCGGAACAACGTAGCACTCTCTTAAATGTTTATCTCTCGTTGTAAGCTTTGGCTCACATCCGGTTCTTACTTTATCTACAGCTGCTTCGATTGGAACTGTATACTGGATACCATTCTTTACACCATCAATACGACGGATGGCATCCGAATGTCCCTGACTTACTCCTTTGCCCCAGAAAGTGTAAGTACTTCCCTGAACAAGGATAGACTCTGCATAGAGACGGTTCAGAGAAAACATTCCCGGATCCCAACCGACAGAAATAATGCTTACATTCTTTCCTTCTTTTGCAGCTGCATCTACATTTGCAAAATATTCCGGAATCTTCGCATGTGTGTCAAAGCTGTCGATCGTACAGAAGTTCTTTGCAACTTCCGGCCCCATAACCGGAAGATCGGTTGCAGAACCACCACATAAAACCATAACGTCGATCTCATCTTTCATAGATACCATATCGTCAAAATGTTTCACTTCAGCGCTTTCTGTCTCAATCGTAACGCTCTTAGGATCTCTTCTTGTAAATACAGCCTTAAGCTCCATATCTGCGTTGCGGGCGATTGCTTTTTCTACGCCACGTCCAATGTTTCCATATCCTACAATACCAATTCTGATTTTTTCCACGGTATTATCCCCTTTCCATATTCAAGTTGAATTCAAGTCGAGCATCCGCGAGACTTGGCGCATGATTCTGGTCAGCGTAAGCTGACATATTCTTTACAGAATCATTGCGCATCCTCGCGGAGCGTTAATCTCCGTCGGAGATTAACAGATTTCTGCACCTGCAGGCATCTCTTTTTCCGGTGTCATAAGGGCAAGATTACCTTCTGCATCTTCTGCGCAAAGAAGCATACCTTCTGATAATACACCTGCAAGCTTCGCCGGTTTTAAGTTTACCAGAACCATAACCTTCTTGCCAACCATTTCTTCTGCACTGTAGTGTGCTTTAATTCCAGAAACGATCTGTTTTACTTCGCTTCCTACACGTACCTGTGAGCAGAGCAGTTTTTTTGATTTCTTCACTTCCTCACAGGAAATGATCTCACCAACCTGGAACTGCATTTTTTCAAAGTCATCAAATGTGATCTCCGGTTTTGCTTCGATATCGATCACATTTTCTTCTGCAGCTTCTTCTTTCTCTTCTACGTGTGGATGAAGCTCTTCTACTTTCTTCATAACCTCATCGATATCCAGTCTTGCAAAGAGGATTTCCGGCTTCTCTGTGACTTTTCCATCGCCTAACTGTTCAAAGATCTTCTCTGCTGTCTCTGGCATGAAAGAAGAAAGTAAGTCAGCGCCGGCTTTGATGCTCTCGATCAGGTTTGCAAGAACAGTCTCAAGACGGTCTTTTTTCTCTTCTTCTTTTGCAAGTGCCCATGGCATTGTCTCATCGATGTACTTGTTGCAGCGTTTGAAGAGATTGAAGATCTCTGTGATCGCATCTGCTACACGAAGGTCATCCATCTTCGCTTCTACAAGCTTCGGTGTATTTTCTGTAACTGCTTTTAAGTCTGCGTCTACTCTTGCGCCTTCTTCATCCAGTGTGACACCTTTGTTTGTAACAATACCGCCGAAGTATTTATTTGTCATAGAAATTGTTCTGTTTACAAGATTTCCTAATGTATTGGCAAGGTCAGAGTTGATACGCTCTACAAGAAGATCCCATGAGATCACTCCGTCATTTTCAAATGGCATCTCGTGCAATACGAAATAACGAACTGCATCTACACCAAAGAAATCAACTAATTCATCTGCGTATAATACATTTCCTTTTGATTTACTCATCTTACCGTCGCCCTGTAATAACCACGGATGTCCAAATACCTGCTTCGGAAGCGGTACATCCAGTGCCATTAAGAAGATTGGCCAGTAAATTGTATGGAAACGAATGATGTCCTTACCGATCAGATGTAAGTCTGCCGGCCAATATTTGTTGAACATCTCTGAGTTTTCGCCTTCGCAGTCGTATTCGATACCTGTGATGTAGTTTGTAAGGGCATCAAGCCATACATATACAACGTGCTTTGGATCGAAATCTACCGGGATTCCCCATGAGAATGAAGTTCTGGATACACATAAATCCTGCAGTCCCGGAAGAAGGAAGTTGTTCATCATCTCGTTCTTTCTTGCTACCGGCTGAATGAATTCCGGATGTGTGTTGATATGCTCGATCAGACGATCTGCATATTTGCTCATCTTGAAGAAATAAGCCTCTTCTTTGGCCGGTTTTACTTCACGTCCACAGTCCGGACATTTTCCATCTACGAGCTGAGACTCTGTCCAGAAAGACTCACATGGTGTACAGTAAAGTCCTTCATAGGAGCTTTTGTAAATGTCTCCCTGATCGTATAATTTCTTGAAGATCTTCTGTACCTGTTTTTCATGATCTTCGTCTGTTGTACGGATAAATTTATCATAAGAAGTGTTCATCAGATCCCAGATATTTTTAACTTCTCCTGCAACTTTGTCTACATACTCCTTTGGAGTAATGCCGGCTTCCTCTGCCTTCAGCTCGATCTTTTGACCGTGCTCATCTGTTCCTGTCTGGAAATAGACATCGAAGCCCTGACTTCTTTTGTATCTTGCGATCGCATCTGCAAGTACGATTTCGTAAGTATTACCAATGTGCGGTTTGCCGGAAGTATAGGCAATCGCTGTGGTGATATAATATTTTGGTTTGTCCATGTTTTCCTCTCCTTTTTGCTTTTAGATACTTATTACCTCGTGCAAGCACAGTGTGACGACTTCAACTTTTTTTACCTTCGGATTGCTCCGTGCTTTCGCACTCCCGCAATCCTACCCGCAATTCGGATATCGCATTGCTTATGACCTTGGCAAAAAAAAATCTCCAATTTTTCAAAAACTGAAAAATCAGAGAAGGCGGGAATCCCGCGTTACCACTTCTGTTCGCTTCTGCCTCACGACAGTAAGCCTCACCGGGTGCACATAACACCTCCCGCTGTAAAGGGCGGACCCTTCATGACCTGACCCAAACGGCTCAGCCATCCCACTCCAAAGCCATCTTCCATTTCCCTTCATCTGTTCCTCTCAGCCTGCCGGAACTTCTCTGTAAATGTCCAGAAAAATGTACTCTCTTCTTCACTGTGTTTGCTCATATGATTAACATATTTCAATACGTAGAATCGTAGCATATGTGACGCGTCTGTGTCAAGTCATTCTCAAGTGATGCTTCATAACACGTTTTTAATTTTTTGCCGCCATCTCCTGAACAAGTTTTTCAAATTTGTTCTCATCCTCCACAAATGTATATGGCGCATATTCTCCGTATGCTGTCGGGCGACTTATTGTCACTAATTGAATTCCTCTTGCTACAACTTGCTGATTTATTCTTCTTTTCAATTCTACTAAATGACTGCCATGCCTTGTTTTTAAAGCATAACAACCATGTACATTTTTATCTTTAGCAACTAGATAACACATTCTTCAACGCCTCCTCGAACTCTTTTTCGTTTCTTATCTCTCCAGTTTCATACATATATCTCAACTTTTTCCCAACTTCAGTAGGAAAATTCTTCTTATACAAGTATTCATGAAGCCAATTATTTAACTGCCTGTCATATAATGTATTGAATTGAATCTCTATAGGATAACATTTGCTATTCTTTTGAAAATATACATGTACTCCGCGATATCCATCATCATTAGCTTTTCCCTTTGACATATCTGCTACTCTGAATTTGTCTCTGTCTAGATTTATAACCGAATCATATGTATCACAAAAAGCGCGAAAACCTAAAATATCATTGAAAACCTTCCTTGTCTGAGCGTCTGGATAATATCTATCATATTTGCTTATAATTGACTCTATACTTTTTACCCTATAATCTAACGCAACATCTTCTAAGATAGCCTGCTCATCATACCATTCCGATACGTTTGACAATTCTGTTATTAAAGCATCCTTTTCAAAATAATGCAAATTTTTCTTAATAGATATCCCCAAACGAGATTCATACGACAGCTGTTCCAATATTTCGACAGAAAGACCGTTCAACTCTAAAATATTTTCGCTCATGCTACACCCACTTTCTCTAATAAACACTTTTTATAAACCCAATGAACGCCTACTAATATTCCTCGATATTAACTTCCTTCGTGGTCGTCACATCGTAAGGCAGGATCGAGTTCGCAAATTTTGTAAACTTCTCCGCCGCATCGCTGACGTAAAACTCATAGGATGCTTCCTTCGTCGATGTGTTTGCCATTCCGGTTTCGTCTAATATTTTCTTAAGATCCATAGCCGTCTCGTAGGCCGGATTGACAATGTGCACGCTCTCGCCAAAGTATTCCCGGATACTGGAGCGCAGAAGTGGATAGTGGGTACATCCTAAGATCATCGTATCGATATCCGACTTCTTCATCTCAGCCAGATAAATGTCGATGACTTCTTTTGTAATGTTGTGTTTTGCAAATCCTTCTTCTACCAACGGTACAAAAAGCGGGCATGGCTTGCCTACAACTTTGATATCCGGATTCAATCTGTGGATCTCTTTGTCGTAGGTTTTGCTTTTGATCGTTGCTTCGGTACCGATAATTCCGATACTGTTATTTTTCGTCTCCTGCACAGCAGCTCTCGCCCCCGGAACGATTACTCCAATGATCGGCAAGTCTGTTTCTTTCTGCACAGTGTCAAGGGCAAGTGCAGTCGCCGTATTACAGGCGATCACAACTGCCTTGACATCTTTTGTCTTTAAAAATCGAATGATCTGTCTCGAAAATCGGATAATATTGTCCTTCGATTTGCTTCCGTATGGTACGCGCGCTGTATCCCCAAAATAGACTACATTTTCATTTGGGAGCTGACGCATGATCTCCCTTGCTACCGTCAGCCCACCAACACCGGAATCAAATACCCCAATCGGCGCTTCGTTTGTAATCTTTTGATTCATAATCATACTTCCTTATCTAAAATAGTAAATTTTTTTCAAGTCGAGCAACCGCGAGACTTGGCGCGTGATTCTGGTCAGCGTAAGCTGACAAATTCATTACAGAATCACTGCGCATCCTCGCGGAGCGTTTATCTCAGTCGGAGATTGGACTCCCACTGAGATAAATATAGCATACTCCTTGTACAATTGCCACCTTTCAGCCGAAATGCCTCTATCAGACATCTACTCTTCGATAAGCTCTTTGAAGTCACATTTTTCAAATTCCTGTATGGAAATGTGGCGTTTATTCGGGTTGGCGTAAACGAATGTCTTATCTACGTTCTCCAGATAATTCTGGATCTTATCGTTTGTTGCACTGATGATTGCCTGGAATCCAAGTCCACGGATCAGGGAAATGCAGCTTGCTACTTTCTCTGCATCCATTTTCGAAAATGCTTCATCCAGCACGACGAGACGGATCGTCGGATTGCGATGCATTTTCGGTGACAGATTAATCCGGTAAATCTGCGCAAAGCTTGCAAGAAGTGCAACATACAACGGATTCTGTCCCTCTCCACCGGAATTTTTCTTGATCATCTTACTTAAACCGATCTTCATATCTTTCTCGCCGTGCACGATCTGCTGCATATCGAAGGAAAGATAAGTACGGTAATCGGCGTATTTATCCATATTTTTCTTCGCCTCTTCCAGCTCCTCCGGCGTTGCATTCTCCGGTGGAAGGAAAATGTTGATGAGCTCATCCATCAGATCCGCGTACTGCTCTTCGTGTTCCATTGTAAATAAATTCAGCTGATTTTCCATGCCATCATTAAGGGTAGCCGGATGGATCTTAAGCGAATCGTCCATGAACATTTTGTAATATTTCCCGTCCGGTCCTTTGTTTTTCGTAATGACGAACTGATACTTATCTTTTCCGAAATCCAGTTTGCTGATGATACGATTCAACTCATCCTTACGCTGATATGCTTCTCGTATTGCACTTCGGATTTTGAAAATAAAGTCATCCTTAAAATGTTCGACGGCTGCTCTTGCCTGATCTTTTGCTGCATCTTTAAATGTTTCTAATTCTTCACACTGCAAATCATCCAGTAATTTATCGTAAGCTTCGTTATCTTTATTGGTCGCTGAAAATGTGCGGTTTGCGTAGCTTCGAAGATACAGGCTTCGCTCTTCTACAAGCTTTTCGTAAGCTGCTTCCCGCTCATCTGTCTTTGGATATCTTGCTGCAATTCTCTGCTTCTGCAGATATTCATAATTTTCCGAGCGGCGACCTTCTAAGTAAATTAAAAATTGTTGCTCATAGGAATCATCCCACTTCGCTTCTTCCATTCTCTGCTTCTGTACAAGCAATGCTTCCTCAGCACGGAGTCGTTCTTCACGCAACTCTTTTGTTTCCTGTCTCTGCTTCCAGATTGCCTCCTGGACTTCCGTAATCTGCGCTTTCTTCGCATCCTGCAGTGCACAGATTTCTTCCTTTTCACGCTCCAGCGCATCTACGGAGGACTCCTTCATCTGCTGCATATCGTGGATCAGTCTATCTTTTTGTTTCTCACGGGCACGAATCTTTCCTGCTTCTTCCTGTAACGTAAGATATTCTTTGACTGGCTGCGCTAACATCTCAAGCTCCAATGTCTTTTTAATCTCTTCTAAAAGCTCCTGCACCGGCATGCGCTCTTCTACAAGCTTCTCACAGCGGTCTTCTAACTGTCTTACACGCTGGCGCATACTTGTCTCACCAATATATGCTCTTCTCGTATATTGATCCGGATTCATATGCTGCAAACGGAATCCTTTGTAAAGTACGCAGTCCGCTGTCACACCGACCTTACAGTTACGTAAGTCTTCGATGGAATTGCATTTTTCTACATTTCCGAGAAGGAAATCGATATAATCCTGCACGTAGGATTCTTTTGCTTTCACTTCTTTTGCAAGTGCATTGTTGCGGAATGCATAGCCATTCTGCCCTGCACCTGCTGCCACCTTCTCTGTATCGAGAACGGAAACTCTATGGTATTTTTTGCGATCCATCTGCTCATAAAGGGCGAGCGCCTCTTTCGCATAGGACGGCTCCACAACGAGAAGCAGTTTATTATTGCCAAGGTAACCTTCGATAGCGTTGTGCCATGCTTCATCCTTTACATCGAGAAGGTCTGCCAATATCTGTACATTTATAAATTTCCCGCATTTTTCATGCAGACGATTACGCAACTCATATCTTGCTTCCTCAAGCTCCTTCGGATATGCTTTTTTTCCCTGCTTGAGATCTTTTAACTCTTCCCTTGCTTCTTTTTCTTCCTTCTTCACTTTGCGGAGAGACATCTGTGCTTCCTGGCGCTGCTCTTCCAGCTCTTCACAGACTTCTTTGAAGCTTTCTTTCAAACGAGTAAGCTCTTCTTCCGTGATCGTCTCTTTCGTAAATTTATCGATATCCCAAAGCATCTGATTCGATACGACATCTTTTTCTTTCCATTCCTGTAAGCGGTCACTTAACTGCTGCCATTTGCTTTTGCTCGTCATCAAATGCTCCAGCGTCTCATTGACAGCCTTAAGCTCTGCCTCCAGATTTGCATAGCCACTGTTGGCGATACGCAGAATGATTTCCTCATATCGCTTCTGCAGTTGTGCTTCTTCTTTCTTAAGCAATGAAAATGTTTCTTCCTGCTCTTTGCTTCCATCATTTCTCACTTTTTCTTTATCAATACAAGTCTGGATCTGTGCCTGAAGCTTTAACATTTCCAGTCGGTCAATCTGGTAAGTGCACTCTAAAACAGCCTTTTCTTTCTCCTGGAATTCTTCGTATCTTGCGTGAATGTCCTGCAGCTTTTGAATCTCCTGTAACGTCTCTTCAATCTTGCTTCGCATTCTCGCATACTGCATGACGCTTTCCTGGAGGTCTTCGATATGGATATCCTGCTCCATACAAATATATTCTTTCACGAACTCTTCCAGTTTGATATTCATTTTAAATGGAATGGCTCTCTTAAAAAGGCGCGGGAACTTCTCCGCATCCAGTCCGCCAAGGTAAATATCATACATCTGACGGCGGAATCTTTCATTGCTCGGTCCGCAATAAAACTGCTCTGTGGAAAATGTACGCTGCAAATATTCCCGCAGTTCCATTGTCGTCAGACATCTTGATGCGGTCCGGTAATGATTTTCAAGCAGTCCGCCTGCATGCCAGAAAAATAATCTTCCGATATCATTCGTTGCCGTGTCTACGTCAAACACAACACCAACACACTGTTTTTCTTTCTTATCACTCTGTTCCAATTCTAATACGATGGTGCTGGAAAAATTCTGATTTCGCAAATATTGAAATTCATTATGTTCATTAATGTTGACCATTCCTCGCAAATATTCAATGAGGGAACGGTCCGAGTCATCTGCTGCCGCTTTATTGAAAAATCCGCGGCCGTCTGTATTGGCATACAATACGATCTGCATGGCATCGATGACGGTAGATTTTCCACTTCCGGAATGACCGGTAAAGAAATTAATTCCTTCACTGAAGGTCAATATTTTCTGATCGATATAGTGCCAGTTATTCAGACAGATCTTCGACAGTATTTTGAATGGTTGTTTCGTCTCCAATTGTATCCTCCTCACTAAATGTATCTAACAGTGCACGCAGGTCGTCTCCGAGGAGTACGGCGTGGATGCACGGGTAAATGACAAGTCTTGTCTCTTCATTTAATTCTTCCAGAACATCGAGGGGCTCAATGATCTGGTATTTTTTCAAAAGTGCGATCGTACGGCACATTTCCGTCGGTGATGGCAATGCATGAAGAACGCGGAATTCTCCGGCCTTTCCATTCAACGCGCCAACCGTCGTCACGATGTGGCTGCTGGAAGAAACACTTTCCATCTGCTCATCGTAAATTAATTTGAGTACAAGCAAGTAAATCGTTGCCAGTCGTGGCAGTTTTTCTCCCCAGAGCTGTTCTCCCTGAATGTAGATCACTCCCATATGGGCATTTTCCCGCAACGTGATCCCCGCCACTTTAAAATAGGCGCGGACAAACTCCAGATGTTTATTCAAAATGCGGTATTCTCTCACCGGAACCATACGTCCCTGTCGTTTATCAAACTTTCTCTCCAGCACAAATGTCTGACGGTACAAAAGCTCGATCACTGCCGTCAGCTCTTCCTGCTCTTCGAAAGGAAGCTGTTCATAATATTCGATCATAAGCGTCTCCTTACAAATTTCAGTGCCGGATATTTATAAGAGCCATTTTCGATCAGCTCCGGTTCTTCCTCCAGCACCATATATTTACTGTTTCTTCTCGTACTGTAATCGTACGCCAGAATTAATTTTTCAAATGCTTCTTCATCCATAACCGAAATTTTCGAAGCGTCCATCACTTCATCTTCCATATGATCTTCGATAAATTCTTCAATCTGGCTTCTGCTGTAACGCATCTGGATGCGATTCAATTTCAACACATCTTCTTTATCCAGATCCGGCGCTGCCACATCCGGCGCCATCTTGCTTATGAAATCCGTTCGCGGACGACGTCTCTTATAGAGCGATTTCTCAGATAAAATTTCCAATAAGGAAAGGTTCATCCGCTCTCCACATTTCTTAAGCATCGCATCCTGCTCTCTTACATCTTCCACCGCAGACATGCGATTGAGAAGCTGCACGATCAATCCTTTCGTATCCGTCTCTCCGCTCAAAAGATAATTTAGCCTTGTCACGGTAGCACGCACATATTTGGCATGCTCTTTATCCATGTTAGCGATCCTGTGCTCAATATCATCGAATCCTCGTTCAATCTGGTCTAAAAGATCCAACACATCATCTTTCGTGTCTCCCATCTGACTGGCGCGGGTGCGGATTTCCTCGATCCACTCTTCATTTTCCCGCATCTGGCGAAGACACTTTTTAATGTCCATCTTATATATATAAAAATTATCGGATGTCTTTAATATATGATATTTCTTCTGCACGATTTCTTCTACGTATCCGTCCAAATGCTCCTTCAAAAGATCCCCGTAGAAATTCTGCTCCAAAAGTCTTGCAAAAAACTTGTCCATATTGTGGAGCATATCCTGCAGTGCCTTATTAAGCCGCTTCGTATTGACAAGCGCGGTCCGGAGCATTCCAAGATTTGCCCTGCTGTCGTTTTGGAAAGAAAATAGTGTCGCATACACATTTTGAATATAGATTTCCGTATCCTGCGTATCCTCCGATGAAAGACGCTCGAACGCATCAATAAAGACAGCAGAATAATCCGGGATTACAATATTCGTCACAAGGGTCTGATAATCCTCGATCCGCTTCAGCCACCCGGTCTTCAAAAGCCAGTTCAAAATTCGCGAAGACGGCGTCTCCAATATGTCAAACTCCGTCTCATTTTCCTCCCACTGAAGTTTGAAGCGTTTTCGCGCACTCATATCGCTGAGCACCTGGATACACACTTCCTTCGTCAGAAAATAATTATTATATTGATATTCTTCGTTGATGCACAAAAGTGCCTCAATATAAATATCCCGGTTCACTGAACGGAACAGGCTCCAGAACGTATCCGGGATTTCATTTCGTAATTGCATCTTACCTCTCCATCTTATTAAAATCCTTCCATAAGTATAAATGTTTCCGGTCATCATTGCAATAAAGATTCCGATAAGCCATCGGTTGTATTTTGCTTTGCAAGCTGTTAGAATAGAAGAAAAGGCGCGACAGGAGGTAGCGAATATGGCTGATACAAATGTGCAGGAAACAAAAGAATTGCAGAACGAACATACTGAAAATACAGATGAAAATATTATAGAGATGCCGACTGAGAAACCGGAGACAGATAAAGCTGTAGACGAGAAAGAAAATACAGTTGTCGAAGACGCTACAGCTTCTGATGAGAAACCGAAGGCCGAGGAGACGGACGAAAAGGCAGAAGAAAAGGTCGAGGAAACTTCCGGCTACCGCGATACCGTAGATGATCCATTTGAAGATTTCTCCAGAGACCAGTGGATCCTCTCTCACATCAAGGATGAAGATCTTATGGAATATCTCAGACTGGAACAGGAGCGCCTGATATTAACACAGCAGGCAAAAGAAAAGAGAGAGAAACGAATCTTTACATTAGTAGAGCTTTTAATTTCTCTTATTGCGATCGTTGCCGTTACAGATCTTTTGAAAGATAATCCGACAATCCTTTTAACTATCCTTTACATCACAGGTATCATCGGTGCGTTCTGGATTTCTAAAAATCCAAAAGAGAAACGAAATAATGACGAAAAGAATTCCAAATAAATATTTTTTCATAGCATTTTATCCGATCCGGTAATTCCGGGTCGGATTTTTTTATTTTAGGGTTGCTTTTTTCATTTTACCGAGTATAATATGAATATACGATGACGTAGTATTGAAAACTACATGATAAATTATTTAATTCTAGGAGGCGGTATCATGTCAGATAAATTACAACAACACATTAAAGATCCAGGGAGTGCGATCACACATTTCATAGGTATGCTTATGGCTATCTTCGCAGCTATTCCACTTCTCATTAAAGCTGCAAGAGAACCTTCCCACATTTACATCATTTCCATTGCCGTATATGCGGCCAGCCTGATCTTGCTCTACGCAGCAAGTACTACTTATCACACATTTGATAAGACACCGAAGATCAATCGCATTTTGAAAAAGATCGATCATATGATGATCAGCGTACTCATTGCCGGAAGCTACACTCCGATCTGTCTTCTCGTACTTGGCGGAAAGACTGGAGTAATTCTTCTTTGCATCGTCTGGGGAATTGCCATTGCCGGAATTCTTATCAAGGCGTTCTGGGTATTCTGTCCGAAATGGGTATCTTCTGTTTTATACATCGGCATGGGCTGGACTTGCGTCCTTGCATTTACCCAGCTACTCAATTCCATGTCGAGAGCAGCATTCGGATGGCTCCTCGCAGGCGGTATTATTTACACTGTCGGTGGTGTGATCTATGCATTGAAGCTTCCGATCTTCAACAGTAAACATAAAAATTTCGGAAGTCACGAGATTTTCCACTTATTTGTTATGGGCGGAAGCTTCTGCCACTTCATCGTTATGTACAACTTCATTCTCCGATAGTGAGAAGTCTATGATCAAGAGTTCCTTCTTCTTGCGTGGCAGATGCTTGATTTCATACTCCCGCCTCATAGCTTCCTGCTTCGTTTGGAAGGTCTCATAATAAACCAGTTCGACAGGGCGCCGGTACTTCGTGTACTTGGCGCCCTTTCCTTCATTGTGAGCCTTCACTCTTTTTTCTATATCATTCGTCCAGCCGGTATACAGGCTGCCGTCTGCACATTTTAAAATATAAGTATAGTTCATTTTCGCTTAGTTTCCTTGAAATAACAGACCCTGTTCTTTCTTCTTTGATCCGTTTTTTGTATATTCTGCGTATTCACATTTTCCAATTGTAAAATCATTTTCATCCAGTTTACAGATCATCTCTTCGTTATTTGAATTGCGGTAACTGATTTGTTTCGCATTATCCACACGAAGCAGATTCAGAGAATTATCTTTCCACATATCGGAACCTGTATATTCTTTTACCTCTAATTTATTGGAGGCAAGATTCCATGTATACAATTTCTTTTGACTCATCGGATGCAAGTAAACATTGTGCCCTTCTTTGTCTGCAGCGATGTCACAGTAAGCGTCTCCCTGTGTATGCTCACAATTGATCTCCTTCAGATTCAATGACTCCGTTATTTTACCGGACTTTTTGTCATGAACAAACAGTCCATACGTTCCGCCGAAAATGATTTTGTTATCGTCTACATAATATAACATTGTGCCATCTGCGCCTGTACTCTCATGTAAATCAACGGAAGCTTTTTTCACAGCCTCCTGAGCATTCACTGTCTCCTGCTTCTTTGGGTTTGTCAGAAAGCCAACCGAAACGAGAACGACCGCAAACAATGTAACGATCATCAATGCGAATGATGGTTTTTTCCATTTCTTCATACAAATCACCCTTTCTTTAATTCCAACCTTTCCAAATGCCAGAGGATAAATACTTTCTCCCCTGGAAGATACAGTACAATCCAAAAGTGTCAGCAAATATTTTTTTCGCCCCTGTGTATCCAGAGATGCAGCCGCTTTTTCATCACAGGCAAGCTCCATGTCTCTGCCCAAAGAAATGTAGGCAATCCACACAAGCGGCTGAAACCAGTACACAGCTAAAATGAAAAAGGCTGCAAGCTTTACTATATGATCTTTTCGCCTGATATGCGTTCTCTCATGTGCTAGCACAAAATCAAGGTTCTCCTGATTCATGCCGTATGGAATGTAAATTCTTGGCCGAAAGAGCCCAAACACAAACGGCGAAGTTGCGTATTCACTCTCCCATATATTTTCCTTGAAGTGAGTTGCTGTTTCCGTCCTCTTGTAAATAGAAATGCATCTTTTGAAAAAATATAATAGCATCACAATCACAACTCCCAGCCATATGCTCATAGCTATCGTCGTCGCTTTATCATTCAGTGCAACCGGTTCCTTTTTATCAAGAGAAGAAACCGTCCCATTCTCTTTCCCACTTCTTTTTACAATCGGATTCCGATTAATATGAACATGTGCTCGCTCCTGCACGCCTTGATTTACATTTTTCTCGACATATCCAGACGTTGCTTCCAGTTGAATCGGTACAAGACTCATTGCACTTTCTATGTTCCATGGACAGGTCAGTTTGACTCCGACCAGGACCCACAAAAGACATATCATCCATTTTGGAGATTTCCGAAATAACACACGCAAAAGCAACACCGCCAGAATCATCCAGCTGGCATTTATTCCGATTGACACTATTTTTAAGAAAATCCTTTGCATAGCGAACCTCCATTAATCCTTTTCAATCATCTTCCTTATGTTATCAATTTCCTCTTCTGAGAGTTTTTCATGTCTTCCGAAAGCTGCAATAAATGCAGGCAAGGAACCTTCGAATGTTTTCTCTACCATATCTACAATCTTTGCTTCCTGTATTTCTTCCTTCGAGACAAGGGAAGAAACAATTGTGTTTTCATTCTTCAGCACACCACGCTCCGATAATCTCTTGATCACCGTGTAAGTTGTCGTGCTTTTCCACCCCAGTTTTTCCTTACAGAGCTTTACAAGCTCCCCACTTTTTATCGGTTCATTCTCCCACAAAATCAAACAGAATTTATATTCACTCTCAAATACTTTTGGAATTTCCATTTTGCTTTCCCTCCTTTGTCTTCATTGAATCTATTATATATTATTTTCCAGATATTTTAACAAGTTTTTTGCATCACCAAGACTTTCATACGTGCACTCCTTATTCGGTAAAGGAACAAAATATTTTGCTTCTTCTCCTTCTAATGGGTAAAACCATGATTGATAACGAATAAATACTTTTTTATAATCATTGCTTTTTCCACCAGTGTAAGTCATATCACATTTTTTTTCAAACTTGATTTCCAACGCTTTCCCACTGTTTTGCAAAGAGGAAACTCTTTTTTTCAACATATTTTTGCGCAATACATACTCTCCGGTATTCACATATCTCAACTTAGTCAAGATGAGAACCTTCTTTCCCTGTTCTGTATCTGGCGGTATTATATATCTTTTTCCATCTCTGTAATATATTATTTCTCTTACTTTTTCCTTAAAATAATTCGCATTTGCATATTCAATTGGCGCATCTTCTCTACTATTTTTTCTAACAGTCGCTGCTGACTTTTTTGTCGCAGATTTGTGATCTTGTTTGCTTTGGGTTAAATTACTCTTATCTTGCGTTGTCTTTTCATTGGAATGCCCACAGCCAGAAAGAACCATTGCTGTCATAAATATCACCAATACAACTTTCTTTACCTTCATTGTACACCTCCCTTTCCGTTTTCCAGTACCTATAAAAAACTATAGGTACTGGAAATTTGATTTTAAATGTCGCACAACATTGTCATAATTAAAGTTACATTTTATAAATTCTAACAGGATCTTTTCCGACTTCTCGTATATAATTATATAATGACTTCCATTTATGATTAGATGTGTGAGAGGCAAATTCTTTAGGCTACAATCAATAGCGGTGTAAACGAAAAAGCAGTCTTAAACTATAG
>JAUNTC010000093.1 GCA_030538915.1 Lachnospiraceae bacterium | reverse complement strand
GGTTTTATAAGGCCTGTAAGTACTTTTTACATTATTCAACTGTCAAACTCCCGTGCAATAGCAATTGTTAATACAATTGACGGAATATTGATGTAAATTAATATTTTGTGAAATAAAAAACTTTTATTGCATGATATATCGGCGTGTGTTACTATGAGTTTAAAGATAAATGAATAATATTCTTCACAAATCTGCATGAATGGAAAATATTATCCTAAAAAGAAAGAGCGAAAAAAGAAACCAAAAACGGGAGGTAGCAAAATGAAAGTTGGAAGCGTAAAAGAAATCAAAAACAATGAGTTTCGAGTAGGCATGACCCCGCATAACGTGAAGAGTTATAAAAATGCAGGACATGAAGTTTACATTGAAAAAGGTGCAGGGTTAGGTTCCGGCTTTACAGACAAAGAGTATGAAGATGCAGGCGCAATCATGCTCGATACGGCAAAAGAAGTGTGGGATACGGTTGAGATGATGATCAAAGTAAAAGAACCACTTCCGGAAGAATATGAATTGTTCCATGAAGGTCTGATTCTCTATACGTATTTACATCTGGCAGCAGACAAACCACAGACGGATGCACTTTTGGACGGGAAAGTAAAAGGTGTAGCCTATGAAACATTGATTGAAAAAGATGGAAGTATTCCACTTCTTGCGCCGATGAGCCAGATCGCAGGTCGTTTGAGCGTGCAGGAAGGTGCAAAATATCTCGAAAAACGCTATGGTGGAGAAGGTGTTCTTCTCTCTGGTGTACCGGGAACACCGAAAGCGAATGTTGTTATCTTAGGTGCAGGTACTGTAGGTACGAACGCATGTAAGATCGCAGTAGGTATGGGGGCAAATGTAACGATTATAGATATTGATCTGAAGAGACTTGCATATCTGGATGACATTTTCGGAGCAAGAATCCAGACACTGGCTTCAAATGATGCCAATATCGAACACGCTGTAAAAGAGGCGGATCTGGTAGTTGGTTCTGTTCTGATCCCTGGTAAATCTGCGCCGAAGCTTTTCAAAAAAGCATATTTGAAAGAGATGAGACCAGGTGCTGTATTCGTAGATGTGGCAGTAGATCAGGGCGGTTGTGGTGAGACAACGAAAGTTACTTATCACGATGACCCGATTTATATTGTAGATGGTGTTGTTCACTATTGCGTAGGAAATATGCCTGGTGCAGTTCCAAGAACATCTACAATCGCATTGACAAATGCAACATTAAATTATGGTTTACTGATTGCTGGAAAAGGACTGGAAGGTGCTTGCAAGGAACGTCCGGCGCTTTACTCCGCAATTAATACATATGATGGAAAATTGACATGTGAAAATGTAGCAAAGAGTTATGAATGCTACGAATATACAGATATTCATTCACTTTTCTAATGCTTACTTCTTAACTCTATTCCTTCAAAGTTGCAAAGAGAGGGCTTACAATTTTAGTTGTAAGCCCTCTCTAATTGTGTTATAGTAACAGTATAACAAGAAAAAAGGTGATATTGTGTTTATAGAGATTGATTTTAACAGTGATGAAGCTATTTATGTACAATTGCAGAATCAGATCATTATGGGTATTGCTACAGAGACGATCAAGGAGGGCGATACGCTTCCGTCGGTAAGACGCCTTGCTGACAGTGTAGGCATTAATATGCATACGGTAAACAAAGCGTATTCTATATTAAAACAGGAAGGCTTTATTCAGCTTGACAGAAGACGTGGTGCGGTGATCGCGATTGACGTTGATAAGGCGCGTGCGCTGATGAAACTGGAGGCGAACTTACGTGTTCTTCTGGCAAAGGGGTGTTGTAAGAATATTTCCAGAGAAGAAGTGCATACGTTGGTGGATGAAATTTTTGATGAATATGGGAAAGGAAAGACAGAATGATTTATACGGAACAGGCAAAAGATGCGTTGCAGCTTGCGAGACTGGCTGCAAAGGAATTGCATCATCCATATATAGGAACCGAACATCTGCTTTTAGGATTGAGCAAGGTGTATACAGGTGTTGCAGGACAAGTACTCGCAATGCACCGTGTGACAGGAGAACAGATTCTAAAAGTGATCGACGAGCTTGTAACTCCGGCATCGGTAAATGCGACAAAGAGTAAGAAGACGATAGAAAACAGTCCAAGACTTTCATTTGTGCTGGAAGAAAGTAAGACGGAGGCAGTGCGTGTCCATTCAGAAAAAATCGGTACCGAACATATGCTGCTTGCTATTATCCATGATTCGGATTGTGTAGCAGCAAGAATTTTGCAGACATTGAATGCAAGTCTCCCTAAGATGGCACAGGATATCTGGTATGTATCCGGAGTGGATCCAAAAGAGATGATAGAAGAGATGGGAATGGATTCTGGAAATAGAAAAGAATCTATTCTGGAACAATATGGTACAGATCTTACGATGCGGGCAGAGGAAGGAAGACTGGATCCGGTCATCGGCCGCGAGGCGGAGATCGGTCGTCTGATGGAGATATTAAGCCGCAGAACAAAAAACAATCCATGTCTGGTGGGAGAACCAGGAGTAGGAAAAACGGCAGTGATTGAAGGGCTGGCCTTAAAAATCGCGGCTGGAGTTGTACCGGTGAGTATGCAGAATAAAAGAATTTATACAATGGATCTTGCAGGAATGCTCGCAGGGACGAAGTATCGTGGGGAATTTGAAGAACGCATGAAACGTCTGATCCGCGAAGTGGAAAGTGCAAGTGATGTAATATTATTTTTGGATGAGGTGCATACGATCATCGGAGCAGGTGGTGCGGAAGGTGCCATGGATGCGTCCAATATTTTGAAACCATCTCTGGCGAGAGGTGAATTGCAGCTCATTGGTGCGACAACACTTGCAGAATACCGCAAGTACATCGAAAAAGATGCTGCTTTAGAACGAAGATTTCAACCGGTTACAGTAGAAGAGCCAGACGAAAAGCTGTGTATCGAGATTTTGATCGGATTAAAGAAAAGTTACGAGAAGCACCATCAGGTGACCATTGAAGATGATGCGATCACGTCGGCAGTCAAGCTGTCGAAACGATACATCAGTGACCGGTTTTTGCCGGATAAGGCAATTGATGTCCTTGACGAAGCATGTGCAAAAGTACGATTAAGAGGATTCAAGGCGCCGACATCTGTTTACGAGCTTGAGGAAAATCTTTCGAAGCTGAGAACGGATTTGGAAGATGCAATTCGTGACGGAGATATGGTAAAAGCAAAGGAATTGAATCAAGAAAAAGAAAAATTACAAAAGCGACTTGAAAAAACGCAGGATCGTATTTTGAAGAAGAATGAGAATACGTCGTTGTCAGTTTCGGAAAATGATATTGCAGATGTTGTTTCTGAATGGACGAAAATTCCAATCCAGCGGTTGAAAGAAGCGGAAGGTGTCAGATTACAGAAGCTGGAAGCTACTTTGCATAAGCGTGTGATCGGACAAGAAGAAGCGGTTGCAGCTGTCGCTAAAGCAGTGCGCCGTGGACGTGTAGGGCTGAAAGCACCAAATAGACCGATTGGTTCTTTCTTATTCCTTGGACCTACCGGTGTTGGAAAGACAGAGCTTTCAAAAGCGCTTGCCGAGGCGGTATTCGGAAGTGAGTCTTCTATGATCCGTGTAGATATGTCGGAATATATGGAAAAGCACAGTGTGGCTAAGATGATCGGTTCCCCTCCGGGATATGTAGGTCACGAAGAGGGTGGACAGTTAAGCGAACAGGTTCGCCGACATCCATATTCGGTAGTTCTTTTTGATGAGATTGAAAAGGCACATCCGGATGTATTCAATATTTTGCTTCAGGTACTGGATGAAGGGCATATTACAGATTCGCAAGGAAGAAAAATTGATTTTTGCAACACAGTGATCATCATGACATCGAATGCAGGAGCGCAGGCGATTATTGATCCGAAGAAGCTTGGATTTAATGCAAAAGAGAATGCGGCAGATGATTACAAACGTATGAAGGATAATGTAATGCGAGAAATCAAACTAATCTTCCGACCGGAATTTTTAAATCGTATTGATGAGATAATCGTATTTCATCCGCTTGGACAGGCTGAGCTTAAGAAAATTGTCAGCCTGATGTGTCAGGAATTGATAAAACGAGCAAAAGATCAGCTTGGAATAAAACTTACAATACGAGATTCTGTAAAAGCGCACATAGTAGAAAGTAAAATCGATAAAAAATACGGTGCAAGACCGCTTCGAAGGGCAGTGCAGAACCAGCTGGAGGATCCACTGGCAGAAGCAATCTTAAGCGGAGAGATAAAAAAAGATTCCGAAGTGATTGTCGGAATGTCTAAAAAAGAAATAAAATTTATCCCAAAAGGTACAAAATAAAAATGTTTTGATATATAATAGGGATACGAAAGAAGAACTGAACTGTAGGAGGACAGAAAAAATGACAGCTGTAAAAGAATTATTAAGAGCTGAAAATGATGGTACATTAAGCTTTGGAGATTACACATTGGAAAGTAAAACCAAACTTGATGGGTTTGAATTTCAGGGAGACCTTTACAAAGTAAAGACTTTTTCTGAGATCACTAAATTGGAAAAGAACGGAATGTTTGTATATGAATCAGTACCGGGAACAGCGGTTACAAACTTTAAGGCATCTGAGCAGATAGTAACTTTCAAAGTTGCAGCAATGCAGGATGTACAGTTTACGTTAGAACTGGAAGCAGATACAGAATATGTAGTATATCTTGATGACGTGAATATTGGAGATATGAAGACAAACTTAAGTGGTAAGTTAAGTGTCAGTGCTGAGCTGGAGCCGGAGCGCACAGTGGATGTTAAGATTATGAGAAAATAATTTTTCAAAGCATTTAGAGAAGTAAGAAAAGATCACGAATTAAAAGAGCTGCGAAGAAGCGGCTCTTTTTTTCACAGAAATAGTAGGAGTGAAAATAAATGGCTAAGGCGAAGAAAAGCGTATATTTCTGTCAAAATTGTGGACATGAAGAATCAAAATGGCTTGGGCAATGTCCGATGTGTAAGGAATGGAATACATTTGCGGAGGAGAAGGTAGCATCTACAGGAAGTGCCAGACAATCAGAGGGAAAACAGGTGCAGGCAGTAACTCTTTCAAGTGTGACTACGGATGAAGATGAGAGAATGAAGACTAGTATTGCGGAGCTAGATCGTGTGCTGGGAGGTGGAATTGTTCCGGGGTCCCTGATACTTGTGGGCGGTGATCCGGGAATCGGTAAGTCTACGCTGCTTTTGCAGGTTTGCCAAAGACTTTCTGCGATGAGCAAAAAAGTATTATACATATCAGGAGAAGAATCTTTGAAACAGATTAAACTCCGGGCAAACAGGATGGGAACGTTTTCAGATAATCTGTTCCTTTTGTGTGAGACAAGTCTGAATCTGATCCAAAACGCAATTGAGTGCGAAAAGCCGGATGTAGTAGTGATTGATTCTATTCAGACGATGTATAATGAGGAGATTGGGTCTGCACCGGGCAGTGTTTCCCAGGTGCGTGAGTCTACGAATGTATTCATGCAGCTTGCGAAGGGATTGAATATCGCAATTTTTATAGTTGGACATGTGACAAAAGAAGGAACAGTGGCAGGGCCGAGAGTACTCGAGCATATGGTGGATACGGTTCTATATTTTGAAGGAGACAGACATGCTTCCTATAGAATTTTGCGTGGAGTGAAAAATCGTTTTGGCTCCACAAATGAGATCGGTGTGTTTGAGATGCGCAAAGAAGGACTTGCGGAAGTGGAAAATCCATCAGAATTTATGCTGAGTGGAAAGCCGGAGAATGCTTCGGGATCGGTAGTGGCCTGCGCAATGGAAGGAACAAGACCGATGTTGATGGAGATCCAGGCACTTGTTTGCAAAACTAATTTTGGAATGCCACGAAGGACGGCAGCAGGAATCGATTTTAATCGTGTAAACCTTTTGATGGCAGTTTTGGAAAAAAGAGTTGGTCTGCCATTGTCTTCTTATGATGCTTATGTAAATATTGCGGGAGGAATACGCATGAACGAGCCGGCTGTGGATCTTGGAATTGTTATGGCGATTGCGTCCAGCTATAAGAACCGTCCGGTAAGCGAAGAGACAATTGTTTTTGGAGAAGTAGGGTTGAGTGGCGAAGTGCGCGCGGTGACAATGCCGGAACAGAGAGTTGCTGAAGCAAAGAAACTGGGATTTAAAGCATGTATTGTTCCTGAAGTATCATTGAAAACGATTGGAAAAATAGACGGAATTGAAGTGATTGGAGTGAAGAGTGTAAACCAGGCAATTGCACTGTTATAGAAAAACGCAATTGTCTGAATATTCTGAAATGTAGAAAATATAAAAACAATGTTGACAATTCCGATCTTCAGTGGTATTCTAATATAGCTGTCGCGTGAGACACACCTGAGAAGCGTAGATGTCACACGAAAGACAACAAAGAAAATTAAAAAAAGTTGTTGACAAACGACGAAAGATATGATAATCTAAATAAGCTGTCGCTTGAGACGACAAACAAAGAACCTTGATAATTAAACAATAGACAACAACCCTGAAAATTCTTAAGA
>JAUNTC010000092.1 GCA_030538915.1 Lachnospiraceae bacterium | reverse complement strand
TGGTACAAAGAAACAGGCTCAGGATGCTATCAAAGTTGAAGCAGAGCGTTGTGGAATGTACTATGTAAACGAAAGATGGTTAGGTGGTATGCTGACTAACTTCAAAACTATTCAGAGCAGAATCGCTAGACTGAAAGAGATTGAAGCTATGCAGGAAGACGGAACATTTGATGTTCTGCCGAAGAAAGAAGTTATCGCACTGAAAAAAGAGCTGGATAAACTGCAGAAAAACCTGGGCGGAATCAAAGACATGAAGAGAATCCCGGATGCAATCTTTATCGTAGATCCGAAAAAAGAGAGAATCTGTGTTCAGGAAGCTCATACTCTTGGAATCCCGCTGATCGGTATCTGTGATACCAACTGTGATCCGGAAGAACTGGATTATGTTATCCCGGGTAACGATGATGCTATCCGTGCCGTAAAACTGATTGTTTCCAAAATGGCAGATGCTGTTATCGAAGCAAATCAGGGTGCAACAGGCGAGGAAGAATTCGTTGAAGAGGCTGTTGAAGAGGCAGTAGAAGAGTAAGATTTTGTATCCATTCAGCTGTCGGAGGGGTATTCTCCGGCAGCTGAGTAACTGTAAAAACTCAATTTTAGGAGGAAATCATAATGGCTATTACAGCAGCAATGGTAAAAGAATTAAGAGAAATCAGCGGCGCTGGTATGATGGACTGTAAGAAAGCTCTTACAGCTACCGAAGGTGATATGGACAAGGCTATGGAATTCCTGAGAGAAAAAGGTCTTGCAACTGCACAGAAAAAAGCAAGCAGAATCGCAGCAGAAGGTATCGTAATGCTGAAAGTTGCAGAAGATTCCAAAAAAGCTGTCGCTGTAGAAGTAAATGCTGAAACTGACTTCGTTGCTAAAAACGAAAAATTCCAGGCATACGTTGCACAGGTTGCTGAGCAGGCTCTGGAAACAGAAGCAGCAGATATCGATGCATTCCTGGCTGAGACATGGAAATTTGATACAACCAAAACTGTAAACGAAGCTCTGGCTGGACAGGTTGCAGTAATCGGCGAGAACATGAAGATTCGTCGTTTCCAGAAAGTAGAAGAAACAGAAGGTTTCGTAGCTTCCTATACTCATATGGGTGGAAAAATCGGTGTTCTGGTTGACGTTGTAACAGACGTTGTAAACGATGAAATCAAAGAGATGGCTAAGAACGTAGCTATGCAGATAGCAGCTCTGAACCCGAAATATACAAATAGATCCGAAGTAAGCGAAGAGTACATCGCTCACGAAAAAGAAATCCTGATGGCTCAGATCCAGAACGACCCGAAAGAGTCCCAGAAACCGGAGAAAGTTATTCAGGGTATGATCAGCGGACGTATCAATAAAGAACTGAAAGAAATCTGTCTGCTGGATCAGGTTTATGTTAAAGCAGAAGACGGAAAACAGTCAGTAGAAAAATATGTTGCAGAAGTTGCAAAAGCAAATGGTGCAAACGTTACCATCAAAGGCTTTGTTCGTTACGAGACCGGTGAAGGTATCGAAAAGAAAGAAGAAGATTTTGCAGCAGAAGTTGCAAAACAGATGGGAATGTAATCTTTATAGAAACTTATTTTTCAGAACCACTGAAAACACTGTATTTATAAGGAATTTCCCGATTTTACGGCATCGGAACAGCTATCGTATTTTAGCGCAAAATATCGTAAATTATCGTAGAAATTTGGGTACAAATTGGGTAGACGATTGGGTAATTTCCTTACCCAACCGCTTAACGAAAAATTTGCATGTTGCTTAAAGTATGAAGACGCTGTGATTGAGATGAAGTGAATTTAGAAAAGTGAAACAGACCTGTATACTTGTAGAGATATAAGTAAGCAGGTCTGTTTTAATATGTAAAAAGGTTATCCTTGTTTACTGCATTTTCAAAAACCAGCGTTCCGAAGGATGCCCAGAGCGACGGTTCCTAACAGGGCAGAGGGTCGGCTGGGCAAGCGTACTTTTGTAAAAAATGGCATAAAAAAGGTACTAACCAAAATTGATTAGTACCTTGAAAAATTTTAAGAAATTTTATTATTGAATTGCACCACATTCAGAGCATACATTTTTTGTAATGGTTTCAGTCCATGCTTCCTTGTCAATATACCAGCAATCCTCGTATACGGCATCTTTATCTTTGACATACACTTCTCGAGTTATAGCCTCTTTATCGACAACCTTAACCTGTTCGTCGTAGGCTGCCTTGGTTTCTTCCCATACCTGCTCGTCGTAGGCTGCTTTGTCTGTAATTGTTATAACTTTTTCTCCATAATGGATTGCCTCGCCAAGGTTTGCGTGATATTCTATATGAGCATCAATACTTTCCTGCGTAGTACCCATATCCGCTCCACACTGTCTGCAAACGAAGTGGATCTCGGTATGGGTTACTGCATCATGATGAACTGTCTTATAGTAACCCTCAGCTTCATGGTGCACCGTTTCGTAATGAGTTTCCTCTGGGGAGATGATTACTATTTCAGTATGACCTTCCTCAGGGGAAACGAGGACCTTTTCCATATGCCCCTCAGCCGGGTGATTAATCACAGTCGCTTCAGCTACCCATTTATGAGTATGCTGATCTTTTTTTGCGTCTGGAATCCATTTACCGGATCCGTCTACATAATAATTCCCGATCCAAGTATCTGTCAGCATTGCACCGGATCCGCCAACATAATAGTTGCCGATCCACTGATTGCTGAGCATCCAACCGGCATTATCAAAATAATACCAAGATCCGTTAATCAGTTCCCAACCATTTCTAGTATATCCACCGTCTGCATGACGATACCACCAGCGGTTTCCACTCTGAATCCATCCGATCAGATCTTTCGTTTTTCCCTGATCCCAAACACCGGAACCATTCACATAATAAATACCGATCCACTGATTCGTAGCCATATCCCCGTTACCCGGATTCAGATAATACCAAGATCCATTAATCAGCTGCCATCCGGTCTTCATAGATCCGTCATTCGCAGCACCGAGATAGTACCATTTGCCATTACTGAGGAACCAGCCGGAGCGCATATATCCCCGTTCATCAAAAGCATACCATTTCCCGTTGATGACTTTCCACTGACTCACCGGATAAGATCCATTATCCTCCTGCCACCACCAGCCGGTCTTGTTCTGCTTCCATGATGCAGCTTCTACACTGGTCGGTAAAACAATAGAAGCAATCATAGCAGAAGATAAACACAGTGCAATTCCTTTTTTTAGTTTCTTGAAATTTAATTTCTTTTTCATATCATTAGTTCCTTTCTTATTTAATCAGTCTGTAGTATAATAAATGAACAAGTAAATAGCTATTTAGTAGCACCGCAGGAGCATTTGTAAATGGTTTTCGTTTCATCATACGCTTCTTTGAGGACTACTGTCTTATACTCAGCGTCATGATGTACTGTCTCATCGTAAGCTGGAATAGTCTCTTCATGAGTTTCAGCAGGGTGATCGATAGTCTCTACCCAAGCTTCCTTATCAACTACCGTTTTATACTCAGCATCATGATGCACAGTCTCAGTCCACGCTTCCTTGTCGACTACAGTTTTGTACTCAGCTTCATGCTGAACAGTCTCAGTCCATGCTTCCTTATCTACTACATATGTAGCTGGGTACATGACGTTTCTAGTGTCATACTGAACCATGCGATAGTCCGTGTATGTAGAACCACAGTTGGTATTACCTTTTAAAACTTCCACGTGATTGTGGGATTGACTTTCATCAGCACCTGTGCTATAATCGTCAGTAACATCAAGACCGCAACCACCACAGATAAGACGTGCCTCCTCCCTGTACATTGGAGTCTTGACTTCATAACCGATTTCGTTACACTCAACAGTCTTAGGCTCTACCCAAGTATTCTCAGTGTAAGCACGTTTAGTTACTACAAAACGCTTATCCATAGTACCATAGATGGTTTCATACTCTTCCTCATACCCCTCAGCCGGTACAAACTTGTAATCCCAGTGTCCCGGTACGGTAGCCTCGTAATGACCCTCTTCCTCATGAGGAATCTCCTCAGTCCATGCTTCCTTAACCAGTTCCTGATGTGTTTCAGCAGGATGTGTTACTTCCTCATCCCATGCTTCCTTAACCAGTTCCTCATGGGTCTCAGCCGGATGATTAATAGTTTCTGTCCAGGCTTCCTTATCGACTACAGTTTTAGTCTCTTCGTCATGATGGATAGTTTCATCCCACGCTTCCTTAACTAACTCTTTCTTTGTCTCGGCGTCATGATGAATCACAGTCGTTTCAGCTACCCATTTATGAGTATGCTGATCTTTTTTTGCGTCTGGAACCCATTTACCTGAACCGTCTACATAATAATTTCCGATCCAAGTATCTGTCAGCATCGCACCGGATCCACCAACATAGTAGTTGCCGATCCACTGATTGCTGAGCATCCAACCGGTATTATCAAAATAATACCAAGATCCATTAATCAGCTCCCAACCATTTCTTGTATATCCACCGTCAGCATGGCGATACCACCAGCGGTTTCCACTCTGGATCCACTGAGCCGTAACTTTAGTTTTTCCCGGAATCCATTTACCAGACCCGTCTACATAGTAGTTACCGATCCACTGGTTCGCCAACATCCAACCGGCATTATCAAAATAATACCAAGATCCGTTAATCAGTTCCCAACCATTTCTAGTATATCCACCGTCTGCATGACGATACCACCAGCGGTTTCCACTCTGAATCCATCCGATCAGATCTTTCGTTTTTCCCTGATCCCAAACACCGGAACCATTCACATAATAAATACCGATCCACTGATTCGTAGCCATATCCCCGTTACCCGGATTCAGATAATACCAAGATCCATTAATCAGCTGCCATCCGGTCTTCATAGATCCGTCATTCGCAGCACCGAGATAGTACCATTTGCCATTACTGAGGAACCAGCCGGAGCGCATATATCCCCGTTCATCAAAAGCATACCATTTCCCGTTGATGACTTTCCACTGACTCACCGGATAAGATCCATTATCCTCCTGCCACCACCAGCCGGTCTTGTTCTGCTTCCAAGACGCAGCCTGTACGCTGACCGGAGCAAGTGAAGATGCCATTAAAAATGCAGACATTCCGATTGCAAGTCCTTTCTTGAGCATTTTGTTTTTCATGATTTTCCCCCTTTGTGAAGTATTTTATAAATTTGTAGGTTGAAAGGCAATTATATCTTCTATATTACAGATGCATGAAATCCGATTTTGGTTTTGAGGTTGTATAATATTAACCTTTCCAAAATCAATATTATCTCAATGTGAGATAAAAAGCAATGTTTATTTATCCACTTGTTAAGATACAAAAAAAGGAGTGGATATATGGAATATTGGGAGAGAATCAAGGCATTGAGAGAAGATCGTGATATCACACAAAAGGAACTTGCAGAGTTTTTGAACATAGCGCAAAATACATATTCTCAGTATGAAAATGGAAAGAGAGATGTGCCGATTGAGGTACTTATCAAATTATGCAGATACTATCAGATATCGGCGGACTATATTTTGGGATTAGCTGAGAAAAAATAATGGAGATCAAGAAACAAAGGACGGAAAGATGAAAAAAGAAAAAACAGGGAAATTTAGCTATAGAGGATATACACCGGAAGAAAATAAAGAAATTGACCGGAAAATAAACAGTTGGAGCAAGAAGGAACTGGTTGATGTTATTTATGAACTCGCAGAAAGAATCGATGAAGGGGAGCCGGAGAAAAAGATCACACAGGCATTGAAAAATTTTGACAATGCAGTGAGAATCATGTGTTTATGGAATGAAAGAAACCTGAGTGCCGGAAAATGTCTGGAACAGTGGAACAGCTACAGGAAGAATCTGCTATTGTATTACATGTTAAATAAGATGAAAAAAGAGGGTACGCAATTTGTAAAAGAAAAGCGTGGAAAAATAGGAGATTTTACCGCACAATATGATAAACAGGTATTTGAGAAAGTAAAGGAAAGAAAACTGGTAAACATATCCTTATCGGATCCGCAGGAGTATATTGAACGGATGCGCTATCGGATCAAGAAACCAAAACAGCCGACACTATACTATCAAAGTATAGAAGAACTTCCTTATGATACATCTGTTTTGAAAATAAGAGGACTGGAACAGTGCGACAAAGCCGGGCTGAAATCGTTACTCGAATTGATGTTATCTTATTCCCCGGAAGTTCTGCCTGTGATGATAGATATAGAAAGATGCATCTATACGCAATCAAAGCACAAAGAAAATCTATATAATATTTCAAAGGAGAGTTACACAAGAGTAAAAAAGGACTGTGAAGAGAAAATAGAAGAAATCATCCGAACTAAACAAAGATGTATAAAAATAGAAGAAACTATAGACAAGCTGCTACATAGATAAAAGAGAAAACGAAGCTGCGTTTCTACCGAAAATGGTAGGGCGCAGTTTTTTGTTGAAAAAAATAAAAATTTTCTTGGGGACTTTCTGAGAGTTAGGGAAGTGAAAACGGATTCTTGGTATTTTATAGGTGTCGACAAACAAATCAGACAAGGAGGAAAGTCTGGCGCCGGATGACATTAAAAAATGTCAAACGAAGAACTAAAAAATAGG
>JAUNTC010000091.1 GCA_030538915.1 Lachnospiraceae bacterium | reverse complement strand
GTAACAAAAAATGCCGTATTTATGCGGTGTTGTGGCGTTTCGCAAACGCCTAAAAATTATTAAATGTGAAGAAGAAGGGAAAGCTGTTTCTAACAGTATGCGTGGCAAATTTGGTGTCCTTTCTGCTTCCGTACGTAGCAACCTATTATGCGAATGGCGGTGAAAGTATAAAGAGTCTGTTCGGAGAAATCGACTACTATACGATTAATGCCGGATACTTATTTTTAACACTGCTCATAGAGTGTCCAATTGTATATGCATTGGTCGCAGATGAAGTGAAAAATAAGAAAAAAAGTATTGGGATCATTGCTGTGGCTAATGTTGTAACAACGGTGCTTGTAATTATAATTGAACGAATCGCATGTAAAGGCGCATGGATGTAACTGATTAGTGTTGGAAAATTAATATTAAAAAGAAGAAAGATGGAACGGATGAATATGAAAAAATATATTGTCAATATGGCACATTTACATTCATGTGTTGTGGGTTTATATTTTCACGGTGGAAGTTTGATCGAAGATAAGAATACCGCAGGTATTTCACATTTGTTAGAACATTTGATTTTTAGACGTCTTGAATCTATGGAAATGTGCAGCCTGTATGCGAAGTTGAATAAAATGGGATGCACATTGCATGGCTTCACAAGTGAAAAGATGATTGGATTTTATATTCAGACATCGCCGGAAAAAGCAGAAGCAGCTACGGAATTGCTGCTGAAAATCCTTGCTGAATACGATTGGACAGAACGGGAAATAAGTCTGGAGAAAAGAGTTGTTATGCGTCAAATAGACGAGCACACGGAATATTTTTTTGATAAAAAGGTGAACAGGAAATATTATAGAAACACTCCTTTTGCAAAATCGATTATGGGGCAGACAGAACATGTTGAAAATCTGTCGGCTGATACAATAAATGAATATAAAAATAAAATATTCTGCAGTGAAAATGCAGCATTTATCATGACCGGAAATTTCACAAAAGCATCAAAAGAGTCTACAGTGAAAAAATTAGATGTATTATCATTGAAAGATAATAGAAAAGCAATTTATGATAAGAATAGATGTCAATATCATCCAAAGCATTTTGGTGTGAGAACAAAAAAAGATGATTTACTTGTAGCGTGTGAATGTGGATTATGCGACGTAAATATATCGTTTGATGTACCGCATTCATGTAACACATATACGGTAGATCTGCTTATGGATATTTTGATAAATGGAGATGGCGCGAAGCTGTCCTGGAAATTAAAAGACACAAAAGGATGGGCTGGAGATATTTTTGGAACAAAGGAATGCTTCCATGATTTTTCCAGAATTAAAATAGAGTACTCAGTTTCTAGTGTAAATTTAATCCAGTCTTTGCAATGTCTGACGAAAACTGTTCAAAAGACAAAAGAAACTCTGTCTGAAAAGGATAGAAAAAGAGCAATCGAATTTTACAGATTTCAGCCGGAATTGATGGATGATCCAATAGCGTATAATAGCTACATTGCAGAAATGAATTTTGGATGTGAATATTCGAAATATAAAGTAGAAGATATTGTGGCGGAATATGAGAAAATTACTGCTGATGAATTGAAGCAATTAATGAATGATATTTTTGTTTCAGATCATATGATTATCAGCGTTGCATATGACAGAGAAAGTGTGAAAAAATCATTGCTGGAAAAGGCATGTAAAAAAATGAGAAAAATCTTAAAAGGATGATGGAAAAGTAGATTGTGTATTTGATTTGTATTGAAAATCCTCGCATATAGTAGTATCATATTTACTGTTAGACGCTGGAATGAAAATTCTAGTAAAATGTAAATTGAGGAAAAAGCAATGAGGGAAAAAAATCAATCATGGACTAATTTTCGAAAGCTAGGAATCAATCTTGCTGTTGCATTATTGATTCTTCCTTTTTTTTGGTCTTCTTTTATCGTATCAGAAGCTGCGCTTTATAAGAGACCAGCTCCTGTACAAACATCGGAAATAAAATCATACGGAGGACGCAATAAACTGCCGGAAGAGTATTTTAAAGTTCGTACTCCGCTAAAAACGAAGCATACTATTTATGTAAGGGGGCGCGTTACAAAAAATACTAAACGGATCTGTATTAGGCTGCTCAAGCGTCGCGGAAGTCGCTATTATATTACAACATTTGTAACACCGAATAAAAAAGGAGAATTTTCTGTAAAGATCAGCACTGCCAAAAATTCGAAAAAAACTCCTGTTATTCAAAATAACAGAGGGAGAGTCGCTGGTGCGAAAGATTGCTACAGCACTTGTCCGGGATATAAGGCTGTGCCGACGATCGGGGCAGGAACTTATCATCTTGTCATTTCGAAAGCAACAACTAAAAAGGCTGCTAAAATTTCTGGAAATTCAAATTGGCAAGGCGGTACTCTTGGTGGCAATACGAGAAAATGGTTTGCATACAAGGAAGTTTTAATGACTGTAAAAAAAGGCCATTCAAATGATCCGAAAGTTATAAAATATCCTGCGGTAATAAACAATAATCGTACGCTTCACAAAAAATGTGATAAAAATGCATACGCCTCTCGTACGAATCCGGGATCGACGGAACGCTATCTGGATAAGTATATGAAAGATATGGGATATATATTCAAAGATCCCAAAACGGGCATATCTTCGCCAATGAAGAAATCACAGGTTAACTATATTAAGAGACTTGCTGCTAAAGTTACATTCGGATGTAATACAGATTATAAGAAAATGCAGGCAATTTATAAATATGTAGCTACCAATGTTTATTATGACTGGCATGCATTTGTTACTCATAAATATCAATATGCAAATCCTTATCTGAATCTTTATCACTTAAACAACAAACAAAGCTCCGGACCCAATTATAGAAATGGAAGAGTTGCTACTACTTGCCAGGGATATGCAGCTATGGTCATTGCTATGGCGCGATGCCTTGATATTCCTGCCCGTTATGCTTATGGCTGTCACGTTACACTTACAGGTAAAACATGGATGGATATGAAAGACTCTGATGTAAGTAAACGCAATCACTGGTGGGCAGAAGCTTATGTAGATGGAAGATGGATTCTGATAGATGGCAATCCGGGATCTTATAACAAATGGTTTCGCTCATCTTTCGTAGATCCGGGATTCTGGTCCTATGGCGGATTAGGTAATTATTCTGCATTTGATCCATCAGATGAACAACTATCAGCCAGTTATATATATACGAAAATCTATCCTGGTTCAAAAGAAGGTCGCTTTGCATCTGATTATTCAGAAACAAAGCAGTTAAGGGCGTTCCTGGAAACTGTCAGTAACAATGTTAAGAACGGTTCCCGATTGAATACATCATACAAAACTAACATGCGTTCCACATGGGGAGATTGTAATAACAAGAATTTTTCAACAGACGGATATGGTCACATTAAGAAAATCCAGTGGCCTGGTCATAAGCTTTCCGGACTGCTTAACTTGGATGATTATGATCAACTGGAATATGTAAGCATATATAATAACAGGCTCAATGCGATCCAGCTTGACCAATGCTCATCCTTACGTTATCTGGCAGCAAATAATAATAGGATTACAGAATTTGATTCGTCTGATTCTCATCACCTTAGTACCATTCATCTTCTTAACAATAAGCTTACTTCTGCATACTTTATGCATAGAACAAAGAAAATCTCGATTCATACCGAACCAAAAGATGCCAGAGTATCTTTTAGTATGTCCTACGACAAAAAGGCATCCAGACCACTCTGCATTAAAGCAAATACGGTGCGCGGTTACAAATATAAGGGCATATATACAAGTTCAGGGAAAAAGATCTCATCCAAAGAATCCTATTCATTTATCCCTTCATTCGGAAAATATGTTGTTAAATACGAACATATAGAAGCTTCTGAAATTAAGCTTAACAGAACTGAAAAAATATTAGCGGCAGGAAAAACAACTACTTTAAAAGCTACTCTTACAGGGCCGGAAGGATTTTATGATCAGGGTGTGACATGGGAATCAAGTGACAGTAACGTTGCTACAGTCACTTCCAAAGGTGTCGTAAAAGGGATCGCGGCAGGACAAACGACAATTACTGCCACAGAAAAAGATGGTTCACAAACAACCACCAGTCTTGTGACAGTAACGGAACCGGTAGTTGTAGATGAGGAGGCCAGAACAGTTACTCTGAAAGGTATTGTAAATGCAGATACATTTACAACTCCAACGATGCATTATCTTGTAACGGCAAATCTTGCTGCGTCAAAGGAAAATCCAGTCATCACAGGTCTCAATGATCGGATCAGTCTTGCAATGGCGCTAGATTCGCTTGGTGCAACTGCATGGAATGACAATCCGGAAACAGTATTGGATAAGGACGAGACGATTGCTGCAGTCAAAGATTATAAAGGCACAAATGCGAATTATTCAAAACTGAATATTACTATTTCCTGGGAAGGACACGAAGCGGTAGCTTTGCAGGATACACTTACAAATGAAGATGGTACGGCATATGAAGGAACAATTGTTTATTCTAATACAGCTGCGGTTCAGAAAGCAAATCCATCGGGATGTGAAATCTGTACAACCAGTTGCAGTGCAGCCATCTGTTCAAGTGAGGACGTGCCGTTTGGCAGATTGACACTTGCAAGAGCTGATAAATTACCGGAAGCCGGAACAATTGTAACAATTACCATTTCCATAGAGGAAAACTAAACTAAAAGGACAGAAGCGATGAAGCTTCTGTCCCTTTTTAGATGTATAATTATTAGATTGCTCTTGTGTATTCTTTGAGCCATTCTCTTTCTTCATCTGTAAGATGAGGTCCGATCTTCTCATATACATCTTTGTGGTAGTTATTGAGCCATTCTCTTTCAGATTTGGTCATTTCATCCGGATCGATACCGTCGAGGTCGATCGGAGCAAATGTGATTGTCTCAAAGTGCATGAACTGACCATATTTGTTCTTCTCACCTTTTCTTACGATAAATTCATTTTCGATACGGATTCCGAATTTGCCATCTTCATAGATTCCAGGTTCATCTGTAATAACCATACCTTCCTCTAACTGGTGATGCTCATTCTTACTTGGAACTACATACCAGCGGAAGCCTGTCGGCGGCTCGTGAACATTTCCGAGATATCCAACGCCGTGACCGGAACCGCACTGGAAATCAATGTTGAGATCCCAGATCGGCTGTCTTACAAGTACGTCCAGGTTGTAGCCGTGGCATCCATAGAGGAAGTTTGCACGAGACAGGTTCATCATAGCACGTACAACCGCAGTGAAATATTTTTTCATTTCCTGGTCAACAGAACCAAGGATGAATGTACGTGTAATATCTGTAGAACCTTCATAGTATCCGCCACCTGTATCGTTAAGGAACATAGCTCCTTCTTTTAATACAACATCAGTTTCCTTGCTTGGAGAGTAGTGCATCATAGCGGCATGATCTGCAAATGCACAGAGTGGTTCAAAGCTGTCACGGATGTAGCCGCCCTGTTCTTTTCTCAAGCTTGTGAGTTTGTCAGAAGAGCTTAACTCAGTAATTTCTTCCTTGTCATAACGTGTCTTGATCCAGTACATGAATTTTGTAATCGCAATACCATCTTTGATATGCGCTTCTTTGATGTTCTCCAGCTCAACATCATTCTTCATAGCTTTCATAAGAATTGTCGGGTTGGCAGCTTCTACGATCTTGCAAGGAATGTTCTTGTAAAGTGCGTAGTTCATCTTCATCGGATCGATGAGAGCAGTCTCGGAAGCATCCAGTTTCTTAATGTCTTCGTAAATGTCATTGTACGGATGAAGTGTAACATTTACTTTCTTGAACTCTTCCAGAATACGGTCATTTAATTTCGTCTGATCAACATAGAGGTCTACACCATCCATTCTTACGATTGAGTAAGAGAGAAGTAATGGGAAGAAATCAATGTCGTCACCGCGGACGTTCAAAAGCCAGCCTGTATCGTCCAAAGATGCGATAATATGAACTGTTGCACCATTGTCTTTCATGACTTTGCGGACACGCTCCAGTTTGTGTGCTGAGCTTTCGCCGGAATATTTCTCCTCAAGGAAGAATGCCGGTTTGTCAGAAAGCGGTGGTCTGTCTTCCCAGATCTGGTCGATCAGATCTTCTTCGTAATCAATAGAAATGTTCTTCGGTGAAAGAGCATCTTCATATTCTTTTCCTTCATCCATGGAAAGAACACGTCCGTCAAATGCAACCTTTCCTCCTGCAGGGATTTTGTCTGCCAAATATTCTGTGACAGATGGGGTGTCTCCTACAAACATTTTCATAAGACGGACTCCGCTGCCTTTCAGTTCATTTGTTGCCTGGAAGAAATAGCGTCCGTCTGTCCAAAGCCCGGCATCATCCATACAGATTACTGCAGTTCCGTAAGAACCACTGAAGCCTGTAATAAATTTTCTGGCTTTGAAATGTTCTCCTACATATTCACTCTGGTGGAAATCAGCTGTCGGCACGACATAAGCGTCGATCTCTTTGGTAGCCATCAGGGTACGCAATTTTGCGATTCGTTCTGATACGTTCATTTGAATATCCTCCTTAGTATTATAGTTTGTTTATATTTTAACACTTTTTCGGGAGTTTGACAGTTGAATAATGTAAAAAGTACTTACAGGCCTTATAAAACC
>JAUNTC010000090.1 GCA_030538915.1 Lachnospiraceae bacterium | reverse complement strand
TCTTCTTCGTAAACTTCCTCTACGACTTCTTCCTCCGGTTCTTCTTCGTAAACTTCCTCTACGACTTCTTCCACTGACTCCTCTACCGGACTTATAACTTCTTCCTGTATATGTTTTACGCTTTCATTTTCAACAGCGGTTTCCTCTCCTAATATATTCAACTGAAAAGGACAGCCTAAAATACTTGCGATTGAGCGCATATCTTGCTCTTGAAAATTATCACGGTTCAATCTCTGTGTCATATTCTGACGGGACATTTTCTTGCCTGTCTTTTCCTCAACGAGTTCGGCAAGCTCTTTAATTGTCATACCTTTTCTTTTTAAGATAATCTTGACCTGCTCTCCAAATGTCAAATCCTGCATAACGCATCCTCCTTATTCTACCCTTCAAAAAGCTCCCCATATTTACCTTTTTTATTCTATCAAATCCACCAACCATCGTCAACTTAGACACAAAAAAAGCAGTAAAACTGAATAAAGACGGATACCAATTTATTTTATTGATATCCGCCTCTATTCTACTTTTTCATCCATATTCATTACCTCAGCCTTTTGGTGGTCCGTACCTTCCTTTCTTAAAATTGTTGTCCTTCCTGCGTTGCGTTTCGGACACTTTCAATCCTATGATTGAAATCTTATAACAAATGAATCATCTACAGCTCGCGTCTGTTTTATGTTTTCTATTTGTTATTTTGTAATTACAGTATAACCTTCGTTTCCATATTTGTCAATATCTTTTTTCATATTTTATTTATATTCAGAATCTTCCGACATTTCTTCTATTTCTTCTATTTCAACAATATCATCCACCGGAATTTCAATTCCACCTTTGAGCACAAGCATATGATTAGCTTCATCCATCCTTTTAAAGCATCCGTTGACTGCCACATAGTCTCCGCCTTCTTTTTTCTCATCTGCGACAAAATATACGCATCTTACATAAACCGGATCTTCTCTGGTCATCACCTTCTCCATCACGCGATCCAGCTCTTCCCGCAGTTCTTCATCCTGCATAATTTTCTCTTTTGTCAATCGCCGTTCTTCCATAAGTTCTTCTGTATGTCCGGTCAATGCTGCAAACGGAGCAAACTGTGCAGCACGCGCTTCCAGTGACATACGCGGATGTTTTCTCGATATCGGATGTGGCTTATCTATGATATCACTATATTTCTTTGCAACACTTTTCTTCTCTCCATCTATATTCACGCCTTATGTCCTCCGATCTGACGATTCCGCTCCATAGCTGTTGCACCTTCCTGCAAATTCATCCCCTTGACGATTGCATTCTTTCCATATCTTTTTTTTATATTCAATATTGCTTTCTGCACTTTCTTCTCACGCTCCGCCTCTTCTTTTTCCTGTTTCCTTTGATTTTCCCCTTCTTCGGAAAAATCAAATAATGTCATCTGCTCATACTGCGCCTGTTCTTTCACAAGTGATTCTGGCGCAATATGATTTGCTGTGATCGTAATACGTCGAACGAGAAGCGTCGGATCTGTGATCCGATCATATAAACCAAGCATCGCCTCCATAATTTTTCTCGTAGAGGAAGTCTTCTCACCTAAATTTGCCGTTCCATGCGCATGCTTGGGCACTTTTCGTCCATAATGATCAGTCACCACTTCACCATGAAATGTACGCTTTCCTTTTTGGGAATCCAGATTCTCTCTGTCATATCCTACTGTTAAGACAAGCTGGTCAGTTACAAGATTTTTATCTACCAAATCTAAAACGAGCTGATCTGTCATCTCTTTTACAACAAGTCTTGCCTTCTCACCAGGATAAGGGCAGTGCAACACCTGACCGGCACCCATACTGTTCTGCTCCGGTCGATAAGCCTTCACAAGTTCCATCGTACACGGCTCATACCCCCAGGCATGATCGATCAGCAGCTCTGCATTGACGCCGAACATCTGATAGAGCAGTTCTTCATTATAATAATCCATCTCTCTTCCGATGGAGCATCTGGCGATGTCTCCCATTGTATAAAGCCCGGATGCTTCCAGCTTCTTTGCATAACCATGCCCCACTCTCCAGAAATCAGTGAGCGGCTTATGATCCCACAAAATTTCTCGATAAGAGCGTTCATCCAGACTGGCAATACGCACGCCGTTCGCATCCGCTTCCATATGCTTTGCTACAATGTCCATTGCCACCTTACATAGATAGAGATTCGTCCCAATACCTGCAGTAGCGGTGATCCCGGTCTCTTTCAATACTTCCTTGATCATCTCCCTGGCGAGTTCTTCCGGCGTCATCTTATAAGTATGCAAATAATCTGTTACATCCATAAATACTTCATCTATCGAATATACATGGATATCTTCCGGCGCAATGTATTTCAAATATACACCATAGATGCGTCGGCTGTATTCCATATAAAGTGCCATCCGCGGTGTTGCTTTTATATAATCGATCTCCCAGTCTGCGTGTGCCCGTAATTCATTCGCATCAAAGGAACTTCCTGCAAACTGCTGTACACCGACACTGCATATCCGCTTTTTATTAACTTCCGTTACTTTTGCTACAACTTCAAACAAACGAGGGCGTCCCGGTATTCCATATGCCTTCAGAGAAGGAGATACCGCAAGGCAAATAGTCTTCTCTGTACGGCTCACATCCGCTACTACAAGATTCGTAGTCAATGGATCCAGCTTTCGTTCTCTGCACTCCACTGAAGCATAAAAAGACTTCAGATCAATGGCAACATAGATGCGTTCCGCCTTTCTTCCCATACCATTCCCCTCCTTTTAACACAGAACATCCGTTCGTTTATTATAGTTTATTTTCTTCTGAATGTCAAGCAAAGCATGGAAATTTTCGAACATATTTTCGGTATCTTTTCAAAAAAGTATGCTTTCCATAACGAAAAGCATACTTTCAAATTCTATTCAAGTCAAACATTCTTACAATGATTTTATTCCTTCTACCAGCGCATCCACACCGATTTTTACATTTTCCAGCGAGGTCGCAAGGTTCATTCGGATAAATGTCTGGAATCTTTCTCCACCGAACCAGTCACCAAAATCAACTGCAAGGTGACATTTTTTCTGCACAACTTCTTTTACCTGATCCGCTGGAACATATGCTTTCAGATCGATCCAGCAAAGATAAGTTCCTTCCAGTGGAGATACAATCACACCCGGCAGTTCTCTTTCCAGTGTTTCTCTCACATAATTTACATTTTCCTGAATCTGTGCCTTCACAGCTTCCAGCCAGTCGGAACCGGTACGATATGCCGCTTCAGCTGCAATATAACCAAATGGATTACCCATCTCAATTCGAATACCATCTACAAATGCATCCCATTTTCCCCGGATTTTCTCATCTGGAATAATCACGATAGAATTCTGTCCTCCGGCAAGATTGAATGTCTTCGACGGTGCTGTAATTGCAACCATTCGGTCAGCGTAATCTCCTACCGACAATGATGGAATGTGTGGATGATCTCCAAAGACTAAATCATGATGGATCTCATCGGAAATCACGTAGACATTATGTTTTTTACAGATTTCAAATAATGTCTTTAACTCATCCTCTCTCCATACACGTCCTGCCGGATTGTGCGGGGAGCATAAAATATACGCTTTTACATCATTTTCTACGATTTTCTTTTCGAAATCATCATAATCAATTCGATATTTTCCATTCTCATTTATAAGATCTGAGCAGATCAGCTTACGATCATTGCTTTCTACTGCATGGAAAAATGGATAATACACTGGTGTATTGACGATCACCGCATCGCCCGGCTCAGTCAGTGCCTTGACAAACCAATGAAATGCACAAACAACGCCTGGTGAAAAACGAATCCATTCTTTTTGTACTTCAAATCCATGATGCTCTCTCTCCCATTTGATAAATGCTTCATTATAAGCATCCGGGATTTTATAATAGCCAAACACTCCCTGTTCCACATATTCTTTTAAGGCATCAACGACGCCCTTCGGTGCGCGAATGTCCATATCTGCGACCCACATTGCATGCAGGCCTTCTTCACCAAACATGCCTGTCTGTCCATCCCATTTCACACAATTCGTATTTTTACGATCTACATATATAAGTTCTTCCATGATACATACCATCCGTTTCTAAAAATTTACATTTACAATACAACTTCATTATAGCACGAAGTTTTCTTTCTATCTTATCGAAAATACTTATGTCAGCATATCGACAAAACTGATACCGTCACCTGTGTAATTGATTGGAAATAATTGTGCAACGGTTGCAGCAATGTCGGCATATGTCTGGCGGGTTCCGATATTTACACCAGCCTTCCATTTTCTGCAATATCCGAGGAGTGGCACAGATTCCCGCGTGTGATCTGTTCCCTTGTATGCGGGATCGCAACCATGATCAGCAGTAATAAAAAGTACATCATCTTCACGCATATTTTCAAGAAATATCCCTAGCATCTCGTCAAATTCATTCAGCGCATTTGTGTATCCTGCGATGTCTCTTCGATGTCCAAAATTCATATCAAAATCAACTAAATTGATAAAACAGAGTCCGTCGAAATCTTCTTTCTGAATTTCAAACACTTTTTCCATATTTATTTTATTTCCATGATTCGGTGTTGTCTCCGTAATACCCTGTCCTGCAAAAATATCATAAATTTTTCCGACACCGATCACATCTTTTCCTGCCGACTTTAATTGTTCCAGTACAGTAGATTTCGGAGGCACAAGGGAAAAATCATGTCTGCGGTCTGTTCGCGTAAAATTCGGATACTCGCCGACAAACGGTCTTGCAATGACACGTGCTACTGCATGATCCCCTATTAATATTTTTCTTGCAATCTTACAATATTCATACAACGTCTCCACCGGCACAACATCTTCATGGGCTGCAATCTGGAACACACTGTCTGCAGACGTATATACAATAAGCGCACCGGTTTGCATATGTTCTCTTCCATAATCACGGATCACTTCTGTCCCGGAGTAAGGCTGATTACAAAGAACTTTTCGTCCGGTCTGCTTCTCAAATTCATCCAATACTTCTCGCGGAAATCCATTTGGATAAACCGGAAATGGTTTCGGTGAGATCACACCTGCCATCTCCCAATGTCCGATTGTAGTATCCTTACCCAAAGATTTTTCATACAATCTTCCGTAGCATCCGCAAGCTGCCTTGCTATGATCACCATATCCCATACCATCGATATGGTAAATACCAAGCTTTTGCATGTTGGGAATATTTAAATTTCCAGAATCAAAACAGGTTTTCCATGTATTGCTTCCTTCGTCCCCAAATTGCGCTGCATCCGGTGCTTTTCCGATTCCTGCACTATCCAATACGATCCAAAACGCTCTCATAGTGAACCCTTCTTTCTATATTATTTTTGTGTATTTTTCCGATTTACAACATAAATTCCAACACAAACTAAGATCAGTGCAATCAGACTTCTTATATTAAATGCCTGCTCAACCTCACCAAGTACCAATGCCGACAACACAACGCTGCAAAGTGGATTAACAAATCCAAAAATTGCCACCTTCGATACTTCATTATAGGCAAGTAGAACCGACCACAGTGTGTATGCAACCGCAGATACCATCGCAAGATACAGGATCAAAACAGCTCCTTCGAAAGACATCTTATCTAAATGTCCTCCCATCAACACACCTACGATGATCAGCAGTATACCTCCCATGAAAAACTGACAACCACTTAAGATAACCGGTGACACTTTCTTTGAGAAAATGTTGATCAATATCGTTGATGCTCCATAGGATAGCTGCGCGATCAAAATAAAACCTTCTCCTGTCAGCTTCATTCCCATATCCATACTGCCACCTGTCATATTAATGATCACAACTCCGGCAAATCCTAAAATACATCCCGCAAGTTTTGGTCCTGTCATCTTTTCATTTCGAACAAGCAGACAGGCCATTAAAATTGCGATAAAATTTCCAAGTCCTGTAATAATTCCGCCCTTCACTCCGGACGTGTGCGCCACTCCGATATAAAAGAAAAAATACTGTACAAATGTCTGTGCAAAACAGACCGGAATTGCATATTTAACTACATTTTTATTCGGGACAATTATTCTTTTTTCCTGTATTGATGCGAACACCAGGACTAAAATTCCCGCCAGTGAAAACCGAATCCCGGCAAATACGATCTGACTTGCTGTGTCTGCACCATCTACAGATAAAATTCGATATCCTGTCTTGATCGCCGGAATCGCACTCCCCCACAAAATGCAGCATACGCATGCAAGCGCTGCAACTACCCATGTCTTCGTCAAAACATTTGTCTTTTCTGATGTTTTTAATTGTGTCATTTCTCTACTCTCTTTCTCCCTGTATGAGACAATTATATGTCATTTACAAAATTTTATCCATGTATGAAATGTAATTTTATAATTATTTAAGTTATTTTACATAACAAAAAACCTGTAAGAAACAATTCTTACAGGTTAAGCTCCCCGAGTTGGGTTCGAACCAACGACCCTTCGGTTAACAGCCGAATGCTCTGCCGCTGAGCTATCGAGGAATACTAATATAGTATAAACCCACACAAATAAATTTGCAAGGGTTTTTTAAAAAGGTTTATATACCTTCAAAACTGCATACAAGAAATGTCATCCATTACCTATCACCTTGCTTGGTCATGCCCTCGACCGATTAGTATCAGTC
>JAUNTC010000012.1 GCA_030538915.1 Lachnospiraceae bacterium | reverse complement strand
GTAGATCCTAAGAAAGAAAGAATCTGTGTTCAGGAAGCACACACACTTGGTATTCCACTTATCGGAATCGCTGATACAAACTGTGATCCAGAAGAATTAGATTATGTAATTCCAGGTAATGATGATGCTATCCGTGCAGTAAAACTGATCGTTTCTAAGATGGCTGATGCTGTAATCGAAGCTAATCAGGGAGCAGCTGATGCAGAAGAAGTATACGAAGAAGTTGCAGAAGAGGCAGTAGAAGAGTAAGATTCATTCTTTTTAATGATGGAGGATAAGAAAATGGCAGTTACAGCTAAGATGGTAAAAGAATTAAGAGAGATGACTGGTGCAGGAATGATGGACTGCAAGAAAGCTCTTAATGAAACAGATGGAAACATGGACGAAGCAGTAGAATACCTTAGAAAGAACGGCGAAGCTAAGGCTGTTAAAAAAGCTGGACGTATCGCAGCTGAAGGTATCGTTATGGCTGACGTTAAAGATGATAAGACTGCAGCAATCGTAGAAGTTAACTCAGAGACAGACTTCGTTGCTAAGAATGCAGAATTCCAGGGATTCGTTAAAGCAGTTGTTAATCAGGCAATCGCTTCTGACTCTGCAGATATGGAAGGATTCATGGCAGAGGCTTGGAATGAAGATGCTTCTAAGACTGTACAGGATGCTCTTACAGAGAAAATCTCTGTAATCGGAGAAAAACTCAATATCAGAAGATTTGAGAAAGTTGTTACTGACGGATGTGTAGTATCTTACATCCACGGTGGCGGACGTATCGGTGTTCTTGTAGAGGCTGATACAGACGTTATCAACGACGAGATCAGAGTTTGCCTTAAGAACGTAGCTATGCAGGTAGCAGCTATGTCTCCAAAATATACTTCACGTGATGAAGTAGACCAGGACTTCTTAGAGCATGAGAAAGAGATTCTTCTTGCTCAGGCTAAACAGGAGAATCCGAATAAACCGGATAACATCATCGAAAAGATGATCATCGGACGTCTCAACAAAGAGATGAAAGAGATTTGTCTGTTAGACCAGGCATACGTTCAGGATAGCGACCTTACTGTAGCTAAATATGTAGAGAAGGTTGGAAAAGAGAACGGAGCAAACTTAAGCGTTAAGAGATTTGTTCGTTTCGAGACAGGAGAAGGTCTTGAGAAGAAGAACGAAGACTTCGCAGCTGAAGTTGCAGCTCAGATGAACGCATAATCAAAGATTGTGTTTGAATATTTGAAATGATAAGAGTCCTCATAAATGGTGGTGACACTGTTTGTGGGGGCTCTTTTTTTTCTAAAATTGTCACGGTTGCATAATTCCTTCGTAAGGTGATACAATCAGTATAAGGAAGTGCGTATTGAATATGTGAAAAGTGTAAAAGACAGGTGAAAAATATGGGAGATATTTTGGATATCATTGCAATTCGTCATTTGAATAAAAGCTTTGGCGATGTGAAAGCGGTAAATGATTTGAGCTTTCAAGTGAAAAAAGGTGAGCTTTTTGCTTTTTTAGGTGTAAATGGAGCGGGAAAGAGTACGACAATCGCAATGATCTGTGGTCAGCTTCGTAAGGATAGTGGTTCTGTTAAAGTAAATGGAATTGAGACGGATCAGCAGAATGCTCAGATTAAGAGAATGCTTGGAGTCGTATTCCAGGATAGCGTCCTGGATAAACCGCTTACAGTAAAAGAGAATTTAAAGAGCAGAGCAGCACTTTACGGTGTCACCGGTAAAGCATTCGAAAAGCGGCTGGGTGAGCTTGTGGAACTGTTGGGTTTTGGCGACTATTTGAATCGACCGACAGGAAAGTTGTCTGGTGGACAAAGGAGACGAATCGATATTGCCCGTGCACTGCTTCATCGTCCAAAGATTCTAATCTTGGATGAGCCGACTACGGGACTGGATCCACAGACAAGACTTGTTATATGGGAAGTGATCGAAAAACTACGCAAGACGGAAGGTATGACGGTATTTCTTACAACCCACTATATGGAAGAAGCTGCAAATGTGGATAATATTGTAATTCTTGATAAAGGAAGGCTCGTGGTGGAAGGGTCACCGCTGGAGCTGAAAAACCAATATGTGCAGGATACAATATTCCTTTATGGCGTGTCGGAGGAAGAAGTGAAAAAACTAAATAGGAAGTACAAAGAAATCCAGGGAGGCTTCCAGTTAAAAGTGAAAAATACAGAGGAAGCGACAAAACTGATCATTACACATCCGGATATATTCCGTGATTATGAAGTTGTAAAGGGTGGTATGGACGATGTGTTCCTTGCAGTGACTGGAAGAGATTTAGGGGGTGATCACTGATGAGGAGTGTATTCGCATTAATGAGCAGAAACAGAAAACTGTTTTTCAAAGATAAAGGGATGCTCTTTTCTGCTATGATCACGCCGGTAATCTTGATTGTATTGTATGCGACATTTCTTGCAAAGATTTATCGCGATTCGTTTTTGTCTGCGATTCCGAAAATGATCGAAATATCCGATAAGCTCATTGATGGAGCTGTCGCCTGCCAGCTTGCAGCATCTTTGCTTTCGGTCAGCTGTGTGACAGTAACATTTTGTGTGAATCTTACGATGGTGCAAGATCGTGCAAACGGAACGAGAAAGGACTTTAACATTTCTCCAATCAGTAAGTCAAAAATATATCTCAGTTATTTTCTGTCAACCGTATTAAATTCGATGATGGTAAATGGAATTGCCCTTTTACTCTGTCTTGGATATGTATACAAAATGGGCTGGTATATGAATGCGGCGGATATAGTATTCATTGTGTGGGATGAAATATTACTTGTTTTGTTTGGAAGTACACTTTCAAGTATTATTATTTACCCGCTTACGACGCAAGGGCAACTTTCGGCTGTCGGGACAATTGTCAGTGCAGGATATGGATTTATCTGTGGAGCATATATGCCAATTTCCAATTTTGGTTCCGGGCTTAGAAAAATACTTTCCTATTTTCCGAGCACATATGGGACGTCATTGGTCAAAAATCATATGTTGGGTGGAATCTATCGAGAGATGGCAAGGAAAGACTTACCGGATCAAGTGATCGATGCATTTAAGGAGGCATTGGATTGCAGGCTTAAGTTCCATGGAAATGTAGTGTATGTAAATGAGATGATTTTTATTATGGTAGGAAGTATAGCCGTATTGGGTCTTGTATATTTTCTGCTTATACGGTTAACGGAAAAAGCACAATAAATAATCAAAGGAGGTAAAGACTATGGATAAAAAAGCAATGTACAAGTTGAGTTATGGATTGTTTGTGTTGACAGCGAAAGAAGGAGAGAAAGATAACGGATGTATTATTAATACAGCAATCCAGGCTGCTTCGGAGCCGAATCAGTTAAGCATCTGTGTGAACAAGGCAAACTATACGCATGATATGATCTTACAGACCGGGAAATTTACTGTATCAGTTTTAAGCGAAGCGGCGGAGTTTGAACTCTTCAAACATTTTGGATTCCAGTCTGGTCGGGATGTGAACAAGTTTGAAGCTTTTGAAAAATGTGCGCGAGGTGAGAACGATATTTACTATATTACAGAAGGAACGAATGCGTACATTTCTGTGATAGTAAGCAAGACGGAAGATTTAGGTTCCCATACGATGTTTATCGGTGAGATCACAGATATGGAAGTGTTGAGTGATGTGCCATCGGTGACATATGAGTATTATCGAAGTCATATTAAGCCGGCACCAAAGGTGACAGAGAAAAAGGACGGAGGACAGACTGTATGGCGCTGCCGTATCTGTGGATATGAATATATAGGTGAAGTGTTGCCGGAAGACTTTATCTGTCCAATTTGTAAACATCCGGCATCTGATTTTGAAAAAGTATAAGGATTTTACATAGATTTAACATTTTACGTACTATAGATTTGATGTTGCTCTTTTATAATCTACAAGAAATATGAGTATACATATTATGTTATAGGAGAGAAAACAGACAATGAATGAGAATGTAAAAGTTATTTTTGGATTAGTCGGTGGTTTGTCGTTGTTCCTTTTTGGAATGAACAGTATGAGTGACGCACTTCAGAAAGCAGCCGGGGAGCGTATGAAGATGATTCTTGGATTTCTTACAAAGAATCCGGTTATGGGGGCACTTGCCGGAGCACTTGTAACAGCAGTGCTTCAGAGCAGTTCTGCAACGACAGTTATGGTCATTGGATTTGTAAGTGCCGGGCTTATGAGTCTTCCACAGGCAATATCCGTTATTTTTGGTGCTAACATCGGTACGACGATGACGGCTCAGCTGATGGCATTTAAGATCAGCGATTATATTTATCCGATTATTTTTATCGGTTTTATGATGTTTTTTGTGAGTAAGAAAGAAAAAATAAAAAATATCGGTATGGTATTCTTTTCCTTTGGACTTTTATTTGAAGGAATCGAGATTATGGGTAGTGTAATGAAACCGCTTGCAGGAAGCCCGGTTTTTGTTGAGCTGATGGGAAAAGTGTCAGATATTCCGGTACTTGGTGTTTTACTCGGTGCAGGAATGACACTAGTTGTACAGAGCAGCTCCGCAACCATTGCAGTATTACAGAATTTTGCATCCCAGGCAGGTCCGGATGGTGTTACAAGTGTGATCGGTCTTACCGGTGCAATTCCGATTCTTTTAGGAGACAATATCGGAACTACGATCACAGCTATTCTTGCATCCCTCGGACAGTCAAAAAATGCAAAACGTACAGCCATCGCACATAGTATTTTTAATATAACAGGAAGCTGTGTATTTGTCTGTATGATTCCGTGGTTTGCAAAATTTGTGCAGTTCATTTCGCCAAAAGGAAATGAAGTGGATGTGATTTCCAGACAGATTGCCAATGCACATACAACATTTAACGTTGTCTGTACGTTGATCTGGCTTCCAATGATTCCGCTTATGGTGAAGATCGTTACAACGATCATTCGTGGAGAGGATGTAAAACATAGACATGCATTCGAGCCAAAATATCTCGATATGAAAGTAATTGAACAGCCGGCAGCCGCTATGGTTCTGGCATCGAAGGAGTTGAACCATCTCGGTAATCTGACAGAGACATTGCTTACAGAGCTAAAAGCAGCGATGGTAGATAAAAATTCGGAAGTGCAGAATCAATTTAAGGAGAATTTAGAGATTGTTATGCATTTGCAAAACAGTATAGCAGAATATATTACGAGATTATTTGCAAGCGGTAATCTTACCGAGCAACAGTCTGAGCAGACAGCCGGATTATTGTATGTAAATAACAGCATTCAGCGAATCGCTGAGCGTTGTGAAGATATAGTAAGCCTTTGTGGGAAAATCAATGAAAGTGGAAATAAACTTACCTTTGATGCATTTGCAGAGATCGAAAACTGCGTAGACATTATAAGACATCTTCTCAATCATGCAATGGGTGCCATTAAAAGCGGAGATATTTCGATGGCAGAGATTGTATTTAAAGATAAGAAAAAGATGCGAAAAGCAGAGAAAAAATACAATAAGGCACATCTGAATCGTGTGAAAAACAAGAAATGTGATGCATCGATGACCGGATATTTTTCGGAGATCATCTATAATTTTGACCGTATGTCAGACAATTGTGTTAGTATTGCGGAAGAAGCGTACGATCATGTGGCACTTGTGAATCTGCGGATGAATCAAGATAGGGCTTGCGAAAATTAGATAACTAAAAATCAGAAGAAAAAAGGGAATGTGTTGCGGCACATTCTTATTCTATAATAGTAAGAAGAGAGACATGAATGGAGGACTTGAAGATGGATATGGAATTAGAAAATGAGATTCGTAAGGTATTGCGCAGGTATCATAAGAAAAAGTGGATTGCCGGGGCAATTGTGATATTGGATATTGCTTTTTTTGTATATTTGTACGTATTCAAACTGAACACAGATGTGTGCATCTGGGCATTTGGAAACATGGGGGCTTTCTTCATGCAGGCATTTATCTTTATTGGATATATGGCAATTGCGATAGGAGCTGGTTTGTTAATTGCATTCACCAACATGGAAATGCAGAAAATTCTATTTGAGACTTGTGATCCATTTTTATATGAGGCATGCATTCTTCGTACGAGACAGATCTTTTTTAAAGATCGTGTGAAATGTAACCTTGCAGTTTCAAGATACTATCAAGGAAATATAGAGAAAGCGTATGCCACCCTGATGGAGATTAGACCGGGAAAGTTAAAAAAAGAATTTTTGATTAATTATTATTTGATTTTATCAGCAGTTTATTTTGAAAAAGGGATGGGCGATAAGGTGCCGGAACTTGAGAAAACTTGCAAAAGGAGAATGGCGAACAATAAAAAAGGACAGAAGCTATTTTGGTATTTATGTGCCAGTAATAATCTGCAACGAGCAATCGTCAACAAGGATTATGAAGCGGCATTTAAATTCTTAAATGAAGCAGAGGAGCAGCGGACAAAGTATAATTACAGAATTTACAAGCTTTTCTATTGTTATTATTCCGCATTGATCTATATGGGAGTTGGTGATAAGAAAAGTGCAAAGTGGAATTTAGATTATGTGATTCAGACCGGAAATTGCCTTAGTGTGAAAGAAAAAGCAGAAGAAATGCGTAAAAGTATGGAAGAGTCTGAGATATAGTTGTTCCTTTTTTGAAATTCCTATGTTATAATTACGGTAAGTATGTAAAATCATAAAAGATAAGGAGTTTGAGAACCGATGAAGAGAGTATTGTTAAAACTCAGCGGGGAAGCACTCGCAGGAGATAAAAAGACTGGATTTGATGAAGCTACATGTGTAGGTGTTGCAGAACAGGTGAAGAAGCTTGTAGATGACGGCATTCAGGTTGCAATCGTAACCGGAGGCGGTAATTTCTGGAGAGGAAGAACAAGCGAGACGATCGACCGTGTAAAAGCTGATCAGATCGGTATGCTTGCAACGGTTATGAACTGTATTTATGTATCTGATATTTTCCGTTATGTAGGAATGCAGACAGAAGTATTTACACCATTTGTATGTGGAGCGTTTACTTCATTATTTTCGAAGGATGCTGCAACAGAAGCACTCAACAAAGGTAAGGTTGTATTCTTCGCAGGCGGAACAGGCCATCCATATTTTTCGACAGATACAGGAGCTGTACTTCGTGCAATCGAGATTGAAGCAGATGCAATGCTTTTAGCAAAAGCAATCGATGGAATTTATGACAGCGATCCGAAGGTTAATCCGGAAGCAAAGAAGTATGATGAAATCTCAATCCAGGAGATCATTGACAAGAAGCTTATGGCTGTGGATCTGACCGCATCGATCATGTGTCTTGAAAATAAGATGCCGATGCTTGTGTTTGGATTGAATGAAGAAAACAGTATCGTTGAGACAATGGCAGGAACATTTACAGGTACGAAAGTAACTGTATAATATAGGAGGACTATTTTTATGAATGAGAACTTAAAACCATACGAAGAGAAGATGACAAAGACAATGGGGAACTTAGCGGGAGAGCTTGGTGCAATCCGTGCAGGACGTGCAAACCCGAATGTCTTGAATAAGATCATGGTAGATTATTATGGAACACCGACACCGATCCAGCAGGTAGCAAACGTATCGGTACCGGAGCCGCGTATGATCCAGATTCAGCCATGGGAGAAATCTATGCTGAAAGTATTAGAAAAAGCGATCATGGTATCTGATCTTGGAATCAACCCGACAAATGATGGATCTTGCATCCGTTTAGTATTCCCAGAGCTTACAGAGGAACGAAGAAAAGAACTTGTAAAAGATGTTAAGAAAAAAGGTGAAGCAGCTAAAGTTGCGATCCGTAACATCCGACGAGATGGTAATGATGCATTTAAGAAACTGAAAGGATCTGACGTATCTGAAGATGAGATTAAGGATATGGAAGATGATCTTCAGAAAATTACAGATAAGTTTGTCAAAGAAGTTGATAAAGCTGTAGAAGCAAAATCAAAAGAAGTAATGACTGTTTAATAAAAAGAGGGGACAGAAGCCAAAGTTTTTTGGTCGCTGTCCCCTTCGTGAGAGGAGCAAATTTATGAATGTACCGCAACATATTGCGATAATTTTAGACGGAAACGGACGATGGGCCAAAGCGAAGGGAATGCCACGTAATTATGGACATGCGCAGGGCAGTAAGAATGTAGAACGTATTTGCAAAGCAGCGTGGGATATGGGAGTAAAATACTTAACAGTGTATGCATTTTCTACAGAGAACTGGAATCGTCCGAAGGATGAAGTAAATGCGCTTATGAAGTTACTTCGTACTTATATGAAGACCTGCCTTAAGACGGCTGCGAAAAATAATATGAAAGTCCGTGTGCTCGGAGATAAGACAGGTTTGGATGATGATATTCGAAAATGTATAAAGGAACTGGAAGAAGCGTCAGAAAATAACACTGGTCTTAATTTTCAGATTGCATTAAATTATGGAAGCAGAGATGAGATCACACGTGCAATCCGTCAGATTTGTGCAGACTGTGTGGAAGGAAAAGTGGATCCGGCGAATATTACGGAAGATCTTTTTGCGGGTTATCTTGATACAAGAGGAATCCCAGATCCAGATCTTCTGATTCGTACAAGCGGGGAATTGCGCCTTTCCAATTATCTGCTCTGGCAGCTTGCCTATACAGAATTTTATTTTACAGATGTTCCGTGGCCGGATTTTTCAAAGGAAGAATTAGCAAAGGCGATTGAGCAGTTTAATAGAAGAGATCGCCGCTACGGAGGCGTTAAGGAGGAAGAAGATGTTTAAAACAAGACTTTTAAGTGGAATTGTGCTGGTGATTATTCTCATCGCTACTGTTGGATGCGGAGGAAATGTTCTCTTTGGCGTACTCGGAATCATCAGTTTAATTGGAATGACCGAATTATATAAAGTAGTAAACGTAGAGAAAAAGCCGATTGCATTTGTAGGTTATCTAGCGGCCGTTGTTTATTACGCATTGCTGTATGTGAATCGAATGGATCTATTGCCGTTACTTATTATGGTATTTATGATCCTTTTAATGGCTGTTTATGTATTTACATTCCCGACATTTGTTGCAGATCAGGTAGTGATTGTATTTTTCGGAGTGTTTTACGTAGCAATGATGATGTCTTTCGTATATCAGACGAGAATGCTTCCAGATGGCGGCGTTGTTGTATGGCTCATTTTCTTAAGCTCCTGGGGATGTGATACTTGTGCGTACTGTGTTGGTATGCTGATCGGTAAACATAAGATGGCCCCGAAGTTGAGCCCGAAGAAGTCGGTGGAAGGCGGAATCGGGGGAATTGTCGGAGCCGCTTTACTTGGAGCAATTTTTGCTGTGGCGATGAATCATTTTGCAGCAGCGGGAGCAAATGTACTTCACTATGCGATTATCTGCGGAGCAGGAGGAGCAATTTCTCAGATCGGTGACTTGGCGGCTTCTGCAATTAAGAGAAACCATGAGATTAAAGATTATGGAAAGCTTATTCCGGGACATGGGGGCATTTTGGATCGATTTGACAGTGTGCTTTTCACAGCGCCGGTCATTTATTTCCTGTCAGCATTTCTTTCAGGAAGCTTATTCTAGTTGAAGAAGTGAGGTAATCTATGAAAAAGATAGCAATTCTTGGCTCTACAGGGTCCATCGGTACACAGACTCTGGAAGTAGTCAGCGAGAATAAAGATATTGAAGTTATCGGTCTTGCAGCAGGCAATAATATTAAACTTCTCGAGGAACAGATTCGTGCATTTCATCCAAGATGTGTAGCTGTCTGGAGTGAGGAAAAGGCGGCTGACTTAAAGGTGCGGATTAAGGACCTTGATGTCAGAGTCGTAACCGGTATGGAGGGACTGATTGAGATCGCTACCTTGCCGGAGACGGAAATTTTAGTGACAGCGATCGTAGGAATGATCGGTCTTCGTCCGACCATCGCTGCCATCCAGGCTGGAAAGGATATTGCCCTTGCCAATAAGGAGACGATGGTTACAGCCGGACATCTTATTATGCCGATGGCGAAGGAACGCAATGTGCGTATTCTGCCGGTAGACAGCGAGCATAGCGCGATCTTTCAGTCGTTGCAAGGAAATGAAGGCAATCCGATTCACAAGATTTTATTGACAGCATCAGGCGGACCGTTCCGTGGAAAGAAGGAAGAAGACCTTCTGAATATCCATGTGGAAGATGCATTGAAGCATCCAAACTGGTCTATGGGACAGAAGATCACGATTGATTCTTCTACAATGGTAAATAAAGGCCTCGAAGTTATTGAAGCGAAGTGGCTCTTTGGCGTAGATGTAGATAAGATCGAAGTTGTTGTACAGCCACAGAGTGTAATCCACTCAATGGTAGAATATGAGGATGGCGCGGTAATGGCACAGCTTGGCACACCGGATATGAAATTGCCGATCCAGTATGCGCTTTATTATCCACAGAGGAGATACCTTCCGGGAGAGAGACTTCATTTCTGGGAGATGGGACACATTGATTTTGAAAAGCCGGATATGGAGACGTTCTATGGTCTGGAACTTGCATACCGGGCAGGAAGAGAGGGCGGAAGTCTTCCAACTGTATTCAATGCAGCTAACGAGCTTGCGGTCAGCAAGTTTTTAAAACGTGAAGTGAAATATTTAGAGATTATGGAAATCATTGAAGACTGCATGAAGGCACATAAGAATATAAAAAATCCGACGCTGGAAGAAATCCTTGCAACAGAGGCAGAAACTTATGAACGAATCGAGAGCAGAAAATAGTAATTTAGATAGAAAGAGAAAGCAGGTGATAGATTGGGTGTTGTATTAGCGTTATTGATCTTCAGTTTTATTGTATTTTTTCATGAACTGGGACATTTTGCACTGGCAAAGAAAAATGGAATTGATGTAGAAGAGTTTGCAATCGGAATGGGTCCGAATCTTTTTGCAAAAAAGTATAAGGGAACGAAGTATTGCATTAAACTTCTTCCAATCGGTGGACTTTGTATGATGGGAGAGGATGATGAGGCTTCTAATGCACCAGGCAGCTTTAATAACAAGTCTGTATGGGCAAGAATTTCGGTTATTGCAGCCGGACCGATCTTTAATTTTATTCTTGCATTTGTTGCGGCAGTTATTCTGATCATGATGATCGGATACGATGAGCCGATCGTGGCTAACGTAGATCCGGGCTATGCAGCTGCAGAAGCAGGAATAAAAGCCGGGGATAAGATCGTAAAGATCGGAGATAAAAAAGTTCACATTTTCCGTGAGATCACATCTTACAATCAATTTAACCAGGGAAAGACGACAGAGGTTACTTATGAGCGCAAAGGAAAAACATATACTGCAAAGCTGGCACCAAAGATGGATAAAAAATTGGGATATTACCGATATGGAGTCAGTGGCGGAGCAAACAAGAAAGCTTCTTTTGCAAAAAGTCTCCAATATGGAGTGTATGAGATCAAGTACTGGATCGTGACAACGGTAGACAGTCTGAAGATGCTTATTTTAAGAAAGATCGGCGTAGACCAGTTATCGGGACCGGTTGGAATTGTAAGCGTCGTAAATGATGCATACCAACAGACAAAAAGTTATGGTGTGAAAGTTGTTGTGGAACAGCTTTTGTATATCGGTGTTTTATTATCGGCAAACCTAGGTGTTATGAATCTACTTCCACTTCCGGCACTGGATGGAGGAAGACTTGTATTTCTTTTTGTTGAAGCGATCAGAAGAAAGCGTATCCCGCCGGAGAAGGAAGGATATGTCCATGGACTTGGGCTGGCGCTTTTGATGCTTTTGATGGTATTTGTCGTGTTTAATGATATTAGAAGGATTTTCTTCTAATATCATAAGAAAAGAAAGATACATTTTGAATTAAAAATTGCGAAAATATAGTTGAAATTAAAAATAATTTGTAGTATAATTTTTAAAATTTGTGGAGACGAAGGCGTCTGAACAAGTGTCATAACAGAGCAGTTGTGCATACGCAGACTGCTTTTTTTATGGAAACGAGGTCATTTGTCTTTGAAATCTGCAAGATTGATAAGAGAATCAGGAAGGGAATAGGTGGAAAATGAAAGCATTTCTTATATTAGAAGACGGAACCGTCTTTACAGGAACCAGCATAGGCTCTAAAAAAGATATGATCAGTGAGATTGTGTTTAATACTTCAATGACAGGATATTTGGAAGTATTGACAGACCCTTCTTATGCAGGACAGGCAGTTGTTATGACATATCCTCTGATCGGTAATTATGGTGTTACACCGGATATGGAATCAAAGAGAGCCTGGCCGAAAGGATATATCGTGAGAGAACTTTCCAGAGTGCCGAGCAATTTCAGATGTGAGGGGACACTCGAAGATTTCCTCGTAGCACAGGATATTCCGGGAATCGCAGGAGTAGATACTCGTGCATTGACGAAGATCCTTCGTGAAAAGGGTACAATGAATGGTATGATCACTACGAATGAGAACTATAATTTAGATGAGATCATTCCGAAGCTGAAAGCTTATGTTGTTGGTGATGTTGTGTCAGAAGTGACATGTGACAAATCTTATGTCTTAGAAGGCGATGGACCAAAGGTTGCATTGATGGACTTTGGAGCAAAGAACAATATCGCCCGTTCTTTAACAAATCGTGGATGTGAAGTAACGGTTTATCCGGCACATACATCTGCAGAAGAGATCATTAATTCTAAACCGGATGGTATCATGCTCTCAAATGGGCCTGGAGACCCGGAGACTTGTGTTTCCATTATTGAGGAAGTAAAGAAATTATATAACAGCGATATTCCGATCTTCGCAATCTGTCTGGGACATCAGCTTATGGCGCTTGCAAATGGAGGAAAAACTTACAAGTTAAAATACGGACATAGAGGTGGAAATCACCCGGTAAAAGATTTAAGTAATAACCGTGTGTATATTTCTTCTCAGAACCATGGATATGCAGTAGACGCTTCTACAATTGATGCATCTGTAGCGGAAGAAGCATTTGTAAATGTCAATGACGGAACCAATGAAGGTCTGTCTTATGTCGGAAAGAATATCTTTACTGTACAGTTTCATCCGGAAGCTTGCCCAGGACCACAGGACTCAGGATATTTATTTGACAGATTCATGGATATGATGAAGGAGGTACAGTAATGCCAAGAATTAAAGATATCAAAAAAGTATTAGTAATCGGTTCCGGTCCGATTGTAATCGGACAGGCGGCAGAGTTCGATTATGCCGGTACACAGGCATGCCGTTCACTAAAAGAAGAAGGGCTTGAAGTTGTTCTTCTGAACTCTAACCCGGCAACGATTATGACAGATAAAGATATTGCTGACCGTGTATATATTGAACCACTCACCGTTGAAGTTGTAGAACAGCTCATTTTAAAGGAAAAACCGGACAGTGTACTTCCTACGCTTGGTGGACAGGCAGCACTGAACCTTGCCATGGAGATGGAAGAGAATGGCTTCTTAAGAGAGCATAACGTACGCCTGATCGGTACTACTTCCCAGACAATCAAGAAAGCAGAGGACCGTCTGGAATTTAAAGAGACGATGGAGAAGATCGGTGAGCCATGTGCAGCTTCCCTCGTTGTTGAGAATGTGGAAGATGGTATTGCATTTGCGGAGAAGATCGGGTACCCGGTTGTACTTCGTCCGGCTTACACACTTGGTGGAAGCGGCGGTGGTATCGCCCACGACCTAACACAGTTAGTTGAGATTCTGGAAAATGGTCTCAGACTTTCCCGTGTCGGACAGGTACTGGTAGAGCGTTGTATTGCCGGATGGAAAGAGATTGAGTATGAAGTGATGCGTGATGGCAATGGAAACTGCATTACTGTATGTAATATGGAAAATATTGATCCGGTTGGTGTGCATACCGGTGACAGTATCGTAGTTGCACCTTCCCAGACACTGGGTGATAAGGAGTACCAGATGTTGCGAACTTCTGCGCTGAACATTATCAGCGAGCTGAATATTACCGGAGGATGTAACGTACAGTATGCGTTGAATCCTGACACATTTGAGTACTGTGTTATCGAGGTAAATCCGCGTGTAAGCCGTTCTTCTGCACTGGCTTCCAAAGCAACCGGATATCCAATTGCGAAAGTTGCTGCAAAGATCGCACTTGGATATACACTGGATGAGATTAAGAATGCAGTTACGAAGAAGACCTATGCAAGTTTCGAGCCAATGCTTGACTATTGCGTTGTAAAGATCCCGAGACTTCCATTTGATAAATTTATCAGTGCAAAACGTACACTGACAACACAGATGAAAGCAACCGGAGAAGTTATGAGTATCTGTGATAACTTTGAAGGTGCACTTATGAAAGCAATCCGTTCTCTGGAGCAGCATGTAGACAGCCTGATGTCTTACGATTTTTCACATCTGAAAGGTGAGGAGCTGTTAGAAGAGTTAAAAGTTGTAGATGACAGAAGAATCTGGAAGATTGCAGAAGCGATCCGCCAGGGAATCAGCTATGATGAGATTCATGCAATCACAAAGATTGACAAATGGTTCATTGACAAGATTGCAATTCTTGTTGAGATGGAACAGAAGCTGCAGAATGAAACACTGAATGCAGAGACATTAAAAGAAGCAAAACGTATGGAATTCCCGGATTCTGTTATTGCTTCCCTGACTGGTAATACAGAAGAAGGTATCCATGACATGCGTCATGCAAATGGCATTACTGCGTCATATAAGATGGTAGATACATGTGCAGCAGAGTTCGCAGCTGAGACACCATATTACTATTCTGTATACGGCAGCGAAAATGAAGTAGAAGAGACAAATGATAAGAAAAAAGTACTCGTCCTTGGTTCCGGACCGATCCGTATCGGACAGGGTATCGAGTTTGACTTCTGTTCTGTACATTGTACATGGGCATTTGCAAAAGAAGGATACGAGACGATTATCGTAAATAATAACCCGGAAACAGTAAGTACAGACTTTGATATCGCTGATAAGCTGTATTTTGAGCCGCTGACACCGGAAGATGTAGAGAGTATTGTTGATCTTGAAAAACCGGACGGAGCAGTCGTACAGTTTGGTGGACAGACAGCGATCAAGCTGACAGAGTCTCTTATGAAAATGGGCGTTCCAATCCTTGGAACTTCTGCCGAGAATGTAGATGCAGCGGAAGACCGTGAGCTGTTTGATGAGATCCTGGAAGAGTGTAAGATTCCAAGACCAACAGGTGGTACTGTATTTACAGCAGAAGAAGCAAAAGAAGTTGCAAACAGACTGGGGTATCCGGTACTTGTGAGACCTTCTTATGTACTTGGCGGACAGGGAATGCAGATTGCGATCAACGACCATGATATTGATGAATTTATCGGCATCATCAACCGAATTGCACAGGATCATCCGATTCTTGTAGATAAATATCTGCAGGGTAAAGAGATTGAGGTCGATGCAGTATGCGATGGCGAAGATATATTGATCCCTGGTATCATGGAACATATCGAGCGTGCAGGAATCCATTCTGGAGACAGTATTTCCGTATATCCGGCACAGAGCATTTCCGAGAAGACGAAGCAGACGATCGCAGAATATACAAGAAGACTTGCTAAATCACTTCACGTTATCGGACTGATCAATATCCAGTTTATCGTATGTGGTGAAGAAGTGTACGTCATCGAGGTAAACCCTCGTTCCAGCCGTACGGTTCCATATATCAGTAAAGTAACCGGTATCCCAATCGTTCCGCTTGCAACAAAAGTCATCATCGGAGCAAAGATCAAAGATCTCGGATACACACCAGGATTACAGCCGGAAGCAGATTATTTTGCTGTTAAGATGCCGGTATTCTCCTTCGAGAAAATACGTGGTGCAGATATCAGCTTAGGACCTGAGATGAAGTCAACTGGAGAGTGTCTTGGAATTGCTAAAACATTTGATGAGGCGATCTACAAAGCGTTTATCGGAGCCGGAATCCGTCTTCCGAAACATAAAAACATGATCATGACAGTTCGTGATGAAGATAAGGAAGAGGCAATTGAGATCGGACGCAGATTTGTAAATCTCGGATACAAGATCTTTGCTACAAAAGGAACAGCAGAGGCGCTCAACAATGCAGGTGTTAAGGCAAATGCAGTTAATAAGATCGAGCAGGAGTCTCCAAACCTGATGGATCTTATCTTGGGACATAAGATCGACCTTGTTATCGATACACCGCATCAGGGAGCAGAACATTCCAAAGATGGTTTTGTGATTCGTAGAAATGCGATCGAGACAGGTGTGAATGTACTGACAGCGATTGATACAGCAAAAGCGCTTGCATCCAGTCTGGAGAATACAGATATTAAGAAACTGACATTGATCGATATTGCTACAATTTAAAGATGTCAAGATAAAACCTGCTACAGTATTCTGTAGCAGGTTTTTTACATATTAGGAATTTTGTTCTATTTGATTTTTCTATTCTTCGAGTAATATTTGACAGAACAGCCAGATTATGATACGTACCGTGTGTATGACTGGATTTACAGCGAAAGCGGCATCGGTGGAGGGAAACGTCAGACATTCCAGATCGATTGCAGTTCAGACGAGGGAGACAATACGAGTACAAAAGATCAGATTAAAGCAGGCAGTATTGGAAAAAGAGCAGGAAATCAGACGACAGAAAATCCGTGCAAAAAGAGAAGCAAGAAAAAAACAGGAACAAAAGAAACTGAAAAAACAGCAGGGGCTGTTAGCAGCGCTTATATTCTGTGAAGCGGGAAAGCAGCAGCGGATGCATTAAAAGGAAAAGATCCGATAAATGGATGTCTGTATTTTAATCAGGGAGGCTCCGGAAAGAAGATCGGTGATCATTATTTCCACTAAGAGATAGAGCAAAAAAGTCTTATTTCTGGAATTGACAACTTCCGGACAAGGTATTAGGATGTAAGAGCAGAGGCGGGACGTTTCTGCTCATTTTGTTATGGCGACGAGGAAAATGCACCATGCTTGCATGGCTGCATTTGACGACCGCTAATCAGAGCGGGATGGCTACCATAGTCTCGGCAGGTGGGGAAAAAGATGTATAAGATTTTAATTGTAGAAGACGACCAGACGATTGCACAGACAGTGGCAATGCATTTGGAAAAATGGAATTACAAAACAAAAACGACAGAAGATTTGAAAAATGTATTGCAGGAATTTCTGGCTTTTGAACCGGAACTTGTGATCCTGGATATTATGCTTCCGTTTTTTAATGGCTTTTACTGGTGCCAGAAGATTCGTGAAGTGTCGAAAGTACCGATTGTTTTTCTTTCTTCAGCAAATGACAATATGAACATTGTCATGGCGATGAATATGGGTGCGGACGAGTTTATTGAAAAGCCATTTGATCTGACAGTTCTGACTGCAAAAGTACAGGCACTGCTTAGAAGAACCTATTCTTTTGGCGGAACGACAAATGCGATAGAATATAAAGGTGCTCTTTTGAATCTGAATGATGCAGTGCTGACTTATCAGGAGCAGAGAGTCGAGCTGACAAAAAATGAATTTAGAATTTTACAGATATTACTTGAAAATGTGGGAAAGATTGTTTCAAGAGATACGATCATGGAACGACTCTGGGAAAATGATTCGTTTGTGGACGATAATACACTTACAGTTAATGTGACAAGACTTCGTAAAAAACTGGAAAGTATCGGAATGACAGATGTGATCCGTACGAAAAAAGGAATTGGATATTTGGTGGAACTATGAAAATCTTAAGAGCATATATAAAAGAACATCGGACGCAGATCTGTATGTATCTGGGTGCGTATGGAATCTTTTTCGTTATATTTGATCTGTATCATATCGATCTGGCATGTGTGGAATATGCATTTCTACTGTCAGGTGTGTGGAGCCTGCTTTATGCGGTTCTTGGATTTGTAAGATACAGAAGAACGCACAGAGAACTGCAGAATGTTATAAAAGGTGAGAAAGAGCAGATTCTGGAATTTGCAGAAGGAACCACACTTCTGGAACAGGATTATCAGAAACTGGTACAGAAATTATATACGCAGATCAATGAGACTGAGTCGGAACAGGCAATAGAGCGGCAGGACATGCTGGATTATTACAGTATGTGGGCGCATCAGATCAAGACTCCGATCGCAGCGATGAATCTCCTGCTTCAGACAGAAAAAGAGGAGCATCCGGTTCTGGTAAGAGAACTGGAGATGGAATTATTTAAAATCCAGCAGTATGTAGAAATGGTCTTAACTTATCTGCGTATGGAAGATATGTCAGCGGATCTGTCCTTTGCAGTCTGTGATCTTGATACGGTTATCCGCCAAGTAGTGCGCAAGTATTCCAAGATGTTTATTTTAAAGAAAATCACACTGGTATATGAGCCGATTCAGGAAACAGTATTAACCGATGAAAAATGGCTGTCGTTTGTTCTGGAGCAGCTGCTTTCCAATGCTTTGAAATATACAGAAAACGGAAGTGTGCATATTTATAAAAAAGGTCAGATACTTGTTGTGGAAGATACTGGGATCGGTATTCGTGAAGAAGATCTGCCACGGATTTTTGAACGCGGATTTACCGGCTATAATGGCAGAAATGATAAGAAATCGACAGGCATCGGACTTTATTTATGCAAATCGGTAATGGATAAGCTTCAGCATGGATTGTGGCTGGAATCGGAAGCGGGGAAAGGAACAAGAGCCTGCATGGATTTGTCCAGAGAAAAATTACCGGTTGAATAGATACAAAAGAGAATCTGGAAGTAAAATGAGATATCTTACAAAAATGTAAGAAACAGGAAGGAAAATGTAACCTGAATCGATGGCTGTACATTTTCCTTTTTTCTATAATCATAGATGTAAAACAGATGATATGGAAAGGGTGAAACAAATGGCATTATTAGAAGTAAGAAATGTAAAAAAAGTATATACGACCAGATTTGGAGGCAACCAGGTAGAGGCGCTGCGAAACGTTAATTTTTCAGTTGAACCGGGAGAATATGTAGCAGTTATGGGAGAGTCCGGTTCCGGAAAATCAACACTTTTAAATATTCTGGCAGCACTTGACAGACCTACAAAAGGAAAGGTGTATTTGAAAGGACGCGACCTTTCCGGGATAAAAGAGAAAGAAATGGCAGCTTTCCGAAGACAAAATCTCGGATTTGTATTTCAGGATTTTCATCTTCTGGATACATTTTCGTTAAGAGACAACATATTTCTTCCACTTGTATTGTCTGGAATGAAATATGGGAAAATGGAAGAGCGGCTGCAGCCGGTTGCAAAGCAGCTTGAGATCACGCAGCTTCTGGACAAATATCCATATGAGGTATCAGGAGGACAGAAACAGCGTGCGGCAGTTGCCAGAGCGCTGGTTACCAAACCACAGCTCCTTCTCGCGGACGAACCGACAGGAGCGCTGGACTCTCGGGCTTCCAAAGCACTGCTTGATCTCTTTACCGGTATCAATGAGGACGGACAGACGATCGTCATGGTTACACATAGTGTGCGTGCGGCAAGCACAGCGAAAAGAGTGCTTTTCATCAAGGATGGAGAGGTGTTTCATCAGTTATATCGTGGAAATCTGAGCGAAGATGAGATGTATCAGAAGATTTCAGACACCTTAAGCGTTCTTGCAACGGGAGGTGAGCACATTGGCTAGAAACATTTATGCAAAACTTGCCGTCACAAACCTGAAAAATAACCGGAAGACTTACATGCCATATATATTGACCTCTATGTTGATGGTTATGATGTTCTATATGTTTGATGCACTGACAAAAAGCAAAGACCTGCGAATGGAAACGCTGCGGCTCTGCCTGCAGTACGCAACAGGCGTGATGGTTATTTTTTCTGTGATTTTTCTCTTTTATACAAACAGTTTCCTGATGAAACAGCGAAAAAATGAAATTGGTGTTTACAATGTTCTCGGAATGGGAAAACGGCATATTGCGAAAATGATGGCAGTAGAGACGGTGATCATTGCAGGAGTCAGCATGATCGGAGGATTGATCCTTGGAATTATATTCGGAAAAATGATGTATCTGATCTTGCTTAAAATCCTGCACAGCGGAGTGGAAATGAAGTTTGCGGTCAGCATGGCGGCAATAAAAGACTGTCTCGTTTTATTTCTGATCATTTTCATGCTTACGTTTATTTACAACCTTCTGCAGGTGCAGCTTGCGAATCCGATGGAACTTCTGCGTGGAAGCAGTCAGGGAGAGAAAGAGCCGAAGACGAGATGGCTGCTCGCCCTTGTCGGAGTCCTGGCACTGGGAAGCGGATACTATATCGCCCTGACTACAAAAGAGCCGTTAAAAGCTTTATTAACTTTTTTTCTGGCGGTGGTTCTTGTCATCATCGGTACTTATGCGCTGTTTACAGCAGGTAGTATTGCGCTTTTGAAGATTTTAAAGAAAAACAAAAAATATTATTACAGACAGGGACATTTTACAACCATATCAGGGATGATCTACCGGATGAAACAGAATGCAGTCGGGCTTGCAAATATCTGTATCTTAAGTACGATGGTGCTTGTAATGATATCTACAACAACATCACTGTATGCAGGAATGGAGGACGTTTTACATACACGTTTCCCGAAAGCAGTGGCAGTAACAAATTATCAGACTAGCAGAGAATCCAGAAATCAATTGCAGGAAGCCCTTGAAAAAGAATGTGATCGTCTGCATTTACAGAGACAATCACAGATTTCTTACCGATGCGGTCAGCTTATGGCATCACAAAAAGACGAACAGTTTGAAATAAATGCGGATGCATATAATTCATCAAAAATCTGCTATCTGACTTTACTTCCGCTGGAAGATTATAATCACATGGAAGGAAAAACAGAAACATTAAATGAAAACGAAATTCTGTTGTACTGTCCGGATGGAAAATATAATTATTATGATCTGAAAATTGCAAAAGAGAATTTTCATGTGAAAAAACAGATCAGGAAATTGAAAGCAGAGGTGGAGAAAACACAGTCGGTATATGGTAATTATTATATTGTTTTCAAAAACACAGATGCGATTTTAAAAATTTTGCAGATGCAGAATTATTCTGGACAGAATGTACCGGAAGCTTTTAAGAAAAATCAGCAGATGCTCCGCTATTATACAGCATTTGACCTGAATGGAAAGAATGCAGAAAATGCAAAGATACTGGGAAAATTACAAAAAGGGCTAAACAAAGTGCCTTATACAGAAATGGAAAGCAGAGAGACGAGCAGGGAGAGTTTCTATGGTCTCTATGGCGGATTGTTCTTCATTGGAATTTATTTGGGAATCCTGTTCCTGATCGCAACGGTGCTGATCATTTATTATAAACAGATATCCGAAGGCTTTGAAGACAGAAAACGATTTCAGATTATGCAGAATGTCGGAATGAGTAAGCGCGAAGTGCGTCGTTCCATCAGAAGCCAGATCTTAAGTGTATTTTTCCTGCCGCTTTTTATGGCAATTCTGCATGTAATTGTGGCATTTCCGATCATGGTAAAACTTCTGCGTGTACTGAATTTAAGTAACAGAGCTCTGTTTGCGGGATGTACGGTTACAACAATTGGTGTGTTTGCTGTATTTTATGCAATCGTATACAGCCTTACTGCAAAAGAATATTACAGGATTGTAAATTAAATTGTGAAAAGGAGCAGTATTTTGATAAAAAGTGGATTGACGGATCGGCTCTGCGGTTGTATCTTGTTTTTATAGAGTTTTGAGAAAACTGTTTTCATAGCAGGTACAGAGGCAATCGTAAGAAGGAGGCAGAACGAAAATGACAAGAGAAGGCGAAAGAGAGATCGTAAAAGTTGAAAAACCAAGTGGTGGAGAAGGATATATTTTGAAGGAGGCACTGCTTGTTGCAGAGGAACTTGGTGCGCACTGTAAGATGTTCAGTAAAGTGACACTGCCGCCACATTCTGAGCTCGGGCACCATGAACATCATGGAGAGACGGAAACGTATTATATTTTATCCGGTGAAGGAATTTACGAGGATAATGGTACGAAGATTCCGGCAAAACCGGGAGATGTATTTTTCTGTAAGGACGGAGACGGACACGGGATTCGCAATGACGGGGAAGAAGATGTTGTATTTGCAGCATTAATTCTGAAAAAATAAGGGAGTTATTTCCCAGACGCTATAACAGCGATAAAACGCGCTCTGCGAATTTTATCGCTGATTAGCGGTCGTCAAATGTTGCCATAACAAATAAAAAAGTCAGTTTCCAGTTTTGGAAAGCTGACTTTTTTGTGTTGCCATAACATCCAAAGGAAGCTACCGATGGCAAGTTCTGTAGGTATACGATGAGCCAAGTACAGATTTATGCTTACACAATGAACTGCATTTATACGCCTGTAACATAGGAGATGACATGCAGACATTCGTCTTTTAACTTCGTATTGTCAAGATCCATATTCGCTCGTTTCTGTTCCAGCTTGTATTTGCAGTAGCTGACAATAATCTCATTTACCATAGCTATATTATCTGTATTCACCTTAGCTGTTTCATTCAGGACAGTTTTGAGCAGGTTGCAGCTTCGTTCCTCAATATTTTTGCCGTAATACATGTTGTGGATATCGTCCGTATATTCGTTACGTTCTTCCGGATAGAGTTCATAATAATGGTTCATATAAGGCGTCAGGTTGTCGCTTCGCTTTCCGTAGAAGAAATTAAAGAACAGATTTGGCCACTTGAAAACCGTTGTCAGGAAATAATCCCAGATTTTAATGAAAGTCTCACTGGATGTAGTAGCTGTCTTGCTCAAAAGACTGAGAGAGTGACTGTATTCCTGAAAAAATTTCATGGAAGCGAGGAGCAGAAGTTCATCCAGGTCTTTAAAATAAAGATAAATGGTTGAGTTGTGGAATCCGGCTTTCTCTGCAATCTTTCGAATCGAAATATGTTCAATCCCCAATTCTTCGATCATCTCTGTCGCAGCATTGATGAAGGTGATGGTGTTCTGTTTCTTCTGTAATTCCTTGTTGTTATTTATGTTTAAAGACATCTGAAAATGCCTCCTTTCTGCGGTACATATAGAAAGTACTTAATCTACTATATCGGTAGTTTATTTGTATGTCAAGGTGAAAATACATAGAAACAATTTATAGAAAATCATAATAAATATAGACTTTTTATAGGAAAGGTGTTGGTGGCAATCGCGCTTATCACTGTTATTCTTGTAAGAAATAACACAAAAATATTGTGTGTGCGAGAAAAGCTGCTCCGGGTATTTTCTTTAGAAAATCTTTAGAAAGCCATCCGGCGGCTCTTAAGAAAAGATCTTTATACTTTGAATCAGAAAATGTGATATGATACAAAAGTTAAAAGAAAATGTATCTACATATTTTTTTGAATACCACATAGTGCGGAAGTGTCCGCAGGTATTGGGGCCGGGGTTATCCCGACATGATATTTAAGAGAGAAGCAGGGAGAAAGAAAATGGAAATGAATCACGTACTTGTAGTGGAAGATGATAAGGAAATCCGTCAGGGAATCGAAATCTATCTGAAAAGCCAGGGATATGAAGTATACCAGGCGGAAGATGGAGTTGAAGGTCTGGAGATAATAGAAAAAGTAGAGATCCATCTCGCAATCGTAGACATTATGATGCCACGTATGGATGGAATTACAATGACAGTAAAATTAAGAGAAAAATATGACTTCCCGGTTATCTTCTTATCTGCAAAATCAGAAGAAGTAGACAAAATTATGGGACTAAATATGGGAGCGGATGATTATGTGACAAAACCATTTACACCGATGGAACTGTTGGCTAGAGTTAATTCCCAGCTTCGCAGATACAGGAATTTCATGGGCAGATTAAAGGAAAAAGAAGAAAAGGAACACATTTATATAATCGGCGGACTGGAACTGAATGAGGACCGCAAGGCAGTGAGCGTAGACGGAGAAGATGTGAAAGTGACACCGACAGAATATAAGATTCTTCTGCTGTTAATGAAACATCCGGGCAGAGTGTTTTCTACTGATGAGATCTATAAATGGGTATGGGAAGAAGAGGCGGTGAATACAGACACCATTATGGTGCATGTGAGAAATATTCGGGAGAAAATAGAGATTAATCCGAAAGAACCAAAATATTTGAAGGTGGTGTGGGGAGTTGGATACAAAATTGAAAAACAGGCATAAACAGGCGTGTATACTGATCTTTTTTACAATTCTGATACCGGCTGTGATGGTTGTCGGAAGATATCAGCTCTATCAGAGAGAGGCCGCGGCAAACGTAGAAAAGGAAAAAAGAAGCCACGAGTCATCTGAAGATTTTATGATGCCATTCGTTCAGAATGGATATATTATGTATACAAATGAAAACGGAACGGAAAAAGAACGCACGAAGTTACGAGATATGCTGGATCAGGATGCATACTGGGAATGGCTTGCAAATTACAAAATGCTCTATCCATATATTGATTACGAGATGGAAAATGAAAAAGGAGAGGTCGTAGCAAGAAGTTCTGTCAGTACAGGGGAACAGGCAATGGAAGATGATATGAGGAAATATGCATTTTCTTTTGTTGTCCAGTATGATAAGAACGGAAAACCAATAGCGCAGATTTTATCCGGAAGTAACAAAAGTAAACAGCTTCTTGCGCTTAGGCGGGCATTGAACGATGTAAGTATACAGCCGGATGAGGAGTATCTTTTTGAAGATGAGGAAGCAGATACGCAGGTGGATGGAAAAACCAATACGATATTGAAGAATCCGGAGAATTGCACATTTCGTTATGGAATTACAGAAAAAAATCTGAAAGCTTATTTAAAAGACTGCACGGAAATGGATTTTAGTGAACAGGATGAAGTTCCGGATTCAGCAGACAGGATGATCTATGCACTGCTTGCTACAGTTGCGCTTCTTGCATGTGCTTATCCGTCAGTGAAGAGCTTTCAGACCGGAGAAGAACGGATTTTCCAGGCTCCTGTGGAAGTAGCTGTGCCTGCATTCATTGTGTTGCTTACATGTGTGCCGTCGCTTGTCCGGGCACGTGTTACAGACGGTTTGCAGTCAGAAGGCATGGAAACGCTTTTGTGGGCGGCAGTATTTGCTGTGGATTACTGGATCGTGACGAATCTCAGACATATCTGGACCTGTGGAGTCAGAGGATATATAAAAGAATATTCACTGTGCTGCAGAAAAAGGAAGACGATAAAGAATATTTCCGGAAAAATCTGCGGCACCGTGAAAAGTGCTGGCAGAAAAACCCTCTATATGCTGGAAAAGATTGATTTTAGAGACAGAGGACAGCGTTATATGTTAAAGGTTGTTCTTATTAATTCCATATTGTTAGTGCCTTGCTTTATAGTCGGACAGGGGGATATGCTGTGGTTTCTTCTGTGTGATGCAGTCCTTTTGTTTGTTGTATTAAATATCTGGTATCGCAGAATGAGACGCAGATACATGAAGCTTTTGAATGCAGCAGAAGCAATTGCAGGCGGCAATTTGGATGCAGAAATAGGTACGGATCTAAGGATATTTCAGCCGGTCGGTGACGCACTTGGAACGATTCAGAGCGGATTTAAAAAGGCAGTGGATGAAGAAGTGAAGAGCCAGCGGATGAAGACAGAGTTGATCACCAATGTTTCGCATGATCTGAAGACACCGCTCACAGCGATCATTACTTATGTGGATCTTCTGAAAAATGAAAAAGATGAAGAAAAACAGAAAGAGTACATTGAGATCCTGGAACGAAAATCACTGCGGCTGAAAGTACTGATCGAAGATTTGTTTGAAGTGAGCAAAGCGAACAGCCAGGCTGTCAAACTGAACCTGTTGGAGTTAGATATTGTAAATCTTTTTAAACAGGTAAAATTGGAACTGGATGAACAGATTCGGAAATCCGGTGTGGAGTTCCGCTGCGATTTTCCGGAAGAAAGGCTGATCGTACATCTGGACAGCCAGAAAACATATCGGATCTTTGAAAACCTGCTTGTTAATATTATAAAATACGCGATGCCGCATACGAGAGCCTATATTTCCATCCGTGAAGAAGATGGAGAAGCGGTTGTGCATATGAAGAATGTTTCCAGAGAAGAATTGCATGTAAAACCAGAAGAACTGACCGAACGGTTTGTGCGGGGAGATGAATCCAGGAAAACCGAAGGTTCCGGACTGGGACTTGCCATTGTAAGTAGTTTTACAGAATTACAGAAAGGACATCTGGATATTGAAACAGAAGCAGATCTTTTCAAAATAACATTGAGATTTCCGCTTGTCTCCCATTGACAAATGCCGGTAATTCGCATATATTATAACTTATATGGGAAAAGACGTTGAACGAAAAGAGTAGCAATATATGTAACTGTCAGAGAGAAACCGTCACCGGCTGAAAGCGGTTTTGAGGGAACGTATTGTGAAGTGCATTCGGGAGTCGATCCGGTGAGCGTTATTAAGATGGGTAGCCGGGTACGCTTAACACACGTTACGTGTTTAAAGTGGAATTTGATTTTCGGACAATCATGTTGATGCAGAAAGTTAGATACTAGAAGAAGAGTGGAACCGCGACATATTCGCCTCTTGCGTAAGCAGGAGGCTTTTTTATTGCACATGAAGGAGTGATGCACATGGGAATGATCTCTTATGTCAGAGAGGAGATACAGGTTGTCCGTGAACGAGATCCAGCAATCAAATCAAACATGGAGGTGTTTTTATACTCCAGTTTTAAAGCAATTTTGCATTATAGAATTGCACATAAGCTATATTTGAAGAAGCATTATTTTCTTGCCAGATGGGTGTCTCAAAGAGCGGTCAGAAAGACCGGAATCGAGATCCATCCAGGAGCTACCATTGGGAAAGGGCTTTTTATCGACCACGGAAGTGGTGTGATCATCGGTGAAACGGCCGAGCTAGGGGATAATATCACTCTGTATCAGGGTGTGACGCTTGGAGGAACCGGTAAAGAACAAGGAAAGAGACATCCGACGCTTCGTGACAATGTCATGGTCAGTGCCGGAGCAAAAGTATTAGGTTCATTCACCATCGGTGAAAATTCCAAAATCGGTGCCGGTGCGGTTGTCTTAAAAGAAGTACCGCCGAATTGTACCGTCGTAGGCGTACCAGGAAGAATTGTGAAGATGGATGATCAGAAGATCCCGCGTATGGATTTAGATCAGGTACACTTGCCAGATCCTGTCAGCGCAGATATTAAAAGTCTTCAGGATGAAAACACACGTATGCGCAGCCAGATCGAAGAGATGGAAAAGAGCATGAAGTGTCTCAATAAAGATAAAAAAGCTTTACAGAAAGAAATCAAAGAGATGGAATTCATGGAAAGTATAAGAGAAGAATAAGAATAAGAGGGGAAAAGATAAAATGAAGCTTTACAACACGTTATCAAAACAAAAAGAAGAATTTGTCCCGTTGGAAGAGGGAAAGGTGAAAATGTATGTCTGCGGACCGACCGTTTACAACTTCATCCATATCGGAAATGCAAGACCGATGATCGTATTCGATACAGTAAGACGTTATTTTGAATACAAAGGATACGATGTGAACTATGTATCCAATTTTACAGATGTAGATGATAAGATCATCAAAAAAGCAAACGAAGAAGGCGTAACATCGAATGAAATCTCCAAGCGTTATATCGCAGAGTGTAAGAAGGATATGGACGGAATGAACATTGAGCCGGCTACAAAAAATCCGCTTGCGACAGAAGAAATCGGTGGAATGATCGATATGATAAAGACACTGATCGACAAAGGCTACGCTTATGAAAAGAACGGAACTGTTTACTACAGTACAAGAAAATTTAAGGATTATGGAAAGCTTTCTCATAAAAATCTGGACGATTTAAGATCCGGAGAAAGATCGCTTCTCGTAAGTGGGGAAGATGAGAAAGAAGATCCACTTGATTTCGTTCTCTGGAAACCGAAAAAAGAAGGCGAACCTTCCTGGGCTTCTCCATGGAGCGATGGCCGTCCGGGATGGCACATTGAGTGTTCTGAGATGTCTAAAAAATATTTAGGCGAGCAGATCGACATTCATGCCGGTGGAGAAGATCTTGTATTCCCGCATCATGAGAACGAGATCGCACAGAGCGAAGCAGCTAATGGTGTAGAATTTGCAAAATACTGGATGCACAATGCATTTTTAAATATTGACAATCGTAAGATGAGTAAATCTTTAGGAAACTTCCGCACTGTTCGTGAGATCAGTGAGCAGTATGATCTGCAGGTACTTCGTTTCTTCATGCTGAGCGCACATTACAGAAGTCCTCTTAACTTCAGCGCCGATCTAATGGAAGCTTCTAAGAATGGATTGGAGCGTATCGTCAATGCAGCAGACAATCTGAAATTCTTAAGTAAAAATGCGGCTAATGAGAAGATGACAGAGGAAGAGGTAAATATATTTGCACAGACAGATGTATTTGTAAAAGATTTCGAGCGGGCAATGGAAGATGATTTTAACACAGCCGATGCGATTGCAGCTGTATTTGACCTTGTAAAATTTGCAAACAGCAATACAGGCAGCGAAAGTTCAAAAGAATATCTTGGCAAGCTGTTTGAGCTTCTTGTAAAATTAACAGATGTTCTCGGACTGATCGTAGATAAGAAAGAGGACATGCTGGATGAAGAGATTGAAAAACTGATCGAGGAGCGTCAGGCTGCGAGAAAAGCAAAAGACTTTGCAAGAGCCGATGAGATCCGTGATGAATTATTAGAAAAGGGAATCATTTTAAAAGATACCCGAGAAGGAGTACAATGGAAAAGAGCGTAAATTGGGAGTTTGACTCCTGTATGCAGGAAATGTTCCAATTAAAAAAGGTGGATATAAGAGAATATTCACCTCTTACTTTGGCGTATATCGGCGATTGTATTTATGATCTGATCATTAAGACGCTTGTAGTAAATAAAGGGAATAAACCGGTGCAGAAATTACATAAAGAGACAAGTACCTATGTGCAGGCAAAGGCACAGTCTAAAATGATGCGCATGCTGCAGGAAGAGCTGACAGAGGAAGAGCATAGCATTTACAAAAGAGGACGCAATGCAAAAAGTGTGTCTCCGGCTAAAAACCAGTCTGTGACAGACTACAGACGTGCAACCGGTTTTGAGGCCGTAATGGGATATTTATATCTCCAAAACGATTATGCCCGTATGATGGAATTAGTGAAAATGGGGCTTGAAAGTCTGGAAGAAGACAAATAAGGAGTCGAAAAAATGAACGAAGAAAATAATAAAACAGTAAACGAAAATAAAATCGAAGGAAGGAATGCCGTGTTAGAAGCATTTCGTTCCGGAAAACCGGTAGATAAGCTTTTCGTTCTGGATGGATGTCAGGATGGACCGGTTCGTACGATCATAAGAGAAGCAAGAAAGCACGATACGATCATTCAGTTTGTAGATAAAGAACGCCTCCACCAGATTTCAGAGACAGGAAGACACCAGGGTGTGATCGCATATGCGGCGTCTTATGAGTATGCAGAAGTGGAAGACATTATGAATCTCGCAAGAGAAAAAGGAGAAGATCCATTTGTATTTATATTAGATGGAATTGAAGATCCTCACAACCTGGGTGCGATCATCCGTACCGCAAATCTTGCCGGTGCACACGGAGTGATTATTCCGAAACGAAGAGCAGTGGGACTGACTGCTACAGTTGCAAAAACCTCAGCAGGGGCTCTGAATTATACACCGGTTGCAAAGGTTACCAATCTTGTAAAGACAATGGAAGAACTGAAAAAAGAGGGATTGTGGTTTGTCTGTGCAGATATGGGCGGAGAGAAAATGTATGATCTTAATTTGAAAGGGCCGATCGGGCTTGTGATCGGAAATGAAGGCGAAGGCGTAAGCCGTCTTGTAAAGGAATCTTGTGATTATGTGGCAAGTATTCCAATGCACGGAGACATTGATTCGTTAAATGCATCTGTGGCAGCAGGTGTCCTTGCATACGAGATCGTAAGACAGAGAATGCAGTAGAAAAAACAGGCAAAGGATTAAGATAATATGAGATACGAGGATATGACCGACGAACAGCTCATTGAAGAACTGCGAGCCGGAGAAAAAGAAATCGTTGATTATCTGATGGAAAAATATAAAAACCTTGTTCGAAAAGAAGCTAACGCCATGTATCTTCTTGGCGGCGAGACAGATGATCTTATACAAGAAGGGATGATCGGACTTTTCAAGGCAGTAAGGGATTACGATACGCAGCAGAAAGCATCCTTTTACAGTTTCGCCAAGCTTTGCATTACAAGGCAGCTCTATTCTGCGATCACAGCATCCAGAAGAAAGAAACATAGTCCCCTCAATACCTATGTCTCTCTTTATGAGACTGGGGAAGATCAAAATCCGCTGATCGATACGATGGAAGCCGGTCAATCCAGTAACCCGGAAGAGCTTCTCATTAATCAGGAATATGCTTCTCTTCTGGAAAGCCGTCTGGAGGAAGCTTTGAGTCCATTAGAAAATCGAGTGCTTTATTTACACCTCTTAGGAACAGATTACAAAACGATCGCATCGCTTCTAGATCGAAGCCCGAAAACGATCGATAATGCGTTGCAGCGTATTAAAAGTAAGACGGAAAAAATCATAAAAAGTGAATCTTAAGCCACGAAAAATTTTGTTGACAAATAAGGCGTATGTGTTGTATAGTATCAATGTTGCATAGCACATATGCATGCTGCCTTGGCTCAGTCGGTAGAGCGTCGCCTTGGTAAGGCGGAGGTC
>JAUNTC010000089.1 GCA_030538915.1 Lachnospiraceae bacterium | reverse complement strand
CAACCCCCTCATGATTGAGGGGAAGGGGAGTTGAATAGGCGTAGCCTATTTTTTACGTTATATAGAAAAATTTGTCTTTTTTCTTGACAGAAAGTGTATGCCGGTGTATATTAAGTGTACTAATAGTATTAATACACTACGAAAGGAGGAGCAATGTGATTATAATTGATTATAGTGATAAAAGACCGATATATGAGCAGGTTGCAGAAAAGATTGAAGCTTTGATCCTGAATGGAATTCTGGAACCGGATTCAAAGCTCCCGTCAGTGCGGTCACTGGCAATGGATCTTTCGATTAATCCGAATACGATCCAAAGAGCCTACAGTGAGCTGGAGCGGGAAGGCTTCGTTTATTCCGTAAAAGGAAGAGGAAATTTTGTAAAAATGAATGAGAATCTTATCATAAAAGAACAAGAAAAACTTATGATCAAGTTTAAGGAACATGTGAAGGAATTGAAGGCAAGAGGCGTCTTAAAAGAACAGGTGATTTCCTGTGTCGAAGAAGTATACGAGGAGGTGTCGAAGTGATTGAAATAAAAGGTGTAAGCAAAAGTTTTGACGAGATTGTGGCAGTAAATAATGTAGATCTTACGGTTGAGAAGGGGCAGGTTTTTGGTCTTCTTGGAACGAATGGAGCAGGAAAGAGTACGTTGCTTCGTGTGATGGCCGGAGTGTTAAAACCGGATAAGGGAGAGATTCTTATCGATGGAGAACCAGTTTGGGATTGCGTAGAAGCAAAGCAGAAGTTTTTCTATGTATCGGATGATCAGTATTTCTTTGCAAATGCAACACCGGCAGATATGGAGATATTTTATATGACGATCTATCCCGGATTTGATGAGAAGAGATTTCGAAAGTTTATGGTCAAGTTTGGTCTGCAGATGGATCGCAAGATCAAGACATTTTCAAAAGGAATGAAAAAACAGCTGTCTATTTTGCTTGGAATTTGCAGCGGTGCAGATTATCTCTTCTGCGATGAGACTTTCGATGGGTTAGATCCGGTTATGCGTCAGGGAATCAAAAGCCTTTTGGCAAATGAGATTGATGAGCGCGCATTTACACCGATCATCGCCTCTCATAACTTAAGAGAACTGGAAGATATCTGCGATCATGTAGGACTTCTTCATAAAGGTGGGATTCTTCTTTCGAAGGATTTAGAAGCAATGAAGTGCGATATTCAGAAAGTGCAGTGCGCATTTTCGGACGAAGAGAGCACAACGTTAAGAGAAATGTTTGACGTATTGCAATTTGAGAAAAGAGGTAAGCTTATTACAATGACAGTTCGTGGCAGTGAGGAAGAGATAATGGAGAAATTAACTACATTAAATCCACTATTTTGTGAATGTCTCCCACTGTCGTTGGAGGAAATATTTATCAGTGAAACGGAGGTAGTAGGTTATGACATTAAAAAGCTCATACTCTAATCTTAATAAAGAAAACAGAAAGAGAGTGCTTGGTATTAATCTTGTTATTGTACTTGCGCTTTTCGTAAAAGTGGTCGTCGTTATAATGGCAATGAAAGACTGCGAAACGAATAATGAGATTGTGAAACTGGTAGCTCCGAATATGCCTGTGGCAGGTGTGATAGTTGCGCTGGCAGCAGGAAGTGCAGCAGCAAGTTTTTGCTATCTGTATTCGAGAAAACAGATGGACTTTTATGGTTCCCTTCCGGTAAAAAGAACCGAGCTTTTTCGGAGCGCGGTGCAAAACAGCATTCTGACATTTCTTGCAGCTCTTGTTGTGGAAGAAGCAGTAGAGCTGTGTGCTGCTGCAGGGTATAAAGTTTTTGCAAGTAGTATAGCAGCGGCGACAAGTTCCGCTTTCTGGTACTTTATGGTTTTTGTGACAACATATCTTACAATGACGCTGGCGATGATCATGACTGGAAATATCATTGTCGGAATGCTGGGGTTTGGTGTATTTGCCAGTTATTTTCCACTTGTATTATATATGCTGTATCCATTATATGCAGGAACATTTTTTACTACTTATACAGAGAATGCAACAGGAATATGCAGTGCGGTTATGAAGCATTTGTCGCCGGTGTATGTTGCACTCGCAGATACATGGTATGCCAGAGTTGAGAGAAAGGTTGAGCTTATGCAGCTGTTGATTCTGGCAGTATGGATCATTGCCTTATATATTCTTTGTAAAGTGCTTTATAATAGACGACCTGCAGAAAGTGCAGGACGTGCGATGGCTTTTCCGAAAGCGAATACAGTGATCAAGCTTTTGCTTACCATTCCGGCTTCACTGTACGTAGGAATTATGTTCTATGAACTTGGCGGAAATGCCGGGTTCTGGCTTGTGTTTGGTGTAATATTCGGAGCGCTCATTGTACATGCAGTCATCGAGTGTATTTATGAATTTGATATAAGGGCAATTTTTCATCATAAGCAGCATCTCGCAGTTGCATTGTTTGCATCTCTGTTTATTACGCTAATCTTCAGCAAAGATCTGTTTGGCTACGATCGATATGTGCCGAAGGTTTCAGCAGTGGAAAGTGTGGATGTGAGGCCTTCGGATATTTCCGGAATTGGGATTTGTGGAAAAACCGGAGAAGGATTGACTGGAAAAGAAAAGAATCTTGCTCTTAAACTCATCTCAGAAGTTGTGAAAGATAATGATAAAAAAGAAGCTTCAGACAAGATTTACATTGATGTAAAGTATTGTATGAAAAACGGAAGTAATAAATTAAGAGCTTACAGTATCCAATCTAAAAAAGCGAAAGAGATTTTTGATAAGCTTTATGCGACAAGAGCATTTAAAAGTAATATTTATAATATATATACCGGAGATTATAATGATATTATAGAAGTAAGTTATTCAGGCGTAGAACCAGAGTATTTGAATTTCACAAAAGAGGAGAAAAAAGAATTTTTCGATAGATATCTGAGTGAATTTGATCAGTTGACTTATACAGAGCGGGTAAAGGAAATTCCAATCGGAACGATCGATCTGACAATTGGTGAAGAAAATGGTGATACAGTGGGAGATATGTATTATCTTTATCCATCATTTAAAAAGACAATTGCTTATCTGAAAGAAAAAGGCTATGCGGTTGATAAGCGCATAAAAGATCTAGATATTACAAGCATTGAAGTTTCTTTCTTTGATGAAGAGAAAGAGGAAGATGACACTTATACAATTTCGGATAAAAAGTCGATCAATAGGATGAAAAACCGACTTTATCTTTATTCAATGACAAGTGTTTCTGAAACGACTGCTTTGAATAGTTATATAAATATCCAGGTGAATTATAAAAGTAAAAACGGTGTAAAGAGCATTGATTGTGCCACTTCTTATACTGAAGAGGAAATAAAAAAACTGATAGATTAATAACAATGGTTGACATTTCGATGAAAAAATGCAACAATATAGGGCATGAATAACATAAACTTGATAGAGGCGCAGGTTTCATCAGTAGGAAAGGACGATAGTTTGGAAGACTGTCTTTTGCGAAAGGGAAATTTGCCGAAGAGATCAGAAGTTCCGAATCTGATTTCTGGGCCGTGTGCAGAAGATGTCACGGACTGTCACATGTATGTGGAGCGCTATCGCAGTATGAGAGTCGAAAGTTATATAATATTGTTGTTAACAGACGATTATGCCATGAACGCGCAGGAAGATGTGTTGTTCATGGCTTTTCTTATTTTTCATTCATGTATCGGAATTGAATTGTGAGAAGAGCGCATATCAGAATTTAGAAAAGAGGAATGAAAAATGAGAGAAAGAAACAAAGTATGGCTGACAACGCTGTTACTTACAGTCTGTGTCTTTGCCAGCTCGCTGACAGCTTTTGCTGCAGACGGAAAAGAAAAATATGTGCCAGAGATGTATGCATCGTTCTGGTCACTGATTCCGCCGGTCGTTGCGATCGTGCTGGCACTTATTACAAAGGAAGTGTACAGCTCCCTGTTTGTTGGAATTTTGATCGGAGGTGTGTTCTGGTCCGGATTCCATTTTGAGAAGACGATCACTCATGTATTCCAGGATGGTATTGTAGGTGTATTGTCAACAAAGTATAATGTTGGTATTTTAGTATTCCTCGTTGTGCTTGGTATTATGGTCTGTATGATGAACAAAGCTGGCGGATCCGCAGCATTCGGGCGCTGGGCAGGGAAACATATCAAGACAAGAGTAGGAGCACAGCTTGCTACTATCTTACTTGGAATTGTGATCTTTATTGATGATTATTTTAACTGCCTGACGGTAGGAAGTGTTATGAGACCTGTTACAGACAAACACAATGTATCGAGAGCAAAGCTTTCTTATCTTATTGATGCGACAGCAGCGCCGGTTTGTATTATTGCTCCGATCTCTTCCTGGGCAGCAGCAGTTACCGGATTCGTTGAGGGCGAAGATGGATTTTCCATTTTCATTCATGCGATCCCATATAACTTCTATGCAATCGTTACGGTCGTTATGATGGTGACACTTGTGTGCTCCAAATTTGATTATGGTCCGATGAAGCTGCATGAGCAGAATGCGATCAAAGGAGACCTTTATACAACAGAAGACCGTCCATATGCGACGGCGGAAAATGAGATGGAAGAGAGTAAAGGCAATGTGATAGACCTTGTTCTTCCAATCGCTGTTTTAATTGTATGTTGCGTGATCGGTATGATCTATACTGGTGGATTTTTCAGCGGAACCGGATTTGTAAAAGCATTTTCGGGAAGTGATGCATCAGTTGGATTGATGCTTGGAAGCTTCTTTGCATTTATTGTTACTGTTGTTTTCTACGCTGTTCGTAAAGTATTATCTTTCAACGAATCTATGGAATGTGTTCCAGAAGGATTTAAGGCTATGGTACCTGCAATCCTTATCCTTACATTTGCATGGACATTGAAAGCAATGACAGACAGCCTTGGAGCAGCAGAATTCGTAGCGAATCTTATGAAAACCGCAGCAGGCGGACTGGTAAGTTTACTTCCGGCGATCATTTTCCTTGTAGGATGTTTCCTTGCTTTCGCAACAGGAACTTCCTGGGGAACATTTGGTATTCTGATCCCGATCGTTGTTGCAGTATTTGCAGGAACGAACGAGCAGATGATGATCATTTCCATCTCTGCATGTATGGCAGGAGCTGTATGTGGAGATCATTGCTCACCAATCTCAGATACAACGATCATGGCGTCGGCCGGAGGCCAGTGTAACCACGTCAACCACGTTACAACACAGCTTCCATATGCGATCACAGCTGCAGCAGTATCTTTTGTTTCTTATATAATCGCAGGATTTGTAAGAAATGCATTTATCTGCCTGCCGGCTTCTATCGTACTTATGATCGGTACATTACTTGTAATCCGTAGTATTACAAGAAAACCGGAAGATCTGGCTTAATAATTAAATAGAAAAATAACAGAAGGTGCCCTTCGATTGGAGAGAATGATCCAACGAATGGCACCTTCTTTGTTAAGGTTATAGTATGTTTTGGCTGTTTATGATATACTAAAACTCAATGAATGAGAAGGAGAAAAATTATTGATCAATCAGACGGCAAAGAAAATTTTAAAAGCACTTTCTTTTGATGGTGTAGAAGTAGAAAGATTCCGTCACATGGCGGATTTAAAACGTTTAGATCCAATGAAAATATTTTACAAAAAAGTAGATGAAAAGATATATAACGGAAGTCATGCTGTACCGGTCCGCATTTTTTTTCCAAGTGAAAAAAGCTTTCGTGAGAGCGAAGAAAAGAAACATGACGGCCGGGACAGAAAGCTGCTTTTATTCATCCATGGCGGTGGATGGGTGACAGAGAGCATTGATAATTATGAAAGAATCTGTGCACGACTTGCAGATGCAACAGGGCAGTATGTCGTTTCGGTAGAGTATCGGCTTGCTCCGGAAGATAAATTTCCGGCGGGGTTGGAAGACTGCTATGCAGTTGCAAAGGCGTTGTATTCCGGGAAGTTTGTGTTAAATGTAAAGCCAGAGAATATTACGTTGATTGGGGACAGTGCAGGTGGAAATCTCTGTGCGGCCTTGTCTTTGATGGCAAGAGACCGGGGAGAATTTATGCCGAGCAGGCAGATTTTAATTTACCCGGCGACGTACAATGATTATACAGAAAATTCTCCATTTCCATCTGTGAAGGAAAATGGAACGGATTATCTTTTGACAGCAGGGAAAATGCAGGATTATATTGATCTTTATGCAAGTAATGAAGAAGATAAGAAAAATCCGTATTTTGCACCTTATCTGGCAGAAGATTTAAGTAATCAGCCGGATACATTGATCCTTACATCAGAGTTTGACCCGCTTCGAGATGAAGGGGAAGCGTATGGAAAACGATTAAAAGAAGCAGGAAACCGTGTCCGTGTGTATCGGATAAAGGATGCACTTCATGGATACTTTGCATTGGGAATCAAGCAGCTGCATGTACAGGAAAGTTTCACATATATCAATGAATTTTTGAAAGGGGAAACATTGTGAAACAGAAAAAAACACGTTGGAGGAAGCTGGATAACGCAGCAAAATTATACTCGGCATCCAGCAATAAAAAAGATACAAGGGTTTTTCGATTTTATTGTGAACTGAAAGAGGAGGTAAAGCCGGAAATTTTACAAAAAGCACTGGATCAGACAGTGGAGACTTTTCCGACCTTTCTTATGGTCTTAAGAAAAGGGCTGTTCTGGCATTATCTGGAACCTTGTAATCTGCATCCGATTGTAAAAGAAGAATATAAAGAGCCTTGCAGCAGGCTTTATATAAGAGATAAAAAGACTTTGCTGTTCGAGGTGACTTATTATAAGAATCGTATTAATTTTGAGGTGTTTCATGCACTGACGGATGGGACGGGAGCTACTGAGTTTATAAAAGAGCTTGTAAAAGATTATCTGTATTTTGCACATAAGGAAGATGGGTTGGAGCATGTTTCTATGTTGCCGGAAGATCTGACTGTGCAGGATCAGGAAGACGACAGTTTTTTGAAATATTACTCGAAAGAA
>JAUNTC010000088.1 GCA_030538915.1 Lachnospiraceae bacterium | reverse complement strand
GTATGTGAGTATCTTAGAATGAAGAAAGTGCGAAAACAGACAACAAAACTCCGGATGTGAGTATCTTAGAATGAAGAAAGTGCGAAAACAGACAACAAAGTTACCAGGAAACATGGACAAGCCCAGAACCCGGAGCCCAGTACTACTGGATCCCCACACAAAAGAAAAACGCAAGAATTCAAGTCGAGCATTCGCGAAATTTACAAAGCCTTTAAAGAAACAAAAAGATTTGTATTTCTGTGAAAAGGGTGTTGCCGTCACGTTAACGTGATAGCGTATACTCGGTATACGGGGAAAGGGAAGGCTTTGATGAAAAAAGTAAGTGAAGCGAGTATGTTAACCGGAGTGAGCAAAAGAACATTACAGTATTACGATGATGAAGGATTGGTGCCCGTAAAACGATCCAATGACAATTATCGTCTGTATGACCGGGAGGCACTGAGACGAGTCTGGAAAATCTTATTCTTGCGAGAACTGGATATTCCACTGAAAGAGATTCAGAAAATACTGGAGTTTTCCGATGAGGAGCAAAAGCTCTTTATGAGAGAAAAGATGGATCGTTTTGATCGTGATTGTGGCAATCATCATCGCATCAAGGATCAAAGGTTATATTAATGAAACGGTTGTACCAAACCAGCAGACATATCACTGGCCAACTTCGGCACTTGCAAAGAAGCTGCCAAAGCCAAAGTCGGATCGTGGAGAGGTGACGACAGATTCAGATACAATTCTGAGTGTAGATGTAAGAAAAACTACACAGGCTGATTTCGAGGATTATATTGAGCAGTGCAGAGAAAAAGGATTTACGGTAGATTATGACAGAAACTCCACTTCCTACAGTGCATACGACAAGGATAAGTGTAATTTGATGCTTGACTACGAAGAAGACAAGAAAATTATGGAAATTTACGCCTATGCACCGAAGAAAGAGGATTCTAAGAAAAAAGAATTAAAGAAAACGAAGTCTCAGAATAAGACTGTGAAAAAGCATACAACGAAAAAGAAGAAAACAACAAATAAGAGAAGCAGTACAGGCGTTTCGCCGAAATTCAAAAAGATGATGGATTGCTATGAGGAATTTTTCGACGAGTATATCAAATTCATGAAAAAATACGAGAAATCATCCGATCAGGTTTCCATGATGACGGATTATGCGAAGTATATGGAGAAGTATGCGAAATACATGGAAGAACTGGAGGGAATCGAGAACGAGGATCTGAATGCAGCGGAGCTTGCATATTATACGAAAGTAAATGCAAGAATTATGGAGAAGATTTCAGAACTGAATTAATGAATAAAAGAAAATCGCTTAGGCCTGTGAAAAAGGTCTAAGCGATTTTCTTTAGTTGGAGAAATATATGAGAATATTAATTATACGTCTTCCTTCACAGTAAATACCTCAATAATCTTCTTTAATGTCTCGTGAAGATATGGCATATATTCTTCCATCGAAACCGGAGTCTGCTTTAAGATACAGCTGTAACTTGTGGAGCCGATCAGCTCGATGATCGTATAGAGCATAAGGCTCGGTGACGTACAGTTGACATGATAAAGTTCCAGTGACTCTAAGTAATGGTCGAAGAATGCCTGTGGCAGTACGCCGGCACCGTTCGATACTTCTGCCTGGAAAATTCCCCAGGAGAGATTCTTCGCAACGAACTGGATCAACGGTTCATCGGTCATAAATCTTCCTATAATGTAATCCGTCATAAATAATACTTCGTCTTCAAATGTCGGTACCTTTGCTTTATCCAGCTCTAAGTGCGCATCGTTGAAAAGCTGCGTAGCTTTGTACGCGATAAGTTTGTCGCGCAGGTCAAACTTATCTTTAAAGTACAGATAAAAAGTACCTTTGGCAAGCCCGGCGCGATCTACGATGTCAGCGACAGTCGTCTTGGAAAATCCTTTTTCCGTAAACAACTGAAAAGCCGCCCGCAACAGCGTATGCTTTTTTTGTTTTTTGTTATCGTCTACTTTTCCCATAATCATTCCTTCTTATTCTAATTACATATATTAATAGGAGCTGTTTGCCCTTTTACGTAAGTTTTACATTTATATGGTAGGTTATTTTTACTTGTTTGTCAACGAAAATGACTTTTTTTCATTTTTTGAATAAAAAATATTGACTATTAGTCATTCTAGTGTATACTATACTACGAAAGAGATTTATTAAGAGTATTAAGGAGATGGTACAATGATGGTTAAAGTTGGAAAGTGGATCGCAAAGCACAGAGTAATTGTGCTGATCCTTGCAGCGCTTTTGACGATCCCTTCGGTGATCGGAGTTGCAAAGACAAGGGTCAATTATGATCTGCTAAGTTACCTTCCAGAACATCTGGAGACTGTGAAAGGTCAGGACATCCTGGTAGATGAGTATGGCATGGGAGCGTTCTCGATGGTGGTCGTCAAGGACATGGAGATGAAAGATGTCCAGAAGCTGGAAGATAAGTTCAGTAAAGTGGAACATGTAAAAGATGTATTATGGTATGACGATGTCGCAGACATTAGCCTTCCGGTGGAGATGATCCCGAAGGATTTAAGAAAATCATTCTTTAATGGTGATGCGACGATGATGCTTGTATTATTTGACAATACCACATCATCCGATGAGGCCATGGAAGCATTGACACAGCTTCGTCATATTGCGAATAACCAGTGTTTCATCAGCGGTATGACAGGAATTGTTACAGATATAAAGAACATAGCAATGCAGGAACTGCCGGTATATGTGGTCATTGCAGCAGTTCTGAGTCTGATTGTTCTGGAGCTGACATGTGGATCTTTTGTCGTTCCTGTTTTATTCTTGCTCAGTATCGGACTTGCGATTTTGTATAACCTGGGAAGTAATATTATCCTCGGAGAAACTTCCTATATTACGCAGGCATTGACAGCGGTACTCCAACTTGGAGTTACGATGGACTATTCTATCTTCCTGCTGAACAGTTACGAAGAAAATAAGAAGAGGTTCCCTGGTGAGAAAGAACGTGCCATGGGGCATGCCATTTCCAACACATTCAAGTCTGTAGCGGGAAGTTCTGTTACAACCGTAGCCGGATTTGTTGCACTTTGTGTTATGACATTTGCACTTGGACGTGACCTTGGAATCGTTATGGCAAAGGGTGTTGTGATCGGAGTTATCTGTTGTGTAACTGTGCTTCCGTCACTCGTATTGTTCTTTGATAAGGCGATCGATAAGACACAGCACAAGCTGCTGCTGGCGCATATGGATAAGCCATCCACATTTATTACCAAGCATTACAAAGCATGGATTGTAATCTTCCTTGTATTATTGCTTCCGGCTATTTACGGTAACAATCATACAAAGATTTATTACAACATTGCTGATTCATTGCCGTCTACACTGGACAGTAACGTAGCGAATGCAGAACTTAAAAAAGACTTTAATATGAGCAACATGCATATCGTCATGATGGATAAGAACATGGATTCACTGGATAAGCAGAAGATGTTTGATGAGATCGATAAGGTCGAGGGGGTTAAATGGACAATCAGCATGAACTCCTTGATCGGACCAAGCGTTCCGGATTCTATGATTCCGAAGGACATTAAGAAGATGCTTAAAAGTGATAATTACGAACTTGCATTCGTAGGTTCTGAATATGAATCAGCAACCGGTCAGGTAAATGCACAAATCAAAAAGGTTGATAAGATCGTTAAGAAATATGATAAATCAGGAATGGTGATTGGCGAAGCACCGCTGATGAAAGACTTACAGGATGTTACAGATACAGATCTTGTAAGAGTAAATGCAATTTCCATTGCAGCCATTTTCATCATTATTAGTGTGATTTTCAAATCCATTTCGTTGCCGATCATCCTGGTATCTGTTATTGAATTTGCAATTATGGTAAATATGGCGATTCCGTATTATCAGGGAATCAGCCTTCCGTTCGTTGCCAGCATCGTTATCGGAGCGATCCAGTTAGGAGCAACCGTTGATTACGCGATCCTGATGACAACCCGTTATCAGCGTGAACGACAGCACGGCAAGCAGAAGATGGAAGCAATCAGTATTGCGCACAAGACAAGTATGGAATCTATCATCAGTAGTGGACTGAGTTTCTTCGCAGCAACATTTGGTGTTGCATGTTACTCAAAGGTTGAGATGATCGGATCTATCTGTACACTGTTAGCGCGAGGCGCTATCATCAGTATGGTAGTCGTACTTTTTGTACTGCCGGCAATGTTTATGATTTTCGATAAAGTAATTTGTAAGACATCCATTGGATTTTTGGATGATAAGAAAATGGTAGGAAAAGATGTGCATGCCGCAGAAGCGAATGCCTAGTATACGAAGAAAGGAAGTAGAGATTATGAATAGAAATAGTAAGTTAGTCAAACGTGGACTCACAACTTCTCTTGCTGTAGGAATGTCTGTTATGGTAGGAGCAATGCCTGTATATGCAGCCGGCGCTGACAAAGACAATAATGAAGTATATAAAGAAGAAACTGTATATGTAAATGCAGATGCGGCAGGTAATACAGAAGATATTACCGTTTCCAACTGGCTGAAAAATTCCGGAAATGTTTCTGGAAAGCTGACAGATAAAAGTACATTGAAAGATATAAAGAACGTCAAAGGAGACGAAAAGTTCACAACAGATGGTGACAAGATCACATGGGATACAGACGGAAAAGATATTTACTATCAGGGAACAACCGATAAGAAGCTTCCGGTATCTGTAAAGCTTACTTATTATCTGGATGGAAAAAGAATCCAGCCAAATAAATTAAAAGGGAAAAGTGGACATCTCAAGATCAAAGTAACTTATGAGAATAACGCAAAACAGAATGTCAATGTAAATGGTAAGACCCAGAGCATGTACACTGCATTTGTGATGATGACTGGTATGATCCTTCCAAATGATAATTTCACTAATGTTACGATTGACAATGGTAAAGTAATTTCTGATGGAAATAAAAATATCGTAGTTGGAATTGGTATGCCGGGATTAAAAGAAAGCTTGAACATTGATGATATCAAAAATGCAGATGATATTACAATTCCGGAAAGTCTGGAAGTAGAAGCAGATGTGACAGATTTCGAGATGTCATCCACATTTACAGTAGGCTTGAGCGACCTTACAAAGGACTTAGATCTTGATAACATTACAGATATGGATTCCCTTCAGGATGCACTCGACGAGCTCGATGATGCAGCACTGGAGCTTGTAAGCGGATCGGACACACTTTCCGATGGAACAAAGACACTTGCAGACGGAGTGGACAGCTACACAGAAGGTGCAGACACGTTAAATGATGCAATCCAGAAATATTTAAGCAAAGACGGAGAATTAAGCGGCAGTGTTACAGAGTATGTAAACGGTGTCAATAAAATCGTAAATGGTGTCAATGAGTACGCCAAAGGAACGAATTCTCTTGCAGACGGTGTGACTTCTTATGTAAATGGCGAGAAGAAGCTTGCCAAAGGAGCTGCTTCTCTTACATCTTTAAGCACAGGACTTACACAGGTACAGGATGCGATCACAAAAATGAAAGCATCTACAGATGGTAAGGGAGAGGCAAAAGAAGATTTAAAGAAAGCTTCTGCACAGCTGGCAGCCGGAACAGCGCAGTTAAAGAAAGCTCTTGGTAGTGCAGAAGTACAGACATTACTTGCACAGGTTGATGGAATGGTAAAAACCGGTAATGAGATGATCGCAGAGACTGAAAAATTACAGACTGTTATGAATAACGGAATTGGAGCACCTGTAAAAGCGATCGGTAAAGACCTTCAGAGCTTACAGACAGAACTTGGAAATCTTAACAAGTCTCTTGGAAGCTTACAGAAAGCATGTGAAGCAAAAATAAAAGAATTAAATAATTCTATTGACGCATACAATGCAGCAGTTGAGAAAGCACAGACAGCTTCTAAAAACAGCAAAGCACAGATCGAGAAATCGGTTTCTGAATTAAAGGCACAGAAAGCCAATGCAACAGATGACGCAGAAAAGAAAGAACTGCAGGCCTCCATTGATGCGTTGGAAAAAGCAAAAGATGCAACAAGAGATATCGATGTATTGAAGAAACAGGAAAAAGTAAATATTACAATGCCGACAGTTGATCCGTCAAACATTCAGAAGATTGCAGCTGATATCCAGAAACAGGGTACAACATTCGAAAAAACAGCTACAGCACTTCAGGCACAGCTTCCGGAGATGCAGAAAAAACTTGCTGCTATCGCAAAAGGAAAAGATGCACTTCCAAAAGACGACGTATCCGATTTGACACAGAAGATCGACGCGCTGAATGCAGGTATGGAAGGATTAGATAACGGAATCGCTGCTCTGGCAGGAGGAATCAACGAGTTAGACGGTAAGACTTCAGCCGCTTTTCCAAAAGCACAGCAGGGAATCGCTGCGTTGAACAACGGATTTACACAGCTCAGTTCTTATAACGATGCCCTCACAGGCGGTGCATTGAAATTAAAGAAGAACAGCCCGACACTGGTAGCCGGAGTAAGCACACTGCAGAGCGGAACAAACAAGCTTGCAAACGGTCTTAATACACTTGGCTCACAGTTAAGCGAAGGATCTGCAAAACTTTCTTCTAACAGCGATGAGCTTCGCTCAGGAGCTGATAAGTTAAGTTCAGGAGCAGAGGAGCTTGCAAGCGGAGCAGATAAATTCCAGAAAGAAGGAACAGGCAAGTTAAAGAGCACATTCGAGGATGAACTTGGCGACACACTGGATCGCTTCGATGCACTGACATCAGATAAATGTGCATACAAGACATTCAGCGGAAGAAAATCTTCTATGGATGGAGCAGTAAAATTTGTGATCGAGACAGAAGAGATTAAATAGACAAGAAAGAAAAACGATCCTCATAAACTAAGAAAATTTCTAATAATTGTATCTTCTTTTAAAGAGGCAGGGAGCTTTGACCACGGCTCCCTGCCTCAAATTATGGGCTTTAGCCTGTTGAGTGAGATGGAGTTTTTTGCTGTTTCGAAAAATGG
>JAUNTC010000087.1 GCA_030538915.1 Lachnospiraceae bacterium | reverse complement strand
CCCAGGCAAACAAGTTTTATCCTTTCACTTGTCTTCCTGGAAGGGAGTGCTGCAATAAATATTCTATTATAAGTGCATCCATTCTAAGATACTTCCGCAATCCTGTCTCCAACTATTTCAACTTATCTTCAAAGATCTCTACGATCGTCTTCTCTGTTGCAACCATTCCCGGCGATGCAATAAGTCCCATATTACGCATCGTTTCTTCTGGTGTCGCACCATTAATGCCGTGTGCATTGTCGATATGAACACCTTTAAGCGCGAATTCTACTGAACGAAATGCTGTATCACAGGCTGCCACACCTTTCATTGTGCACCCCTGGTTTCCTCCATCGCAGATCATTCCTGTAATGGAAGATGCCATATTGTTGAGGGTATATTCCAGTTCTTTTAATCCGCCACCCTTCATGTAGCAAACTCCGCAAGCCATACCAGATCCTGCCGCGATCGCGCATCCGCAAAACGCAGACAATCTTCCGGAGTACTCTTTAATATAAGTGCAGACAAGATAACTCAACATTGTCGCACGACACAAAGTTTCTTCACTCAAGTGGTTAATCTTATACACACCATAAAGTGGCATTGTAGCGATAATTCCATGTGCGCCGGAACCGGTAATACTCATTGCCGGTTTGTCGAGTCCGATCACGCGTGCCTCAATGGCTGCATTGCAAAGAAGAGACGCCGTATTCTTCTCATCGTCAGAAATCTCTTTGCCACCGTTCATTGCAAGAAGTGTTCTTGCAAATGTCGTGCGTGGATTTTCAAGTCCTTCGTGGAATAATTCCAAGTTTACTTTGTAAGCTTCTTTTACAAATTCAATCTCTTCTACCGGAACAGTTTCTACATATTCTAAGATTTCCTTCAATGTATAGCCGTGAATAGAATGTACCTCTTCCTTTGCGTCCGCCTCTGTCGTATCTGCGGCATGCTCTGCCTCACTCTCCTCCAGCACCTCACCATTTACTTCAATCTTCGTAATATTCGTGTGAGAATCGCGGATCGTAACTACTGCCTTATCACTTTCCGTCTCCACTGTTGCCTGGATAAAGATACGACTTGTAATACCACTTAACTCCACGGTGATCTTACCTTCGTCAATGAGTTTTTGTGCGGTAACATTGTCTTCTGGTTTTACATCCGCCAGCGATTCCAATCCTTTTTCTGCATTTCCAGCCACATAGCCGAATGCTGCAGCAAACACATTTCCCACTTCATTGGAATTCGGAATTCCACACGTAAATGCATTCTTATACATACCACTGTTCATTGCAACATTTACATGTTTTAATTCTCCTTTTGTGTAAGAACGTGCCTTCGCTACACTGAATGCGATCGCTCCCGGCTCCGTCACACCAAGTGCCGGAAGCATGTCCGCTTTGATTAATTTAGTCAGTTCATTCATTTTAAAATTTACCCCCTTTGCATTTGAAAACTGCTCTCTTATTTATTCGGATTCTTTTTTGCTTCGATATACTCTCCATTTCTTCCTTCGAATGCTCTTCCCTTTCCGGTAATGCAGCTTACAAGCATCACTGCCCAGATTGCCCAGCTATAAAACGTCGTAGCGATCATGTCTCCTGCGCCAAGCTTCGGAAGAAATGCATATGCATCTGTCTGCGAAGAGATTCCACCAAGCAAAAGTAATACACATCCACCGAATGGAAGGAAAAATGGAAATGAGCAAATGGTTGTCGCAAGTATATTTGCTCTTCTATATGGATGAATGTCATTTTTCTTACCGATCGCATTGATAAATGGAGCTACACATATATTTGCAATTGTATTGATCACAGCGATCAGAATACCAAACACGGTAGACAGGCAGAACATTGAAATTTCCGCGCCTCTTTCTGTTTTGATGACTGAATTGTTCAGCCAATCTACAACTGCCTCCATGCATCCGGATGCTATAAGTAGTTCTCCCATAGATACAACGATCATTAGCAGGATCGATACATTAAACATACCTGACACTCCACTTGTGATCGTTCCGCTGATTGCGCCATCTTTGATGCAGATCAGATCGCTCGGTTTGAAAAGCTTTGCGCCCAATCCGATCACAATCGCCAGAATGCTTCCTGTTCCAAGGCTGGCAAAGATATTTACTCCTTTTACAGCCAGAATAATAACTACCAATGTAGGTATCAAAAGTAACAATCCTTGTGGCATCTGATACTGTTTCAACAGATTTTCTGCTTCTGCCGGATTCAGTGTATTTCCGGAACCACCAAATACAAAAAACAATACTGCTGCAATGATCGCAGCGATAAAAACATATTTATATCTGCATTTTACAGTGCCACCAATGCTTGCCGCTCCATTTGTATATTTATACTCCTGTGAGGTTGCTGCAATGATCGTTGTATCCGATACCGGTGCAAAGTTGTCACCAAATGCTGCTCCCGATAAGATCGCACCTGCCAGAACCGCCGGGTTGCATCCTAATAAAATACCTGCCGGATATAAAATAAAGCACATCGTTGAAATTGTTCCAAATCCGGATCCTGTTGCCACTGCAAACAATGCCGAGAAAACAAATGCGCATACTGTAAATACGGCTCCGGACACTCCAAGTTTTACAGAAACCCATACAAGTCCTTCTACAATATGTCCACTTTTCAATATGGCTCCATACATTCCCACAACTAACCATAACATCACTGCAGTCATCGCTACTTTCGAACCAAGTCCTTTTAATATGACATCCCAATAACGATCCAGATCTTTGCTGAAAAGCATTCCGATCAAAAGTGCGATCACACCTGCTGCAACCATGGCATTAATATCCTGAAAATTTGCGAAAGATAATCCTATCGTAATAATAATAAATATCGCAAATGGAACCAACGCCATTGCACGTCCCCCGCGGAACGTTAATCTTCTTTCTCCCATTTTACTGTCCTCCTTATATTTTGTGTACAGCTATATCAGCTATTAGAAAACATACTACTCCACTAGGTTTATCCTGTCTAATACACAAAATTGATAAACTGTAAAAGATATTTTCTATATAAGAAGGTCCGCTCGTTCAGATTTTATATATTGAACCACCTCTTAATCGCTTTATGTTCTCCGATCACTAAAATTGTCGCATCCTGCTTCAAAAGCGTATCTGTGGAAAGTGCGATGTTCACCCCGCCTTTATCTTTCACTGCAATGATATTGATATTATATTTTCTTCGGACATCCAGCTCTCCGATTGTCTTTCCAAGCCACTCCTCCGGCACTTCCGCCTCGAAAATTGCATGGGATGCGTCAATCTCCATATAATCCAAAATGTGGTCTGCCGTGTACCGGATAGATGCCCACTTGGCTACCTGGCGTTCCGGGTATACGACCTGATCTGCTCCGTTTCTTAAGAGAAATTTCTTCTGAATATCTCGTTCTGCCCGGGAGATAACAATCTTTGCTCCCAGTTCTTTTAATAGCGAAGTCGTCTCCAATGAATTTTCAAAATTTGCCGAAATTGTTACAAAACAAATATCAAAATTTCCAATCCCAAGTGATTTTAGAAAGTCTGCATTTGTGCTGTCTCCAATCTGCGCATTCGTAACATATGGCAGAATTTCATTGACTCTGTCTTCATCATCATCAACTGCCATAACCTCATGGCCGAGCTCATTTAACTCTACAGCGAGATGTCTGCCAAATCTTCCAAGTCCAATAAGTAAAATATTTTTCATGTTTATTTCCTCCAAACTATCCAACTGTAATCTGTTCTACCGGGAACTTTGCTGTGCTCTTATTTCTGGATGAAAAAACAGCATAGATCAATGTAAGTCCTCCGACTCTTCCAAGATACATTAACACGATAAGGATCAACTGGGACGCCATATGAAGGTGTGGCGTGATTCCGAGTGTAAGTCCCACTGTTCCAACCGCCGAAGCCGTCTCATAAAGGCATTCGGCCAATGGCAGGCCTTCATACATGCTGATCGCGATTCCGCCGCCAAAGAAAAGCATCACATACAGCATCAAAAGTGTAGATGCATCGCGTATTACATGATTATGAATTCGCCTGTGAAATGCACTTACCGTATCTTTGCTTCGAAATGTTGCGAATGCATTTAAGAGCAGCACTGCAATTGTCGTTGTCTTCATACCTCCGGCTGTAGAACTCGGCGATCCACCGATCAACATAAGAATGATAATAAGTGTCTGTGCCGGTTCCGCCATCTTTCCGATATCTACGGTGTTAAACCCGGCAGTTCTCGGTGTCACCGCCTGGAAAAACGATGCAAGCAGCCTTTCCTTCATTGCAAGATCTTTAAAATTCCAAAAGAAAAAGAAAAGGCTCGGCAATAAAATAAGCACTGCCGTCGTCACGAGAACGATCTTGCTTTGCAATCGATAGCGCCGGAAATGGTATGTATTCATGCACACATCTTCCCACGTAAGAAAACCAATGCCGCCGATAATAATAAGCAGCATGATCACTACATTTACAAGAGCATTCCCCGCATACTGCAGGAGGGACGGAAACGTATTTTTCGTCGTTCCGAGAATGTCAAATCCCGCATTGCAAAATGCAGAAATAGAATGAAAGATTGATATCCAGATTCCCTTCACGCCAAAATCTTTTCCGAAAACCGGTAGCAGTAATACCGCTCCGATAAGCTCTACCAGAAATGTTCCTTTTAATATAAACTTCGTCAGTCGGACAATTCCTCCGATCCGTGGCGCTGCAATGGCATCCTGCATTGTCGTGCGCTGCATAAGAGAAATCTTTTTTCCGGACAACAATGTGACCGAAACCGTAACTGTCACCACGCCAAGCCCACCGATCTGGATCAGTATTAAAATAACAAGCTGTCCAAAGAAAGACCAGTAGCTCCCCGTGTCCAGCACTGCCAGCCCAGTCACGCACACCGCTGAAGTAGAAGTAAATAAAGCCTTGTGAAATGGCGTAAATACTCCCTCCACCGAGGAGATTGGCAACGTCAGCAAAAATGCGCCAAATAAGATAACTGCGGCAAAACCCATCGTGATCAATTGAAACGGTGTAAAATGTCTTCCTATGTTTTTCATCATATCAAATCCCTGATTTCTTCATATTGATAAGCTAAAAAATGTCTATGTATAGCTGTAGTATAATACTCCATCTGTTTGAAATCAAGATAGCAAAAAAAACTGCCACTTTGCGATTGAACCATCGTAAAAGCGACAGCTTTTCAATTTTTCCTATTATCTAAAACAATAGCTGAAGTCCCATTGCGATTATCCACATGTAAGCACATGTCTTCGGGATCATCAACAGACCAACCATCGGTTTTTTCTTGCTGAACAGTGTAACCGGAATGTAGCATCCAAATGAAATGATGATTGCAGCAACCATTCTTGACAAATGATATCCATTTGCATTTCCGGAAATTGCATATAGTATAATCACACCAATACCTGTAACTGCAAATACTGCATTTCTGATCACAGACAGTTTCATATTTCCTTCATCTGTAAGCCAGTTGTTCTGTGGCAAAAGACATACAAGAATTCTAATGATTGCAGAGATCCAGATCATTGCCTCAACAGCTACAGGTGCTTCAAATTCCGGGAATGTCTGTTTCCATACATACAGTAATAGAATGTAAAATGCGGTCATAGTAATGGAAGAAACCTGCAGACCTCTTCCCATCTGTCTCTTGACCTTCTCGCTGCTTCCTTTCACAGCTCTGACAATTCTAGGCACAAGGTGGAAAGCATCTCCACCGCAAAGTGTCAGTGTTAAAATTCCATAAAGGGTAAATAGCGTGTTTCCCTTTCCAACTACGAAAAATAAAATTGCTGCAATCAGGTCAAAGATCAAATATCCGGCATCAAATATTGCCTCCATCAGATCCGGCATCTTAGGTTTATAGCTTTCCTGTCTCATGTTTCTTACTCCTCTTCAAATAATCTGTCATAACATAAATAATTTTATCATCATCTCACTCCGCATTTCTTTTCAAACATTCATCCGCATTGTTGCAAATCTTTTGAAATACCTGGATACACATGTGCATCTCTTCTTCTGTTAATCCATTCAAAACATTTTTCGCAAATTGCTTCTGTGCGTTTTTCCCTGCTTCTATGATCGGAATTGCATCATCTAATAAAACAATCTCTATACGCTTCTTATTATTCGGACTTTGAATCCTATCGACCAGTCTCTTCGTCTCCAAATCCTTCAGTGATATTGAAACGTGGGACTTCGTCGACTTGCGGACCTTAACGATATCAGCCGCCGTATTAAACTGCGGATTGTCATGAAGGAACATTAATATATCATACTCCATCTGTGTCAAATCATAAGTGTCACATACATTCCTTGCAAGTGATTCATAATAACTGGTTATCGTCTTATGTTGATCCCAAAAAAACATATGACCGCCCCCCCTCTTTATAGTTCTATTTAGAACGATTATATATCGTCTCTTTTTATTTGTCAACATCCTATTTGCGAAACGATAAAAAATATGCCGGAAAGAGAATCCAGGAAATCGAAGAAGCACATCAGATCACTTTTTTCCTTGTACTTCGGGATGATCTTTCTGTGCTTCTCAACCAAACATGCTATTAAATTTAAATATTATTATTGTTATCTGTGAACAAAAATGAGACTAACTCATAGTTCTCCTTTACAGACTACAGATACTGACTGAATTCTACTTTCTCCTTATTCGGCCCTTCGATTGTGAAAAACTTTACTCCATTTTCCCAGAATGGCAGGAAATGGATCGTATCCGCGGTTGTGTTCAGTCCTTCCTGATTAATAAGTGCATACACCGCTTCGATATCTTTTACATCGATTGCAACGTGATCGATTGCTCCTGCTTTTAGCGCTGCCGCTTTGTTTTCATAAGTTTCGACAACCAGCGTGTTTAACTTGAGAAATGCCACCTTTTCATTCGCTTCTTCATTCACCGTCTGGAAAGCGATGTCAAATCCCAGTTTCTTATAAAATGCGATTGTTTCTTCGATGTCATTGGTTGGAATTCCTATGTGCTGAATTCCAGTTAACTGCTCTTTTAATTCCATATGCTTTTCCTTCCTTTCAGACTATTATTTTATTGTTACTTATTATTATAAAGTCTGAAAAGGTTCGCCGTAAAGACTTTTAATTCTTTTTTCCCAGCATTAAGACTCTTGTTATTCCGGCAATCGCTATGAGCATAAGAACTGCCCATAAAACCGGCTTGGAACTGTCACCTGTTTTAACCGAAGCATTCTTTTTGCTTTTCACTGTTGTTTTTACAGTTGTTTCAGTCTTGTTTTGCTTATCTGTA
>JAUNTC010000086.1 GCA_030538915.1 Lachnospiraceae bacterium | reverse complement strand
ATTTATTGTGGACAACTGCTCTCATATTTCAAATTTGAGTTTCGCAATTACCTACTTTGACTCTATTCTACATCATTCCTATTTCTCATGCTACTACAAAAAAAAGAACCATCCCGAAGGATGATTCCATTTATGATTCTTTGAAGATTTCGAAAACAGCATCCGTTGCCGGTCTGTCAATATAACGAACTTCTTCTCCGTTTCTTATAATCTTGTCATTGTTATCTGTCAGATATCCGATCACAGATACCGGAATGTTCTGCATTCCCATTTTTCGTGCAAATGTGACGCCGTCTTCTGCCACCGCCAGAAAGCTTCCAGCAGATGTCATCTGATATGGGTTCAAGTGATACTGTTCACACACCTCCACCGTTTCCTGCAAAAGCGTAATTTTGTGAAGTTCTACGTCCACACCAAGTTCTTCTTCCACAGACAAACGATAAAGCTCTGCGAAAATACCACCCTCTCCGATCTGTCTGAGATTTTTTGCACCTGCTTCCAGTGCGTATTTCGCTTCTTCCATTGAAAATATATGTGCATCATAGCTTTTGATCTGCTCAAGAAATGTAGGGGAAAAGCGTTCTTTCAGCTCTTCTTCTCTTTCCTGTGTCACCCGAAGCATTCCTTCCATCCCCGGCCACTTCATAAGCACCAGTGCATCTCCCGCCTTTGGCTTTCTTACTTCCATATTTTCAACTGCTGCCATACCACAGACGATCACCTGAACAAATTTAAGAACCGGATTTTTGCCTGTCTTCATCTCAAGAAGCTTTATTTCTTTTTCTTTGCAGATCTTTCGGATTGATTTTTCCAGTCCGTGGATTCTGGACTGATATCCGAATGTAGGGATCTCTATTCTCACGCTGACTGCAATGTCTTTTGCGCCTTGAGCTGCAAGCGCATTTGCTACAGTTGCAATCCCGTATATGCCAATCTGTCTGGAATAGCCACAGATCACTGTCTGCTCACTTAATATATATCCATTCTGTGTTCCTAATTTCATTTTCTTTTTGTTCCAATCTTTTTTATTCCATTCCCTGTGCCTTGCTGATCGCAACATTGATCCGGCTTCGATCCTGGCTGGCGATTGCACTCTGCACAAGCTGCGATGCCTCAGAGCTGGATGATTTCGTTCCAACAGAAATGATGGAATCCGATTTGTTATAAGTACTGTTGTTGATCACCTTGCGGCTTACCTGTTTTCCATCCTTCGTAACAATCTTCCAGAGTCTCGCTGTGCGACCTGTATGTGCACCTCCGACTGCAACGATCGAACCGATTGCTGCATCCGAATTAGCCTGATAGGTTGCTCCCGGCTCTTGCGTACTTATTGTCTCACTCTCGAAACGGATCTTTCGTCCTTTCGGTCGGGTATCTTTCCCGTAAATAGAGAAAGTCAGCTGATTGGAAGAATCAATTCCGCCTTCGATATAGATTGGATACTTATAAGAATTCTGGAAGCAGAAATCTTTGAAGTCTCCTGCAATTGCCGCATCTCTGGATGGCTCAACATACGCGACTGCCATTGAATGTGGAAAACGTTTCGTTACTTTCAGTTCTGCATAGAGAACTGCATTGTACAACGTTGTAGACACTTGACAGATACCACCGCCATAAGAATCAACGACTTTACCATTTTCATAAGAACCTGCCAGCGCGTAGCCATGTTCTTTGTCATACGGTGCGGTAATATCATGGACAGATGCCGACTCTCCCGGCATCAGAACAGTGCCACTTATTTTTGAAGCTCCATTCTTTAAATTCTTCCATCGCTGTCCGCCACCTGCATCTGTCGAAAAGGTTCCCAGACAGTCCTTAATATCCTTCAGGTCATCTGTAGTAACCTTCGGTTCCTCTGTCTTTTGCAAAAGTTTTATAGTCAACTCTTTGTGATTCCATTTTTTATTGAGTGCACGTTCTATCAACTTTATTGTTTCTTTTATATCAATTGTTTTTCCTTTTTTGGCATCCTTAATCTGGAACTGTCCATCCACACGCTCAATCGTCGCATCCGTTGCATGGGTCGCAAGCGGAACCGCCTGTTTTTTCAATATCTTCTCCGTCTTATTCGAATCAACTTTCAGTTTCATATCGACGACCTGTTTTTCTTTTTTTAACTTACGGATCTCACGATATCTTTTGAGAAGAGAGCCCTTTTTTCCATAAGAGAGTGCCTCTTTGACCGCCCCTTTTTCATTTTCATACTGAAGTTCTAAATCTTTCAATGTCGTCTTTGTTTCTTTATCGTCAGCCTTTAAGACTACTTCTGCTTTAACATCTTCAGCGAAATGCTTCTTAAGCTCCGCCTCCGCCTCTTTTGCCGTCATTCCGGATACATCCACTGTGTGAATGAATACATTATCACAGATTCTTTCTTTCGGATATCTGGATACGTAGCGATAAAGCGCCAGGTGACTGGCCACATACATTAATACTACTAAAAGAACTGCCATCAGACAGATTCTCTGTTTTCTCTTTTTTCTTCTGCGTATTGATTTTCTAGAAGACCTTCTCATATCCTGTCTTCTCTTGCCACCTGTTTGCTCTCTCACTCCGTTTATCGCTCCTTCTTATCCCCTTATACAAATGCCGGTAAAATCATAGTTGCTACCATTGCAACAATTACAACCATAATGATGATCGCTACTGCCTTTTTAAATTTTTTATTGTAAAAATCCATTTTTCTTTCCTCCTTGTGCATTATGCTTTATTATTCTAACCTCTTTTTCTATCCTTTGCAATGATTTTCCGTACAATCTACAACACAGATCCTTGCATCCTGCGTAAGTGGATTACGTTCCAGATAATCAAATAAAACAGTCTTTTGTAAAAGTGGAAATTTTTCCAGATGAGTCATTTTGCGAAGCTGATTTTTATCATATTTTTCATACGATTTCAAATAACGGCGCTCCTTATCTTCTGTCTCATAAAACTGTCGAAATTCTTCCTTCGTAAGCACTTCCTCTCCGGCAAATGAAGGTCTGGACTTCGCATTTTCCCGCAGATAATAATCATATGTCAAAAGCTCTCTAAAATATTCCACCTGATCCGGATGATATTCTGCTACAAATCGAAGTAAAATTTCATACCGCTCACTTCGCTTATGATTCACCTGATGATATTGCTCGTGTTTATAAAATTCCCACATTTTTTCAAACATCGAAAATGCACTTTCATATTCCTTTTCCAATGCTTCGATCGTCTCTTCAAACTGTCTGCTATTATAGTAAACTTCCACCATCTCCTCGATGCCTTTCAGATGTAAAATTTCCTCGTAGGAAATCCATTTCGTCGAAAGCACCTCATAAGGTGGAAGACTTTTGTACTGTAGACCGTAATTCTCCTTTTTTGATTCCATATAAGAACCTTTAAGCACTTTTAAAAATCCAAGCTGCAACTGTTCCGGCCGCATACGATATACGTCATCAAAAGATTTTGCGAAACTTTTCAAATCCTCAAACGGCAGCCCTGCGATCAAGTCCAGATGCTGATGGATATTACCTGCCCGGTTTACGCGATCAACTTTTTTTGCAAGCTCCTCCAAATTCATAGTACGGTGAATTTCCCGTATCGTATCCGCATTTGTCGACTGCACACCAATTTCCAACTGAATAAGTCCCGGGCGCATTCCTGTTATAATATTCAATTCTTCTTCATTTAATAAATCTGCGGACACTTCAAAATGGAAATTCGTAATACCATTATCATGCTCTGAGATATATTGCCAGATTGCTTTTGCATGATCATGTTTGCAGTTAAATGTACGGTCTACAAATTTCACCTGTGGCACTTTGTGGTCTAAAAAAAATTGAAGTTCTTTAAAAACAAGATCGAGACCGCGGAAACGGAGCCTCTTATCTATAGAAGAAAGACAGTAACTGCACGAAAACGGACATCCTCTGCTCGTCTCATAGTAAATAATTTTGTGTTCAAAATCCTCCAGCTGGTCATATACGAATGGAACTTCACTTAAATCCATTGGCTCCCGCCACGCATTTTCCTTGATCATACCTTCACTGTCTCGATACGTGATTCCGTCAATTTCTGAAAATCTCTCATCCGAAACTTTTAAATTTCCATTTTCTTTCTCCGCCTGCAAATATGCCATACTAACTTCGCAGAAGGTTTTCTCTCCTTCTCCTTTCATAACACCTGCAACTTCCGGCAAACGTTTCAAAACTTCCGGCGCGTCATAAGAAACTTCCGGACCACCGGTCCAGATTATAAGGTCCGGGCGAACCTTCTTCATCTCACGGATAAGCTCTTCCACATATTTTAAATTCCAAATATAGCAAGACAAACATAAAACATCGGGCTGCCTTTCGTAGACATCCCGCATAATATCATCTATCTGTTGATTGATTGTATACTCTCCGATCTCAATCTCGATCTCTCCATTACCGTATTCGCTCTGGCAATGCATTTTTGCATATGCTTTCAGGCAATAAACAGCAAGATTCGAATGTATATATTTCGCATTGATCGCTGCAAGCAAAATCTTCATTATATATTTCCTCCAATTCTGGTATCCCCATTGACATTTTGCAAAAAACACGGTAAAATATAGACTCGTGCAGCCGGGGTGTTAGCGGTACCTTGTACCTACAATCCGCTATAGTAGGGGTGATATTGCGCAGAGGGCATTTTCCTGTCGGAGCTGCCCTTGACAAGTGGCGTTGATGACTGGGTCTTACGCGACGAGAATCTGTGAATCGTGTCAGGTCGGGAACGAAGCAGCACTAAACAGAACCTCTCGGGTGCCGTAAGGTAGCCTGGTCTGAGTTAACTGTCAAGGTAACGTCCGGTAGGAAGTGTTCGAAGCGCAATGCACGTTTTTTTATTTTTTCTTTGCTTCTCGAAGTTCTTTAAAGAAGCGCTTCATCATCTGACTACACTCTTCTTCCAAAACCCCAGTTTCCAGTTCAACCTGATGGTTAAATTCCGGCATCTGCAAAATATTCAACACAGACCCTGCGCATCCGGCCTTTGGATTCATACAGCCAACGACCACTCGATCAATTCTTGACTGCACAAGTGCACCGGAACACATCTGACAAGGCTCCAGTGTCACATACATCGTGCACCCTTCCAGTCTCCAATCATTTAATTTCTTACTTGCCTTTTTAATTGCCGCAAGCTCCGCATGCGCCAATGTATTCTTATCGATTGTCCGTCGATTGTATCCTCGACTTATGATCTTTCCATCGTGCACGATCACACAACCAATCGGAACTTCTCCGATCGCATATGCTTTCTTCGCCTGTTTGATCGCTTCTTTCATATATTTTTCATCTACACTCATCATGTCTACATGTTCCCTCTATTATAAAGTACCGCTCCACGGCCAATCCATCGCATTCAATTCCTGATACAGACGTTTTGCGTAGCTGTCAGTCATTCCACAAATGTAATCTGTCACAAGAAGCAGTCTTAAATACAACTTCTCTACATCTGATTTCCCCTCTGCCTGCACATGATAAGCCTTCTTATAATTGCTGGATATAAAAGAAACCATTCGGACATCCAAAGACTCCAGCTTTTCCGGTTCATCATCATAACTGATGATCGCATGCATAAACTTATCCATAAGGAAATCAAGAACTGCTTCCTCAGCAACTTCCATTCGATAGATCGTATCAGAAATAAATACTTCTTCGAAAGCCAATGTTCCTAACATATCCATCAACTGCTCTGCATCTGTATGCCAGAAAAGATCATGTGTATATTCTCCCGCCATGATTTCATCATAATTGGAAGTAAATCCATAAGTTGCGCAGCTGATCAAAAATCCCTGCACTCGGACGATCCAATTTTTAATCGCATAGGCTTCCGGATGTGAGACATTATTTTCTTTTCCGCGTCGATACAGTTCTTCTAAACAATCCGCCGGAAGGAATGCTCCTTCCTGGCTGCTGTTACAATGTTTCTGTACTTTTTTCAGTTCCTCCAGCAGCTTATAGTAACTGATAAATTTCTTAATAAACGCATCCTCAATATCTGCTGTCTTATAAGCAATATCGTCTGCTGCCTCTAATATATATGTCAATGGATGACGTCTTCCGTTCGTTCCCGTCTCTTTTTCAATCTTTTGAAAAATCTCTTCATCTGCATAATAGTATCCCATTTTCTTTTTCGTAATATCATCCGATGTCGGATCCATCTGATGCGACGGGATCGGATACTTTACGATCGTATTAAGAAGCGCATATGTTAAATTCATGCCGTGCTCATCTACAAGAAAATGTAATTTTGTCACAAGGCGTAACGCCTGTGCATTTCCTTCAAAATGATAGAGATCTGCCAGCATCTGCTCATCCAGAATTTCAGAAATCTTTTTTCCATGGAATGTAAGCTTTGGCAGATTGCGGGTAAACCATTCTCTGATTGCAACTTCTCCATAATGACCAAATGGCGGGTTCCCAATATCATGAATGAGGCCCGCACATTGTAAAATATTACAGATATCTTCTTTCATATGCGGTTCGAATCCTTTATCTTTCTTCTGTAAAAGAATACTCTCCGCAACGTTCTGTCCCAAAGATCTTGCAATAGACGAGACCTCCATCGAATGAGTAAGTCTCGTCCTTATAAAATCACTTTTATCCAGCGGGAACACCTGCGTCTTATCCTGAAGGCGGCGAAAAGAAGCGCTTCCGATGATTCGATGATAATCTTTTTCAAATTCACTTCGCAGATCTGTATTCTGAAACGACTGGCGTCTCACTCCGGATTCTCTGCTTCTTTTAGTCGATAATAACTGTTCCCACTTCATAATTCTTCACTCTTTCTAATCGAGATAGATTGGTGAAACATAATCATCACCAAGCTCCAATTTCTTTCTCTCCTGCTCGCCGAGGAATGCCCACTCTGTCATATCATGCCATTTGTGATCCTTGCGGCTGTAAACCTGTACATAACCAATATGCTTTGGATGCATACGGACGCTATTCGACTCATATTCACGTCCAGTATATGGATTCATCTCTCCAACAGAAAGGTCTTCTACCTCTTCTTCGCTCTCTTCATTTTCCTGAGCAACTGCTTCCTCGAAGGCTTCTGCATATTCCTCTTCTACCTGGGAGACAAACTGCTCCGGTTCTTCTTCGTAAACTTCCTCTATGACTTCTTCCACTGACTCCTCTACCGGTTCAGCTTCTACTACTTCCTCTGTTACTTCTTCCATCGGCTCTTCTTTTACTTCCGGTTCTTTAACAGTCTCTTTTTTCTCTTCTTCTTTCTCTTCGTGTTTACCAGTCATCTTCTGAAAATAAGATTTCCAGCTGTGATGCTTTTTCTTCTTTACTGGTTCCTTCGACTCTTCTGCTTTAGGCTCTTCTTTCAC
>JAUNTC010000011.1 GCA_030538915.1 Lachnospiraceae bacterium | reverse complement strand
AGGTTTTATAAGGCCTGTAAGTACTTTTTACATTATTCAACTGTCAAACTCCCGGTATTGTAAAAAGAATACTGTAAAAAAATAAACAAACATAGATCCGATGTTGACGAATACATGTGCATTTGCTATAATAACAAGTGCACATAGGTGGCGCCATAGCCAAGTGGTAAGGCAAAGGTCTGCAACACCTCTATCACCAGTTCAAATCTGGTTGGCGCCTCTTTAACCCTGTCTGATTCAGACAGGGTTTTTTGTATCTATAGAATATTGCCTTCGCTTTCTCCCCATGTTATACTAAGTACATGTTTATAGGGGGCAAAACTGTTGAAAGACAGTGACGCAAAGCCAGAGGGACTAAGGCGATAAGCTATGTCAGCCGGTTGCGAAAATGGATAAGTTCATAGAAAAATGACAGATAGAGTCATTGTTTTTAACGTTTAGAAGTCACCTGTATAAGCAGGTGGCTTTTTGTGTTGCCAAGCATACGAAAAAAAGGTCCGGTGGACCTTTTTAGTAGATTTTTCAAGAGAGAATGAGGAAGTATGATGAGAAAAGATGCGAAATGGAAACAGATAGAAATTGGATGTATGATCGCAGTAGTGCTACTTCTGGCGTTGATGATTTTTCTCTTTTTCTGCATACATTCGCTGGTCGGCAAGAATACGGATCTTGCCACAATCGTCAGAATCATCCGGATAGATCGCATATCCACAGCTTGCGCCGATATGCAACGTTTTGCCATCAATTTTGTAAGGGCGAAGAAGCGAATGAAGGATTCTTAGCTTTGTCTGTTCGCATAGGAGTTCGTCCATATTGGCGTGTATGATCAGTGCAAACTCATCGCCGCCGATGCGGAAAACATAATCTTTACTGCGGGTGCATTCTAAGAGGCGTCCGGCAACTTCCTTTAAGAGTTTATCGCCCATATCGTGTCCGTAAGTATCGTTGACCGGCTTGAAATGATCCAGATCAAGATAATAGAGGACGAAAGGATGCTTATTCTTCTCATTGCGATGAAGAATGGTGCTGAAGCAACGTTCATTAAACAATCCGGTCATACTGTCGGTGTTTGCGAGGTTTTCCAGTTCCCGTCGTTTACCGAGATCCTGTGCGATCATCATTACTCTTTGTGGAATGTTATGTTCATCCCATTTCACGGCAACGATGCTCATGATCTTGTATTCATTATTCGTTCTTCCGCTGTACTCGATTTTCAAAATGTCGTCTTTTTTCTGGAGAACACTCTGCAAATATTTTTTGTTCAGCAGATGCTCCAGCTTCAGATTTTCCGTTTCAGAGAGAACGAAATATTGTCTTGAAGCATTATGAACCATATCCGTATAAGAACCGGTCTTTGGATAAAGCGGCTGCGGGCTGCTGTATTCGTGATATTCGTATTGGTTTCTTGCAAGATCGATCACAGCATAGCGGTCTACAATGCGGGTCATTCCATAAAAGAGCTGATCGGTTGTTTCTTTTTGAGACATTAACAGTCGATGCAATGTCTGCTGGTGCTGAAGTCGCATTTTCGCATTCAGCAAAAACAGTCTTAAAAGTAGAAGAAGCAGGCAGACTGCAAGCGTGACGATCATAATAATTGTAAAATGCAGGATCTGTTCGTCGCCGGAATTGACAGCGTTTGTTTCTACGATTCCAAGAATGCTCCAGTCATTAAGCCCGACTGGTTGCCAGACGAGATAGTATTCATCTTTATTGCATTGTAATTTGGCACATCCTTTTGCGGCGGTGCTAATGCCTTGCTTTATATTATTGAAGTTGTTTTCGGAAAAGGAAGCGTTTTCCTTTAAATAGGAAAGCACATTCGCTTTATCAGATAAAAAATCTGACTGAGGCTCCAGTGATAAAATGATATCTCCACTTTTGTTGGTAATGTAGCAGCTACTCTTATCTCCGTATACATTGTTGGAGATGAGTGATTCTACTGTGCTGACAGCGTAGCTTACAGCAACGCCTGTGTAGGTTGTCCCATTGAGTGTAAAAGGTTTGCTCAAAGGAATTGCAAATACTACTTTCTGTTTTCCGCTGGAAGCTGTATAATCAGAGAGTGTAGGCAGACCAGAAGCATACATTTTGCGGAATACATTTTGGATGCTGTCAGCGGTTCCTTGCCGATTGTCAGCGGTAATAAAGTCGCAGGATTCGTTGAACATATAAAAATCACTGTACTGCCAGCTTTTTTTGCGGCTTGCGAAATCTTTCCATACCGTTTCAACATTGTCAGAATCGGATATGTATTGAAGATTTCCGTTCCAGTCAGACAGTACATTCCAGTTACGCTGGGAAAATAGCATAAATGTCCGATTTACCTGCTCGTATGTTGCAAGCAGATGATCGGAATTTTTTTCATAAATCTCCTGTTGGATATAATTATGATACAGATTGATTCCAAACAGGGAAATGGCAATGATTGTAATTGTAAGTAGAATAATATTTTTAGATTTTTTCACAAATTTGCCCTCCCTTCACTGCTTGCAAATGTTGTGGAAACATTCGATTTTTTTTAATTGTACCATGATTTGTTGCTGAAAAGAATGAGAAAAACACACTTTTTGTGTGAATTAAAAAACCCACTATAATTATAATAAGGAAGAAAATGAATTCGAGGAGAAAGATTTACGATGAAGATAAGACCTAAAATAATGATTGTAGATGACTCACAGATGAATAGACAGATCCTGATGGCAATCCTCGGAGAGGAGTATGATTATGTAGAAGCAGAGAATGGGCGCGAGGCGGTTTATATGCTTCAGCAGGATCTTACGGTTGATCTGATGCTTCTTGATATTAACATGCCGGAGATGAATGGCTTTCAGGTTCTGGATAGAATGAACATATTTCGTTGGATCGATGAGGTTCCTGTGATCATGATCTTAGCAGAAGAAAATAAAGAAGTAATTGAACGGGCGTATGTTTTCGGCGCAGAAGACTTCATACAACGACCGTTTGATGCATTTATTGTCCGTCGAAGAGTGCATAATATACTGAATCTTTATGCAAATCAGAGACGATTGAAGCAGATGGTTTCAGATCAGATTTACGAAAAAGAAGAAACGAACAATCTGATGATTGGCATTTTGAGTCATGTTGTAGAGTTTCGAAATAGCGAGAGCCGTGAGCATATTGAACATATTCGTACGACAACGGAACTTTTGCTTCGAAAACTTGTCCAGAATACAGATGCATATCCACTGTCAGAGTCTGAGATTGTAATGATCACTACGGCATCGGCATTACACGACATTGGGAAGGTATGTATTCCGGAAAATATTTTGAATAAACCGGGAAAACTTTCGAAGGAAGAATTTCAGGTTATAAAGACCCATACGACTGTCGGCGCCAATATTATTAAAGAGATGACAACAAAAGTAGAAAAACCGTTGCTTCATGTAGCCTGGGAAATCTGCCGCTGGCATCATGAACGGTGGGATGGCGGCGGTTATCCGGACGGTCTTAGGGGAGAGGAAATACCAATCGCGGCACAGGTAGTTGCATTGGCAGACGTGTACGATGCACTTACGAGTAAGCGTTGCTATAAGGAAGCTTATACTCACGATATGGCAATGGATATGATCCTGGCTGGAGAGTGCGGAGCGTTTAACCCGATTTTACTAAAATGTTTGCGTGAGGTTGCACCACAGCTTCGAATGACAGGCCAATATGAAATGGAAAATGTCGGTTATCGGAATGAAGCAGATCGTCTGGCGTCGGAAATTATGAAAAATAATGATGTCCCGGATAGTGATCGCGCGCAAGGTGTATTGGAAATAATGCAAGAACGAGCAGACTTTTATGCATCTTTGAATGGAGGTATACAATTTGAATATGATGCCGCTTCAAAGCTTGTAAGAATTATTGACTGGAATGAACCACCGCAGTATCGGTATTCGGTAAAAAATATTACAGATAAGAATAGCTTTAAATATTTGAGTCAGAAAGATTTCCATCGCCTTAAAGAGGCAATAAAAGCGACAACATCAGAAAACAGAGAATTCGCTATGAGCATTTTGATGCCTTGTTCCGAAGAATACAAATGCTGTGATGTGAGGGTGCACACGCTTTGGTCAGAGTATCTGCCGGGGCATTATGTTGGCGCAATTGGACAGATGGTAAAGCCAAAGCAGACGACAGCGGATATTCCGGTTCTTGATGGCATTTCCAGCGCACAGAATATGAATGGTAAAGATATTCGGTCTGCATTTGAACAGCTGAATTGCATTTTCGATATTGTACGGCTTGTTGATCCAACAGCCAATGCTGTTCTGGAAGTGGATGACAATGGAATCTTAAAGCAGACCGGCCAACATTGCGCGTCGTTCTGGCAAAACAACGGAAACTGTGCGAACTGCATTTCGGCACGCGCATTTGCCCAGAAAACAATACTCAATAAATTAGAGTTTACAAGAAACGATATGTATTACGTAGTGGCGAAATATCTTTGCATCAATGGAACACCGTGCGTATTGGAAATGCTTTCGAAAATGAATGAAGGAAGATGGATTGATGCAAATGGCACGCGATTCCTTGTTGATAAAACAGAAGGAGAAAACAGAGAGCTTTTTTCCGATCCACTGACCGGAGCATATTCCAGAAGATATTATGAAACGTATCGCACACATATGGAAGGTATGGAATGTGTAGAGATCATCGATGTGGATCAATTTAAAATGGTGAATGATTTATACGGTCATCTTGCAGGAGATGTTGTGCTGCGAGAAATCTCGGCGGCAATCCAGTCCTGTATTCGAGACAATGATATTCTGATACGCTATGGCGGGGATGAGTTTTTGCTGCTCTTTCCGAAAATGTCGCTTAAAAACATGGAAGCGAAAAATGTACAGATCCAAAAGGCAGTTGAAGACATCAAACTTGCAGAGTGTCCGGGGTTGAACCTGTCTGTCAGCATCGGTGGTGTCTGCGGTGTGCATCCGATCACAGAGGCCATTTTCGAGGCGGATCGGATGATGTATAAAAATAAAAGTAAATAGAAGTATACAAAAAAATGTGCAGAGAATGAATAAACATTCTTTGCACATTTTTTTATACAACAAATTCATCAATAATGAATACATTTGACTTTTTGACTTTCTGCAGATCTTCTTTTGTGAATAACAAATGCTCTAACAGTTCCTCTTCTGAAAGTAGATCCGGACTTAATACAACCTTTCTTACAGCCGGGAATAAAGTGGCGTTGGAAAGGCCTGCTAAAAATCCAACCTGAAATTTTGTCTGGGAAAGACTTCCGATGCAGCAAAGCCACAGCTGTTCGATATCGTGATGTGTATTGACGAGAGAATAGTTTTCTAATATATCGTGCTTTGTACTTGTTCCCTGATAAAAGATCGCACATTCGGCAATGTGTTTTACAGAAGGGATATCATAAAAAAGCTGTGTGGAGTATACACCCGGCGTATCTGTCTGATATCTTTCAATCACACTTTTAATGATGCGCTTGCTTTTTCCGTCGTAGGAGTACATATAGATGTCATCTAAATAGTCCTGCTTGGCAGGGAAAGCCTTTGAAGCAACCGGTGTCGCCAGCAACTGCGAAGGGTGTATATTTAAAGCATTCGCAATTTCACCCAATGTTTCCACATCCAAAGCGATAGAGCCGTTTTCATACTTGGATATCGTGGACTTGCTTTTAAATATCTTATTAGCCATATTTTCCAATGAAAGCCCATTGGCAAGGCGATACTTTCGTATATTTTTACCCACGCATTGGCGCAAATTCATATCTTTATCCATAAATGTTTCCTCAAAATCAACTTTTTTTTGTTTGAATTGTAAAAAAAGTATAAACTTTACTTAAAAATATCATAATATAATCTTAAGTTTCCTCAGACGATTATATGCCACGTTTTGTTTCTTGTCAAGAAACTTGCTCTAATTTGTGAAAAATTAAAGAATCCGATATGATACGAGCATGGATTGTACAACCGGGGAAAAATTATATTAAAGGAGAAAGAATTAATTATGTCAGCAAACGCAAAAAAGAAAATGTCCATGTCGGCATTGATCTTGATGATTTTCACATCCGTTTACGGATTCAACAACATGCCTAGAGCATTCTACATCATGGGATATGGATCTATTCCATTTTACATCATTTCAGCACTTTTGTTCTTCATTCCATTCGCATTCATGATCGCAGAGTATGGTGCTGCTTTCAAAGATGAAAAGGGAGGAATCTTCTCCTGGATGGAAATCTGTATGGGAACAAAGTACGCATTCATCGGAACATTTATGTGGTATGCTTCATACGTAGTATGGCTTATCAACATTTCTTCCGGAATCATGATTCCTGTTTCTAATGCAATCTTCGGAACAGATAAAACAGGTACATGGTCACTCTTCGGACTTAGCTCTATCCAGACACTTGGAGTTATTGGTGTAGTATTCATCTCTGTAGTAACATTCTTTGCTTCAAAGGGAATTTCTGCAGTACAGAAAGTAGCTAAGGTCGGTGGTATCGCTTGTATGGCAATCAACGTTCTTCTTTACGTTGGTGCTATCGCAGTTCTCGTTGGAAATGGTTTACACTTACTTCAGCCACTTCCAAGCACAATGAAAGAACTCTTCTCAGCTCAGCATCCAGCATACCAGGGAACAATCGGTATGTTTGCATTCTTAGTATTTGCATTATTCGCATACGGCGGAACAGAAGCTGTTGGAGGACTTGTTGACGAGACAGAAAATCCAGAGAAAAACTTTGGTAAAGGTCTTACAATCGCAGCTATCATAGTAGCTATCGGATACTCTTTAGGTATCTTCTGCGTAGGTATCTTCACAAACTGGACAGAAGTTCTTGGAGATGCTGAGACAGTTACATTAGGAAATGCTTCTTATGTAATCATGAACAACTTAGGAGTTCAGATCGGTAAAGCATTCGGCGCAAGCGCTGGAACATGTACAGCATTAGGAAATGGTGTTGCAAGATTCATGGGTCTTTCTATCGTATGTTCTCTGTCAGGAGCTTTATTTACATTAATTTACTCTCCATTAAAACAGATGATCGAGGGTGCACCAGAAGGATTACTTCCGAAAAAATTCGCTACAATCACAGACGGTGTTCCGAAAAACGCTATGTACATGCAGTGTGCATTTGTAGCTATCATGGACTTACTCATCGCTTTCGGTGGAGATACAGCTGCTAAGTTCTTCCAGATCTTAACAAACATGACAAACGTTGCTATGACACTTCCATATATGTTCATTGCAGGAGCGTTTATCAACTTCAAGAAGAACGACTCTATCCAGAAACCATTCTTGATCTACAAGAGTAAAGGAATGGCAGTAGCATTTACATGGTTAATCCTTATTGTAATCGGATTCGCTAACGTATTTACAATTATCCAGCCAGCTGTTGGTGGAGACATCGCAACAACTGTATGGTCTGTATTAGGACCGGTTCTCTTCTCATTAGTAGCTTGGATCCTTGCAACAAGATACGAGAAGAATAAAGCTTAAGATAACCATTTCTCCGGGATTATATCTAAAAATATAAGAAAGAGCTTTTGTGGAAAAGGGGTATTCCGCAAAGGCTCTTTTTCTTAACTGTTTTTTATAAATGTTGTATGGCACTTCGGACAAGTAATCTCGATGCGCCCTTTGCCACGAGGAATTCGGATTTTCTGCTTACAGCCGGGACATTTGTAAATGTGATGGGTTTTTCGCTGGGCAAACTGATTTTTCTGTCTGTAGAAAAATGTACGGATCTTCGCAGTTTTATTAAGAAAAATCTGATTTTCATGAGAACGTTTGTAAATGTTTCTTGAGAACATTCTATAATATGAATAAAAAATAAGCAGCCACGATAGAAGGGAAAGTTTGGAGTTGGAAGTCCATCCGGCGATCAGCATCGAAGCAAGCCCTAAAGTGATGGTGCATTTTCCAAATGTGTCCAGTCCGTATCGTCCATACATAAAATTCCGAAATCTGTCTTTCAATTGATTCATGTTTTACACCTCTGATATTCATTCTGTTTTTTTCATCATAAACCTTGCCAACAGAAAGTCAATTAAGAAGAAATGAAAGCTCATTAAAAAAGTATAAAGTAGATTTTGACAGCGCAGCTTTAATGGTGTTACACTTGAATGTAATGACAGAAAGAAGATAAAGGTGGTGAATTATGAGTACGAGAAAACATCACAGGGGAAGACGAAAGAAGAAAAAAAGCAATTTTTTGTGGAATACCATTCTAGTCATTGCGATCATAGTATTTTGCGTGTCCGGTTTTCAGCTCCTTAAGATTGGTAAAGGCTATAAAGACGGGCAAGATGAGTATAAGAACATACGAAGTCTTGCAGTGACCGAGGAGAAGAGCACGGATGGGAAAGAAGACAATTTCCAAGTGGACTTTGATAAGCTTAAGAAGATCAACCCGGATACGATTGGGTGGATCCGCTTCTGGCCGGAGCCGAAGGAAATCAATTATCCGATCGTACAGGGAAAGGATAATCAGACTTACCTTCACAAAACATTTTCGGATAATGACAATACACTTGGAACGATTTTTATTGATGCGAATGCCAGTGCTGATCTTTCGGATCGAAACAGTATTATATACGGGCATCGTATGAAGGATGGCTCTATGTTCCGCCACCTGCAGGACTATGATGAAAAAAGTTTTTGGAAAAAGTATCCACATTTTTACATTTACACAGTGGATGGGAGAAAACTTACATATGAAATTTTTGCAACCGGAGTAACGACAGAAAGCTCCGATGTGTACCGGACGGATTTCGCAGATGACACCGATTTTGATGCATTTGTAAATGCGGCTAAGAGCGTTGCAGTATATGATACCGGTGTGGAAGTAAATGAAAATGATACGTGTGTAACGTTATCGACTTGTACAGGAGCCAGTGACGAGCATCGTATCGTTGTGATCGGAAAGAAAATAAAAGAAGAGGGAATGTAAATGGGATACATATATGAAGTTGGTGATATTGTTACCTTGAAAAAACCGCATCCGTGTGGAAGCAAAGAGTGGGAAATCCTTCGCGTAGGAGCAGATTTCCGCCTGAAATGTATGGGGTGCGGACACCAGATCATGACATCCAGAAAACTGGTGGAAAAAAACACAAAAGATTTAAAGAAAAAAGCTTGAAACAACGTTCGTTTTATGTTATCATAAGAAATTGTGATACACTATTACTCCGTGTATAACCATGCACGGAAATTCCTTGCTCCCACATAAGCGGGCGGGGGCCAAAAGACCAGAAGGAGGTGCAGGACGACATGAATAAATATGAATTAGCTGTTGTTGTCAGTGCAAAAATCGAAGACGACGAAAGAGCACAGGTTATCGAAAAAGTGAAAGCATTAGTAGAGCGTTTCGGTGGCAAGATCTCTGACGTTGATGAATGGGGTAAGAAGAGATTAGCTTACGAGATTCAGAAGATGAAAGAAGCATATTACTATTTCATCCACTTCGAGGCTGATGCAGAGACTCCAGGCGAAATCGAAGAAAGAATTCGCATCATGGATAATGTAATCAGATATTTATGCGTTAGACAGGAAGCATAACAGGAAGTAGAGGGATAATATGAATAAAGTAATTTTGATGGGACGCTTAACAAGAGACCCGGAAGTGAGATACTCACAGGGAGATAACTCTATGGCGATCGCAAGATACACATTAGCTGTTGACCGTAGATTCCGCCGTGGTAACGATGGAGAGCAGAGCGCAGACTTTATCGGATGCGTAGCATTTGGGAAAAGTGCTGAGTTCGCGGAGAAATATTTCCGCCAGGGCTTGAAAGTAATCGTTACAGGACGTATTCAGACCGGAAGTTACACAAATAAAGAGGGACAGAAGGTATACACAACAGATGTTGTTGTAGAAGATCAGGAATTTGCAGAGAGCAAATCAGTCAGCGATGCAAACGCAGGTAGTTTCCGCCAGGCGGCTCCTTCACCTTCACCAGCTCCGGCAGCGGATGCAGGCGATGGCTTCATGAACATTCCGGATGGAATTGACGAAGAATTACCGTTCAACTAAGAATTAAAAGGAGAGTTAATCATGGCTTACGATAAAGGAAATCGTCCAGAAGGCGGCTTCAAGAGAAGAGGCGGCGGACGTAGAAGAAAAAAAGTTTGCGTATTCTGTGGAAAAGAGAATAACGAAATCGATTACAAGGATGTGGCAAAATTAAGAAAATACATCTCTGAGAGAGGAAAAATCCTTCCAAGAAGAATCACAGGAAACTGTGCAAAACATCAGAGAGCCCTTACAGTAGCTATCAAGAGAGCTCGTCACGTTGCTCTTATGCCATACGTACAGGACTAATTCTGAGAGCGTAAATAGCGAATGACTAAAAAGCCTTTAAGTACTGACAGCAGTATTTAAAGGCTTATTTTGTTGCATTTTTTAAGAAAGTATTAAATACAAGCCCTTTTTTGGCAATGCCGAAACCACGGGGAAAAGTCTCGCAAAGCCTGTATTTTCAAGGGCTTTCGTGGTTTTATTCTGTTCGAAAAAGTTCGCAAAAATCTGAAAGAAATTCGAACCGTTAGCGACACGTTAGCGACAAATATACTATTCATTTGTATGAATTTTTATTTTTTCTAATTCATTCCGTAGGTCTTCCAAGCTTCTGTGACCGTATACCTTATTTGTGACATCCTGGAACGTATGTCCGAGCATTAACTTCTTGTCTCGCTCATCAACTTTATACTTATCGCAAAGCACATTGAATGTGTGCCGGCAGTCGTGGGGCGTGTGCTTTTCGATGCCGATTCGTTCAAGCGCTGCATCCATAACTTTAGCGTGCAAGTCTCTTCCGGAAAAATCAAGTAGCTCTTTTTCCTTTCCCGGATAGTATTCGCCATGATTGTACCATGTGAGTACGGCAAAGCCTTTATACCAGTCGTCAACATAGCAGAGCGCCCTTGTGGCTATCGGTACGCCTTCGTCTGTCCAATCGGTGACTGGTGGATAGACTCCGTAAGGGTTTGCCCGGTTCTTGCCGGATAGCTTCTTGATGGATCCGAAGCCGTTTGGGAGCTTAGGGTATCTTTTTCTTTTTGTCATAATATCATCCTTTCCTAAAATGGGTATAAAAATAACAGCCAGTAAAGAACTAGCGTTCTGCTTGCGATAGCTGTCCAAAGATGATACAATATGTAGGTCAAAAGTTTGGTTGATACCATCTTCGGTATTGCCTATGAAAAGCCGTTCCTGTTGGTAGTAGGAGCGGTTTTTAAGTTTTTGATGATTATACGATTTTGTCAATGTTGGCAAAATGGCAACTACTTCAGTAAATTGCAATGCCAATCCTTATGATGTATATATTATGCGGGATTTTCCTGGCGTTTGGTAGACACCTGACTCCTGCTTTTTACATAGTAAAAGACACCCATACAATATACTTGCATGAGTGCCTTTCAACCGTAATCAATACGGTTCTCTCCGTACAAGTATATTACTATAATTCAAAAAATATTACAACGATTAAAATGGGTTATTTTAAAGGTTTTAATAGGTATTTATTGTACTATTTCGTGTTAAATTGGTGTCGAGAAGTGTAATCAGTCTTAAATAAATCACTTATCAAATTTATTATATTCAATATCATCTTTAGGGATTGCGATAAGTTTATCTAAATCCGCAAGATTTCGTATTCCGATTTGCGCTCTGACGTATTCAAAAGCATGAGGATGTATTTGAGATTTTCTCTTGTAGAGATTTGTTTGGCGAATATGCATCAGTATCGTACCAAGGAATTTTTCCATTTTCGTTACATTCATCAAACAGGTAAAAGAACGTCAGTCGAAGACGGGCAAACCGATGATCGTAGTGTCCTTTGATTTTGCAAAAGGTGATTCGCAAGCAGGATATTTTGCAGATGTATTCAAGAACGACATCCGACCAGATAAAAAGTGGCCAAATCAAGCCACGACTTACATTCTGACGGAAGATAATGAAGGAAATTGCAGCCGTTCGTTCAAGACATTTTGCACCTGCGTTGAACATTCAAACACCCGGTTCGAGATCCAGTGGGGCGATAACTTCGGGGCGCAGTTTAAAAATAAGCTTATCGGTGGAGTGTTTGGTCCTCAGATGGATTATTACAACGGAAGAGAAACCCAAAAGCGCGTGCTCCGTTGGTTCGTATCAACAGATAAAGTCAGCGAGGCGACAGTCCCGGATATGTCCGAGACGCAAGCGTACAAAAATCACATTGGTGGATTTCCGCAGGGCTCAACTACTACAAGCGACGGATTCACGAATATTCCGGTAGATATTGACGAAGAGCTGCCGTTTAACTAGGGGTGATGGACTTGCAGATACAGGTAGATACTCGTGAGCATAAAAGCGAGTGGGAGCGTATTCGAAAGCAGTTCGACAAGCTAAACGTCGAATACTTTCGCTCAAAGCTATATGTTGGTGACTACCAGTCTTTGGATAATCCGAGGCTGGTAGTTGACCGAAAAAAGAACCTACAAGAGCTAGTTGGGAATGTCACACAGCAACACGAAAGATTTCGTAAGGAATTGATAAGAGCGAACAAAGCCGGGATCCAGGTCGTGATACTGGTAGAGCACGGACAAGGGATTGAATCCTTAGAAGACATGTGGTTTTGGAAAAATCCACGAAAGCACGAGGTTCGGTATCGAACAGTGAACGGTAAAAAAGAGCGATATGTGATTTCGGCCAAAGCGACAGACGGCGAGCAATTGTATAAGTCGCTCAATACGATGAGAGAGCGGTATGGCGTTAAGTTTGCATTCTGCGAGAAAAAAGATACCGGAAAAGAAATCATTCGGATTCTTTCAGGTGGCGAGCATGAATAGAGAAGAAATAAAAGCAATGTATAGCATGAGAGATATTCTGTCAAAATGCGGACTTCCTCAGCCGAATCATGCCGGATTTATAAAGTGTCCTTTTCATAAGGGCGACCATACGGCATCGATGAAGATTTACGATAAAGACTTTCACTGCTTCGGATGTAATGCGAACGGCGACATCTTTACATTCATTCAGAAATTCTATGACATATCGTTTAATACTGCATCGAAGTTAAATAAGACGCCAAAGCATAAAGGCATCGTTACAGCTGACTCGCTCGCTGTCAGAGTATGGGCAGGCACGGAGCACGAAAAGCTCAAGAAAAAACCTTATATTAAAAAAGGTACTCGTGTGGAGATCTGCGACACGATCAAGGATGCAGAAGGTAATCCGTGGTATTATATCCGGATTAGAAGCTTGAGATACGGACATATTTACGGATTTTCATCCGCAAAATTTATCAAACAAGTGAAGAAATCACAAAAAAGGACACTTTTATAACAAAAAAGACACTTTGATCACAGTTTAGACACGAAAAAGGCTCGGAAGTTTTTCTTCTGAGCCTTATTTTTTGCATAAATATACAGCATAAGTATTCGAAAAAAATTATAAGCGATTAAAAGAGTTTTAAACGGTTAGCGACAGGTTAGCGACAAAAAACCTTGCAAAGCCAGTAAATTCGTTATAAAAATTTAAGAAAGTATTAATTTTGCAAAACCTGGCAGTAAACAAAAGAAATTTCAGATAATATATAGTATAATGTCCTCATATAACTCGTTTGAAGGAAAGAGTATAAATAACGGGGAGACAAGGAGGATTTATATGAAAAAGAGAACGGTAAGATTGTTATCGCTTCTGATGGCAGCTACATTTTTAGCGACCAGCACGATGACAACGGAAGCGGCCGCGACGGGTGCGCATCGAAAGCTCAGCGACCTGGCCGAAGAGGAGAAGACGGATTTCAAGGAAGAAAACTATGTGGAAGGTCAGGCGATAGTCTTATATAAAAATAATAAGATCGAGACAAAGTCTGCGGCAAGAAGAGCGTTGAGAGTGGGCGACATTTCTGTAAAGAAGATCTGGAATTTTGATGACCAGGAAGTATCTGGAAATGTTAGCGCGCAAAGTGCAAGAACGGTTTCGGATGATGCGTCCATGACAGTTGCGCTTGTAGAATCCAAGAGCTTAAGCACAGAGAAATTGGTAGATAAGCTTTCTGCGGACAAAAATGTAGAAATCGCAGAGCCGAACTATCGTGTGCATGCATTTTCCAATGATCCGTATTTTAGCAAGCAGTGGGGACTGAAAAACAGAGGACAGAATGGCGGCGTGGAAGGAAATTCCACAAATGTAGAGAAAAAATGGGAAAAGACGAAAGGCTCAAAGGATGTAGTCGTTGCCATAGTAGATACCGGTGTGGATTATACACACGAAGATCTGAAAAGTAATATGTGGGAAAATGCATACCAGCCACAGCTTCGCGGAGAATACGGTTTTGACTTTGCCAACGGCGATACGGATCCGATGGATGGAAATGGACATGGAACACACTGTGCCGGTATTATTGGAGCGAAAGGCGACAATGGCATTGGAGTCAGTGGAATCAACCAGGATGTAAAAATTATGGCGCTCAAAGCACTTGATGACGAGGGCGGAGGCGAGGAAAGTGCAATGATCGATTCCTATAATTATATTAATAAAGCATTGAATCTTGGTGTCAATGTTGTAGCGATCAATAATTCCTGGGGCGGACCGGAACGCAGCGATATTTTGAAAAAACTGATCGATCTCGTAGGAAGAAAAGGTGCGGTTTCTGTATGTGCAGCAGGTAATGGGAGTGCAGACAAGGATTCCGTGGCTTCTTATCCGGCAAACTATGACAGTCCGTATGTAGTCAGCGTAGCAGCTACGAATGAAATGGGGCAGTTAAGCAAATTCTCTAATTATGGAAAAGAAATGGTTGATATTGCGGCACCAGGTAGCGATATTTTATCTACGTATGCTTTCAATCGTTACAATCCGTCACTTTATTCCGATGAGAAACAGAAAGAACTGACGCAGAAGTTTGAAAATTTCAACGGTGAGTCAACATGGAGTGAATGGAGCCCGGAAAATATCAAGTTTGAAAGCACAATGAGTGGGAAAGAAGCAAATTATAAAGCGGAACTGTGCGATGATAACTTTGGAGAGTCGAAAGGGAAGGCGTTAAAGCTTTCCATGAATGGCGTGACTGCCGGGGAGGCAGTTCGAGTGAAAATTCCATATACAGTGAGCGAAGGAACGAAAGACTTCCCGAATGCAAGTATAATGGTAAAAGCGAGTGGGCCAAAAGCCAGTGGGATGGCGATGTCAGGAACGAACATGTTCCTGTTTGGAGAATGTGGAAAAGAGCAGGATCTTCCAGAGAGCGTTTTAGACATCATGGACGAAACAATCAAATTCGATGGTGATTATGATGGCTTTGTGATTTCGGGAGAGATGGAAGACTGGATGCATATGGACATTGCCCGCAAAGAGGGGAATACAAAGACGGGAGACCGTTACATATTCCTTGAGATCATGGCATTGAAATCAGGCAATTATTCGATCGTTGTGGATGATGCCGGACTCAGCAAAGAGAATGTAAAATCTTCTCAGTTTGGAAAGTACGAATTTGATACAGGAACTTCTATGGCAACTCCGTTTGTTACAGGTGCGATTGCATTAGAAGCGGCGGAGAATGCGAAATCTACGGCTCAGGATCGTATTTTGGCAGTACTTTCCCAAGTAAAGCGCACCGATGCATTGAAAGGGAAAGTAGCAAGTGATGGCGCTCTTGATTATACGCAGAAAGTTGCTACAGCACCGAGAATTTCATCTGTTAAGCTCAATCAGACCAATGGCCAGATTACCATTAAAGGAAGTGGACTGGATGCATCTGACCTGGCTGTGAAGGTGACAAAGAAGGGCAACCGCACAGGGAAAAATGCAACAATCATCAAAAAGACAGCAAAACAGGTTGTTATAGACGGGAAAGCATGGAAAAATAGAGTTGTCACAATTGCAGTAACCGGAAATGGAAGAACAGCGACAAAGAGAGATATTTATCTAGTAGATGGGAAAATGTCTTATAAGAAAGCAAAAGGACTGGAAGTGAGTAGTTCGGGAGCGATGGCGACAAATGGAAAAGACATTTATATTGCAGACTCCCTGTTGGATCGCATTCAAGTTTTAGACCAGACAGATCCAAAAGAGTCAGATGAATATCGACTTTGCAAAGTGAAAGCAACTGATTATTTCAAGAAGGATAAAGGCGGCCAGGTTACATATGATTTCAGTTTTGGAAAGGATCTCGTTTATGCAGACGGAATGCTCTATAACATAGGTGCATACTCAGAAGTGTCATATGCAGATGATGAGGATGATGACGAAGATCCGGATGATTTTGATTTCGGAGGATTAGGAGAAAGCACAAAAACGGCGTATTCTTCTCAATATAAGTTCTTCTCATTCAATATTTCCAATGGAAAAGTGAAGTGTATTGGTTCGTTGCCGTCAGCAGTGAAGCACGCAGAAGACTGGACACTGGCTTCTTATAACGGCAAGATTTATCTGATCGGCGGATATGATCATCAGAAGAAAGCATGCAGCAGAAAAGTATATATTTATAATCCGACAAAGAAGAAATGGAGCCAGGGACCGTCCCTTCCGGAAGGAAGAGCAGGCGGAAGGGCAGTGCAGAGCGGTGGTAAGCTTGTATACACACTGGGCTATGGTTCAAACCAGGATGGCGTAGAATATGACAAACAGGCTTGTCCGGTTAATCTTGTATTAAATGGAAACAAATGGACTGCATCCAAAAAGACATTGAAAACGTATGGTCTTCCGACGAAGGTTGTGAATGGAAGCAAAACATATAAGAAATTTGATGCCAGCGTCAGCATTTGCGGATCCGGGCTTGTGTACGTCGGAACTCCGATGGAAGGACTTGGCGATACATTCGTTTATAATGTGGCGAAAGATGTGTTCTACGCGACGAAGTATAACCAGATCAAAGATCTGAGTGTTTATACGGTTACAGACGATGAAGAAGAGGATGAGTGGGAGACAGAAGATCCGGAAAAATTCAATGGCATCGCAGTCGGTAAAACGCTCTACATCTTTGATGAGGAAGGTCAGGGATACAAAGTACCGGTCAGCAGCGCACTTGTAAAAGTCAAAGCAAAGGCTTACAAAGGTGGAAGAATCTATGGCGCGAACAAAGCAGTTATTCCGGGAAATAAGGTACAGCTCGTTGCAAAAGCGAACAAAGGTTATAAGCTGAAATCATTTAAAGTTGCAGGCAAAAAAGTGAAAGGTTCCTCTATAACAATTCGCCTGACTTCTAATAAAAATGCATCAGCAAGTTTTGTAAAAAAGAAATAGAAAATATAAATGAAAGAGGGGGCACCGCGCTAACTTGAGTTAGTGCGATGTCCCCTCTTTATATGATTAATGAATTTACATGATGCGCCAAAGAATCTCTCGTGGCTCTAAATTGATCGTCTCGCGATTGCCGTTTCCATCGTAGACATCGGTCGTCTGCGGAGAGTCGGAATTGTTGAGAATCGCATATTTTCCACTTTCCGGGTATGCGTGCACTTCGCAGTTAACATTGTCTGCATTCCAGATATAATACTCATTTTCCTTATGACATGCATAGTACAATGCACGCAGAAGAAGACGGGCATTATCCGGAGTGTAAGCAAGACTGGAGAAGTAGACACCGCGGCCATCGCCGTAAGGGTTAGCTGCGATATGAATTTCTCCGTCGGAATAATCAATGATCTCTGTGTGTTCGGAAATTGCATAGATATCCGGGATGTTTTCGCCAAGTGAAAGGTTGCCCCAGTGCTCGTCAGTAATGAAGTGTGAAAGCTGAGCTGAAGTGTGATACTTGATATTGGCAAGTGTAAAGCCAAGCTCGCGGTCCACGCCGAGCACGTCGGCAAGTTGGAAGAAACGACCACCGTGAAGCAGAGCGGAAGGTTCTCCGATGCCGATAAATCCACCACCGTCGTATACCCATTTGCGGATCATTGTGACAAGATCTGCGTCCAGCCATTCGTTTCCACCGGAGAAGGAAGTGCCCTGTCCACCGGCATTGATGATCACATCAATGTCATCCGGGATTCCCTGTCTTCGGATGTCGGCGAAGCTTAAGAAACTTACGTCTACAGCAGCTCCACTCAATGCCTCTAAAATGCCGGCATAGGAGTAAGCAGCCTTGTATTGGTGATTCGGCATGACCATATATGCCTGCCAGGAGCGTAGCACGCCCCAAGAGTTGAGAATCGCAACTTTCAGTCCGGAGTAAGGTTTACGTCCCTTGACATTATCGTAGATGGTGCGATATTCATCCGTTATTTTCTCGATATAATTTACAAAAGTAGTGGAAGAAGTGGCGGTGCTAAGATCACCGTCAAATGTAATGCGATCCAGTGGATTACGCATCATGGCACGTCTTGCACTAATCCAGTTTAAGGATGCGTTTATGCAAGCCTGTGTCTCGTCTTCGAATGTTTCTGCTGACAGATATGGAAGGAGACGTCCTTCTGTTGTGTGAACGCCAGGGATATCTGAGAGCATGCGAAGTGTTGTGCCGTTATATATATTTCCACAAATGGAATCAACACTGATATCCTGAAAATATGGGCCGTATGGTTCGGTACCGATCCAGTTCTCATCTAAAAGCATGGAAGAGAGCTTGCCGGAAGCATGGACGATATCGACCAGCTCCTTGGCGCGGAGAGTAACGAATCTCTGGATAAATTTCATGTAATCGCGGTAAGCTTTTGTCGGAACACGGAAGTTTGAGTTGAAGTAACCGTTGTCAACAAGATCTTCCAGTTTCAGTGCGTAGCCATATTCCTGTTCGAATGCTTCCAAAGCCTGTGTTGAAACGGTTGTGCCATATCCGAACCAGTCTGCGCATTTTACCTTTGCATCATCATTAAATAACAGAACATAATGATAGAAGAAAGAAGAAAAACGTACGATATCAGTATGCGAGTGTTCGCTCAGCCACTGTTTTAAACGCTCCTTTGAATAATCGGCAGAGAGCGGCTGACGCACGTCAAAAGGAATGTGGTGTGGCTCTTCGCTTTTGCCTTCGGAAAGGATTTCGTACATCTGTGTCGGATCCCAGATCGCAAAGACGAAGAAAGAGACCGTATATTCGTGAAATGGAATGGCTTCTGTGATCGTCAGCGTATCGTGAATGCGATCATACTCCCACTTATGTGCCGGCAGTGTCTTGCCACTTGTACGGTCGATAACTTCCCACCATCTCTTCGGATCGTGGATATAATCTGCGACAAATTGTTCTCTGCAGAAACCGTCCAGAAAGTCGATCGTCAACGTATTGTTTTTTGCCAGTGTGTGTTTGGACATCAAAAGGATCTGCTGACATTCATCCATGTGCTCCATAGCAAAATCATTATCACCTCTTGACGGTGTATATGTTGTACAGATCTTTGCCTCCAGCGTCTTGGAGCGCTCGTCTATCGAAGTGTTGCCGTCGAGACGGAGTACATCTGCTCCCCAGCGCTCGGTATATGTTTTGGCTTCTTCTGAAAAAATTGATTGAACTGGCAGAGCCACTCTGCCTCTGGTTCTTGACATAATATTCTCCCCTTATATATCTGATGTGTTGATCTCAGTCGAGAAGACTCCCATCTCTTTTAGGTGGTGAGTAACAGCTCGACTTGATTGCATATTTCTTATATTATAACACAGATTCACCGGGTACAATAGTAGGCAAAATAAGTTGTGGGATTGCTTTTTTTACTGGGGTTCGCTATGATAAGAAGAGATATCAGATTATTTGATATGGAGGTATAAAAATGAACAAACCAGTATTAGTAATTATGGCGGCAGGAATGGGAAGCCGTTATGGTGGATTGAAACAGATTGACCCGGTAGATGAAGAAGGACATATTATTATGGATTTTTCCATGTATGATGCAAAGAGAGCCGGATTTGAAAAAGTAATTTTTATCATTAAAAAGGAAAATGAAGAAAGCTTTCGTCAGGCAGTCGGCGATCGCATGTCAGAATATATGGAAGTTTCCTATGCATTCCAGGAGCTTTCTAACATTCCGGAAGGCTATGAAGTGCCGGAAGGAAGAGTGAAACCTTGGGGAACAGCCCACGCAGTATTAAGCTGTATCGATGAGATCGATGGACCATTTGCGGTTATCAATGCAGATGATTATTATGGCGTGGAAGCATTCCGTCTGATTTATGAATATTTATCTGCTCACCCAGATGATGATAAATATCGCTACACAATGGTAGGCTATCACCTTGGCAATACGGTTACAGATAACGGACATGTTGCAAGAGGTGTCTGCACGCTGAATGAGCAGGGTGAACTTGTTGCCATCAACGAAAGAACACGTGTAGAGAAACGTGACGGCAAGATTGCATATACAGAAGATGATGGAGAAAGCTGGGTGGAAGTTCCGGCAGATACACTTGTATCCATGAATATGTGGGGATTTACAAAGAGCATTCTGGACGAGATCAAAGAAGGCTTCCCGGCATTTTTAGACGAAGGATTGAAAACCAATCCGATGAAATGCGAATATTTCCTTCCGGCAGTTGTAAGCCGACTTCTTGGTGAGGGAAAAGCGACGGTAGCTGTGCTGGAGTCAAAGGATAAATGGTACGGAGTTACTTATAAAGAAGATAAACCGTTTGTTGTCGATGCGATGAAACGTATGAAAGAAGAAGGACTGTATCCTAAGGATTTATGGGAAAAATAAGAGGATATTAGCAGGAATGCCTAACTTTCTTGATGCAGAAAATGAGAAGTGCTATACTTTGCGATAAGTAGAGAAGATCAAAAAATTGATCGGTAAAATAGAGCATATAAGCGATTAGGAGGAAATGAAAATGGCAAAGATATTAATTACAGGTGGGGCAGGATATATCGGAAGTCATACTGCACTGGAGCTTCTGAATGTAGGATATGAGGTTGTTGTATATGATAACCTTTGCAATTCTTCCAAAGAATCTATAAAGAGAGTGGAGGAACTGACAGGAAAGCAGATCACATTTTATGAAGGAGATGTGATGGACGCTGAAGCTTTAAAAGCAATGTTTGAGGCAGAGAAGATCGATGCGTTGATCCATTGCGCAGCATTGAAAGCAGTAGGAGAATCTGTACAGAAGCCATTGGAATATTATCGTAACAATATAACAGGAACATTGACACTTATGGAAGTGATGCAGCAAGTAGGCGTGAAGAATATCGTATTCAGCTCTTCTGCAACTGTATATGGTAATCCGGAGACAATGCCGATTACAGAAGATTGTCCGAAGGGACAGTGTACAAACCCATATGGATGGACAAAATCCATGATGGAGCAGATCATGACAGACGTTCAGAAAGCAAATCCGCAGATGAATGTAATCCTGCTTCGTTATTTCAATCCGGTTGGAGCACACGAAAGTGGAAGAATCGGAGAAGATCCAAAGGGAATCCCGAACAACCTGATGCCATACATTTCTCAGGTTGCAGTAGGTAAACTGGAGAAATTAGGAGTTTTTGGTGATGACTATGACACACCGGACGGAACAGGCGTGCGTGACTACATCCACGTAGTAGACCTTGCTATCGGACATGTAAAAGCGATCGATTACATTTTCACAGATCCGGGACTGGAAGTGATCAACTTAGGAACAGGTGTTGGATATTCTGTACTTGATATGGTAAAAGCATTCTCAAAAGCATGCGGTAAAGAGATCCCTTATGAGATCAAGCCACGCAGAGCCGGAGATATTGCAATGTGCTACGCAGATCCGAAGAAAGCACTGGAAGTACTTGGCTGGAAAGCAGAGAGAGGCTTAGATGAGATGTGCGCAGACACATGGAGATGGCAGTCTGCAAACCCGAAGGGATACGAAGCATAAGATATTCCGAAAGTGAAAAATACTATAGATGTAACGATAAGATGCGAAGGGCTCAGGCTCTTCGCATTTTTTCGACTTTTCATTTGGGATAAGGAGTGATATAATAAAGGATATGGTTGGAAAGGTCTGAGTTCACAGATTAGGGGATAAACATGGAAGAAAAGAAAAAGGAAAGACAGAAGATAAGATTTAAAGGACAACTGAAGTTTTACATGCAATGGCCAGCGATCATGGCAGTTGTACTACTTGCTTTGAACGCATGGATTTATGCAATCAACAGAGGCGCCGGTATTTTAATGGCCGTATTTGTGCTCGCCTACATCGTGATCTCGGGAGTGATGTATCTTTATACAAACTCTCTCATGGTGAAAGATCTGATCGAATTCGCCGCACAGTATGGAATCATACAGAATACGCTTCTGAAGGAGTTGGCAATTCCGTATGCGATCCTTTTGGAGGATGGAAAGATCATCTGGATGAATAAGAAGTTTGAAGAGCTTGTGGAAGGTCGTGTGAAAGCGGATACCTATATCAGCAAACTTATGCCGGAGTTGAATCGTTCTGTTTACCCGCATCAAGAGACAGATGTAGTGCAGAAGGATATCATTTTCGAAGGAAGAGAGTTTCAGGCAGAACTTCGAAGAGTTCCTGCTCAGGGCTTCAGCGAGAGAGAAAAAGTGTTAGAACTTCCGGAAGAGAAGGAATTTTTTATCGCTGTTTATTTGCAGGATATGACAGAGCTTCATAAGGCGATCCGTGCCAAGGATGAGCAACGCCTTGTAGCCGGCCTGATTTATATCGACAACTACGATGAAGTGGTCAACAGTGTAGAGGAAGTAAGACAATCTCTGTTAGTAGCTCTTGTAGACCGTAAGATCAACCAGTACATTGCCAAAGTTGACGGAATCGTTAAGAAGATGGAGAATGATAAATATTTTATCGTTGTCAAGAAGCGCTATTTTAAAGAACTGGAAGAAGACCGCTTTTCTATCTTAGAAGAAGTTAAGTCTGTAAATATCGGAAATGAGATTCCGGCTACGCTGAGTATCGGTCTTGGTATCGGAAGCGATGATTATGCGCAGAGTTACAACTATGCCCGTGTAGCGATCGACCTTGCTTTGGCAAGAGGTGGTGATCAGGCGGTGATCAAAGATGCCAATGGAATTACTTATTATGGCGGTAAGCGTGACCAGACTTCTCGTAATACACGTGTAAAGGCTCGTGTGAAGGCAGAGGCCTTAAGAGAGTTTATCACAGTAAAAGATAAGATTTTTGTTATGGGACATCAGCTCACGGACGTGGATTCTTTCGGTGCGGCGATCGGTATTTACCGAGCAGCTATCGCACTGGAAAAGCGTGCCTATATCGTTATCAATGAAGTGTCTGCTTCTCTGAAGCCACTTTATATGGCATATGAAAACAACCCGGATTACCCGGATCGTCTGTTCCTCAATTCGTCAGAAGCACTGGAGCTGGCAGATGAAAATTCCATGGTCGTTGTCGTAGATACGAACCGTCCGGGAATGACCGAGTGTGAGGAGCTTCTCCGTGTAGCGAAGACAATTGTTGTGCTTGATCATCACAGACAGTGCAGTGACAGTATTGACAATGCACTCTTATCTTACATCGAGCCGTACGCGTCATCTGCATGCGAGATGGTAGCGGAAGTATTACAGTATATTGTAGACGGGATTAAAATACCAAGCCTTGAGGCCAGTAGCCTTTATGCCGGTATTATGATCGATACGAACAATTTCCTTAACAAGACCGGTGTAAGAACATTTGAAGCAGCAGCATTTCTGCGCCGAAGCGGCGCCGATATTACGCTTGTGCGCAAGATGTTCCGAGATGATATGGACTCTTATCGTGCAAAGGCACAGATCATCAGCAGTGCGAAAGTGTATCGCAATAAATTTGCGATCGCAAGGGGCGAAAATCTTAAGATTGAAAGCCCGACGATCATTGGCGCACAGGCAGCCAATGAATTATTGGATATTAACGAAGTGAAAGCTTCCTTCGTTTTGACAACTTATAATGGAAAAATCTATGTGAGTGCAAGGTCGATCGACGAGGTCAACGTGCAGATTATCATGGAGAAACTTGGCGGCGGTGGCCATATGAACGCATCCGGAGCGCAGTTTAATCATACTGATATGGACAGAGCGGTTGCAGATCTAATAAAGGTCATCGATGACATGATAGAAGAAGGAGAAATCGAATGAAAGTAATTTTAAAAGAAGACGTAAAAGCACTTGGTAAAAAAGGTGAGATCGTAAATGTAAGCGATGGATATGCAAGAAACTTTATTTTAAAGACAGGAAAAGGAATTGAGGCAAATACAAAAAACCTGAATGACTTGAAGTTAAAGAAAGCCAACGATGATAAAGTGGCACAGGAGCAGTATGAAGCAGCGCAGGCACTTGGAAAGCAGATCGAAGAAGGCAAGATTGAAGTTTCGATCAAGACAGGTGAAGGCGGAAAAGCTTTCGGCTCCGTATCATCAAAAGAAATCGCGGCTGAAGTAAAAGCACAGATGAATCTGGAAGTAGATAAGAAGAAAGTACACTTGAAAGATGCGATCAAAGCACTTGGAACATATGAAGTTCCGATCAAACTGCATCCAAAGGTAACAGCAAAGTTAAAAGTTGTTGTGACAGAGGAAGCATAGGAGGAAGACTATGGAAGAGACACTCATCAAACGGGTGATGCCTCACAGTGTAGAAGCAGAACAGTCGGTTGTCGGCGCTATGTTGATGGACAAGGAAGCAATTCTTGCTGCATCCGAGATCATTTGTGGAGAAGATTTTTACCAGAATGCATATGGTGTGATCTTCGATTCAATGGTGGAGCTTTTCAATGAAGGAAAGCCGGTCGATCTTATTACGTTGCAGGAACGTCTGAAAGAAAAGGAAGTTCCGCCGGAGATCTCTAGTCTTGAATTTGTAAAAGATCTTGTGGCAGCAGTTCCAACTTCTGCAAATGTGCGCTACTACGCACAGATCGTATCAGATAAAGCGGTCATGCGTAAGCTCATTAAGCTGAATGATGAGCTTTCTAACATCTGCTATGCGGGGAATGAATCACTGGAAGCGGTACTGGAAAAGACAGAAAAATCTGTATTCCAGCTGTTGCAGAATCGTAATGCAGGTGAGTATGTGCCAATCCGACAGGTTGTTATGAACGCCCTGGAGAAAGTTGAGAAGGCGTCGAAAAATAAAGGAACGGTTACCGGTATCCCGACCGGATTTATCGATCTGGATTATAAATTGTCCGGATTGCAGCCGTCAGACCTTGTGCTTGTGGCGGCCAGACCTTCTATGGGTAAGACCGCGTTCGTGCTTAATATTGCACAGTATGTTGCATTTAAGAAAGATCGTTGCACAGCAATCTTCAGTCTTGAGATGTCAAAAGAACAGCTAGTAAACCGACTGTTCTCACTGGAGTCGCAGGTAGATGCACAGGCGCTTCGTACCGGTAATATGAAAGATTCCGACTGGGAGAAGCTCATTGAGGCAGCAGGCATTATCGGTCAATCCAATCTGATCATCGACGATACACCGAGTATTTCCATTTCCGAGCTACGTTCCAAATGTAGAAAATACAAGATGGAACATGGTCTGGATCTTATTATCATCGACTACTTGCAGTTGATGAGCGGAAGTGTCGGTGGAAGATCGGAGTCGAGACAGCAGGAAATTTCAGAGATCTCAAGATCTTTGAAGGCGCTGGCGAGAGAGCTTAATGTTCCGGTTATCGCACTTTCACAGCTTAGCCGTGCGGTGGAACAAAGACCGGACAAACGTCCGATGCTTTCAGACCTTCGAGAGTCCGGAGCAATCGAGCAGGATGCGGACGTTGTAATGTTTATTTATCGAGACGAATATTATAACAAAGATTCAGAATATAAGAAGCAGGCAGAGATCATCGTAGCAAAGCAGAGAAATGGTCCGGTAGGAACGGTACATCTGGCATGGCTCGGTGAATATACGAAGTTTGCAAATCTCAGCAGGCAGGACAATACGCCGTAGTTTAGAAGAAACAGATCTGAATGAGTCTGTGGGGGATAATGAAAAAGGCATTGCTTTTCGGAAAACCGAAAAACAATGCCTTTTGTGTCGTTCATATGAAAACGATTAGCCCTGAGAGATAGCTCCTGTAGGACACTGAGCAGCACAAGCTCCGCAGTCAACACAAGCATCAGCGTCGATCTCATAATGATCTGCACCCTGAGAAATAGCTCCTACTGGACATTCTGCTTCGCAAGCTCCGCAGCTAACACATTCATCACTAATTACGTGTGCCATGGGTATGTACCTCCTTTTTCGAATTGACAATTTACGTCTCTCACTATCATAATACAAAGTAAAAAATTATACAAGTGAAAGAAAAGAAAATTAAATTCAAAAGAAAAATTAAGAAATATTTCAACAAATTTTCAAAAATATGGTGTATAGTGGTTTAAGTTAGTAATGGTAGGCTTAACTGACAATTAACATAAGACCCGAACATGGAAAGGAAGAGATGAGAAAGATGAAGAATTTCAAGAGGATGATTGCGCTTGCATTAAGCATGACACTTTTGACTGTCGGATGCGGAACGAGTGGAAACTCCAAGGAAGATACAAGTAATTCAAAAACAGGAAAGACACAGAAAGAAGAGCTGACAAAAGAAGATACAGCGCAGGCAAAGTTAGATGCGATCTCTCCATCAGCTTATAATAATGCAGATGGACTGGAACTCAAAAAAGGAAGCTACATTTCTGTTATTGGAAAATCAAGCCAGGGTGAGTTCTGGGATGAAGTGAAAAAAGGAGTAGATAAGGCAGCTGACGACATCAATAAAAACCTAGGATACAAAGGAAAAGATAAAGTAAAAGTAACATACAACGCGCCAGCCGATATGGATGACGTAGATCAGCAGGTAAACCTTCTCGATGAAGAGCTTGCGAGAGAACCGGTAGCGCTTGCAATTTCCATTGTAGATCAGAAATCATGCAAAGTGCAGTTTGATATGGCGTCAGATAATGAGATACCGATCGTTGCATATGATTCCGGAAACGATTACCAGGGATTGATGGCGACTGTTTCGACGGATAACAGCCAGGCGGCAAAAGAAGCGGCAGATAAGCTTGCAGAAGCTATGAGCCGAAAAGGAAAGGTACTCATACTTTCCCATGATTCCAGATCGATGGCGGCAAAGCAACGAGTTGCCGGATTTAAGAGTGTGATTGAGAAGAAATATCCAAAGATGTCTGTTGCGGGTGTATATTATATGGATGATATCGAAAAGCTTCAGAAGAGAGTGGCGTCTAAGATCAACTCCGGAGTGTACGCAAGAGAGGACGACGGGAAAGCCAGAGTGCGTACCGGTGATGATGAGGTTAAGCCAGAGAGCATTACAGACGAAGATGTAATGGATTATTATCTTAAAAAACATCCGAATATCCGCGGATGTTTTGCAACAAATGCAGATGCGGTAAAGAGCATTATCAATAGTATGGAAAGAACAAAAAGCGAAAATATTATGGTAGCTGGTTTTGACGCAGACGAAGAAGAAATTGAAATGCTCAAAAAGGGAAAAATCGACGGACTGATCGTTCAAAATCCTTACGGCATGGGTTACGCGTCAGTGATCGCAGCGGCAAGAGCAGCACTTTCCATGGGAAATGAAGCGCAGGTCGATACCGGATATACATGGGTTACAAAAAACGATTTGAATGATGATAATATAAAGAAAACATTATATAATGAATAGACAGGCACGAAAGTGCAGAAAAACAATAATCTGAAGGAGTAATGAAACGATGAACAGAGAGAAAGCAAATGAGATCCTGCATAAGTATATGGAGGGAGAACGTTATATCCAACATTCCTATGCAGTAGAGGCAATTATGAAAGGGCTTGCAAAAAGACTTGCTCCAGATGAGGTAGAATACTGGGGAATTGCAGGACTTTTACATGACCTTGATGAAGAACAGTGTGACTGGCAAAATGACATGAGTGTACACGGACCGACATCTGTAGAGATTCTCAAAAAAGAAGGAATCGAAGATCCAGTTCTCTTCGATGCAATCTGCGCACACAATCCAAAATGTGGTGTGAAGGCGAAGACAAATATTCAGTATGCACTTCTGGCAGCAGATCCGATGAGCGGATTTGTAAAAGCCGTTGCACAGATTTACCCGGATAAAAAGATTGCAAGTGTAAAACATAAATCCGTAATGAAACGATTCAACGAACTGCGTTTCGCCTCCGGAGCAAACAGAGATTACATGGAAGCAATCGAGTTTACCGGACTGAGTCTGGATGACCTGATCGATGTGGCACTGGAAGAGATGCGTGCCATCGCAGATGAATTGGGACTCTAAAAATGTAACACTTTGATGCGGAAAAGCAAAAAGGTGTACAAGTAAAAAAATGTAAAAACACGTAAACAAACGTAAAAAAACACGTGGAAACCCTTGACAATAGAGGGAATTCGTACTAAGATAAGCGAGTGTGCATGAAAATGTATAACATTTTTGTGTGCCCATAAATTTATGCAATGAAGCAGCTTATTAAAATCATAGGAGGTGAAAGAGAATGCCAACATTTAACCAGTTAGTAAAGAAGGGACGTCAGACATCTGTAAAGAAGTCTACAGCTCCAGCGCTTCAGAAAGGGTATAACTCTTTAAGAAAGAGAAGTACAGACGCATCCGCTCCACAGAAGAGAGGTGTATGTACAGCTGTTAAGACAGCAACACCGAAGAAGCCTAACTCAGCACTTAGAAAAATCGCCAGAGTTCGTCTTTCAAACGGTATTGAAGTAACAAGCTACATTCCAGGTGAAGGACACAACCTTCAGGAGCATAGCGTTGTTCTGATTCGTGGAGGAAGAGTAAAAGACCTTCCAGGTACACGTTATCACATCGTCAGAGGAACACTTGACACAGCAGGTGTTGCTAAGAGAAGACAGGCACGTTCTAAATACGGTGCTAAGAGACCAAAAGACGCTAAAAAATAAATTTCATAATTAGCGAATCTAGAAAACTGTAGTCACAAACAGAACTATGATTAAGTAAGCTGCAAGGTATATAAATATGTATGCCCAGCGCTACACATGATCATTAGAAAGACACATGTGAGTACCGATGAATTAAATAATATATTTAAGGAGGGAAGGACCGTGCCACGTAAAGGACATACTCAGAAAAGAGACGTATTAGCGGATCCATTATACAACAACAAAGTGGTTACAAAGCTTATCAACAACATCATGCTTGATGGTAAAAAAGGCGTAGCTCAGAAGATTGTATATGGAGCATTTGAAAGAATTGCAGAGAAATCCGAAAAGCCAGCTATCGAAGTATTCGAAGAGGCTATGAACAACATCATGCCAGTACTTGAGGTAAAGGCAAGACGTATCGGAGGAGCAACATACCAGGTACCAATCGAGGTTAGAGCTGACAGAAGACAGGCTTTAGCACTTCGCTGGATTACATTGTATTCTCGTAAAAGAGGAGAGAAGACAATGGAAGAAAGATTGGCAAACGAACTTCTTGATGCAGCAAACAACACAGGCGCATCTGTAAAGAAGAAAGAAGACATGCACAAGATGGCAGAAGCAAACAAAGCATTTGCTCACTACCGTTTCTAATTATTTAGGAGGCTACAATGGCTGGAAGAGAATACCCATTAGAGAGAACCAGAAATATCGGTATCATGGCTCATATTGATGCAGGAAAGACTACACTTACAGAGCGTATTCTTTACTATACCGGTGTAAACTATAAAATTGGTGATACTCATGAAGGAACTGCTACCATGGACTGGATGGAACAGGAGCAGGAAAGAGGTATCACAATCACTTCAGCAGCTACAACTTGTCACTGGACATTGGAAGAGAATTGCAAACCGAAACCGGGCGCTTTAGAGCACCGTATCAATATCATTGATACACCGGGACACGTTGACTTTACAGTTGAGGTTGAGCGTTCACTTCGTGTACTTGACGGAGCTGTAGGTGTGTTCTGCGCAAAGGGTGGTGTTGAGCCGCAGTCAGAGAACGTTTGGCGTCAGGCTGACACATATAACGTACCACGTATGGCATTCATCAATAAGATGGATATCCTTGGTGCAGATTTTTACAATGCCGTAGAGCAGATTAAGACAAGACTTGGTAAGAATGCTATCTGTCTGCAGCTGCCAATCGGTAAAGAAGATGATTTCAAGGGAATCATCGACCTGATGGAAATGAAAGCTTACATCTACAATGATGAAAAAGGTGATGACATTTCTATCGTAGATATTCCGGAAGATATGAAAGATGATGCAGAACTTTATCGTACAGAATTAGTAGAGAAGATCTGTGATCTGGATGATGATCTTATGATGGAATATCTGGAAGGAAACGAACCTTCTATCGAAGATATGAAGAAAGTTTTAAGAAAAGCTACATGTGAGTGTACAGCTGTTCCGGTATGCTGCGGATCTGCTTACAGAAACAAAGGTGTACAGAAACTGTTGGATGCTATTCTTGAATACATGCCGGCTCCGACAGACATTCCTCCAATCGAGGGTGTTGACGAGGATGGAAATGATGTTGTAAGACATTCTTCAGATGAAGAACCATTCTCAGCACTTGCATTTAAGATTATGACAGACCCATTCGTTGGTAAACTGGCATACTTCAGAGTTTACTCTGGTACAATGAACGCAGGTTCCTATGTACTGAATGCAACAAAGAACAAAAAAGAGCGTGTGGGACGTATCCTGCAGATGCATGCTAATAAGAGAGAAGAACTTTCAAAAGTATATTCTGGAGATATTGCTGCAGCAATCGGATTTAAGTTCACTTCAACAGGTGATACAATCTGTGACGAGCAGCATCCGGTAATTCTGGAGTCCATGGAATTCCCAGAGCCGGTTATCGAGCTCGCTATCGAGCCTAAGACAAAAGCTTCTCAGGGTAAACTTGGTGAGTCTTTAGCAAAACTTGCCGAAGAAGACCCGACATTCCGTGCTCATACAGATCAGGAAACTGGTCAGACAATCATCGCCGGAATGGGTGAGCTTCACCTGGAAATCATCGTAGACAGACTTCTGCGTGAGTTTAAGGTAGAGGCTAATGTAGGTGCTCCACAGGTTGCTTACAAAGAAGCATTTACAAAAGCAGTTGACGTTGACAGCAAATATGCTAAACAGTCAGGTGGACGTGGACAGTACGGACACTGTAAAGTTAAATTTGAGCCAATGGATGTTAACGGAGAAGAGACATTCAAATTCGAATCTACTGTAGTCGGAGGAGCAATTCCGAAAGAGTACATTCCGAAGGTCGGAGAAGGTATCGAAGAGGCTATGCAGTCTGGTATCCTTGGTGGATTCCCAGTTGTTGGTATCAAAGCTAATGTATATGATGGTTCTTACCATGAAGTCGATTCAAGTGAAATGGCATTCCATATCGCTGGATCATTAGCATTCAAGGATGCTATGAAGAAGGCAGCTCCGGTACTTCTTGAGCCTATTATGAAGGTTGAAGTTACTATGCCGGAAGAGTACATGGGTGACGTTATTGGTGACATTAACTCACGTCGTGGACGTATCGAAGGAATGGATGATCTTGGCGGTGGTAAGATCGTTCATGGATATGTTCCGTTGTCCGAAATGTTCGGATATTCTACAGATCTTCGTTCCAGAACACAGGGACGTGGTAACTACTCAATGTTCTTCGAGAAATATGAGCCAGTACCGAAATCTGTACAGGAAAAAGTATTATCCAGCAAAAACAATTAATTAAATCATAATAATCATTTTAAAAGCTAGAAAAAAGCTATAAAACGCTTGAAAAACTGACTGATATGAAATATAATCAGAGGTAGCCGAGCAAACGTAAATTATAAAATTGCCTTTAATGGCGCTATAATAAGGAGGATTATTCAAAATGGCAAAAGCTAAATTTGAAAGAACAAAACCGCATTGTAATATCGGTACTATCGGTCACGTTGACCACGGTAAAACAACTCTTACAGCTGCTATCACAAAAACACTTGCAGCTAGAGTTGAAGGAAACGCTGCTGTAGATTTCGAAAATATCGACAAAGCTCCAGAAGAGAGAGAGCGTGGAATCACAATTTCTACAGCTCATGTTGAGTATGAGACAGAAAAACGTCACTATGCACACGTAGACTGCCCAGGACATGCTGACTACGTTAAGAACATGATCACAGGAGCTGCTCAGATGGATGGTGCTATCCTTGTTGTAGCTGCAACTGATGGTGTTATGGCTCAGACAAGAGAGCATATCCTGCTTTCTCGTCAGGTAGGTGTTCCTTACATCGTTGTATTCATGAACAAATGTGATATGGTTGACGATGAAGAACTTCTTGAATTAGTAGAGATGGAAATCCGTGAGCTCTTAGACGAGTATGAGTTCCCAGGAGATGACACACCGATCATCCAGGGATCTGCTCTTAAAGCTCTTGAAGATCCAATGTCAGAGTGGGGAGACAAAATCATGGAACTTATGGATGCTGTTGACAGCTACATTCCAGACCCACAGCGTGCAACAGACCAGCCATTCCTGATGCCTGTAGAGGATGTATTCTCTATCACAGGACGTGGAACAGTTGCTACTGGTAGAGTAGAGCGTGGTGTTCTTCATGTATCTGACGAGGTTGAAATCGTTGGTATTCACGAAGAAACAAAGAAAACTGTTGTAACAGGTGTTGAGATGTTCCGTAAGCTTCTTGATGAGGCTCAGGCTGGAGATAACATTGGAGCTCTTCTCCGTGGTATCCAGAGAAATGAAATCGAAAGAGGACAGGTTCTTGTTAAACCAGGTTCAGTAACATGCCACCACAAATTCACAGCTCAGGTTTATGTACTGACAAAAGATGAAGGTGGACGTCATACTCCATTCTTCAACAACTATCGTCCAC
>JAUNTC010000085.1 GCA_030538915.1 Lachnospiraceae bacterium | reverse complement strand
CTTGCATTCTGTACATTCCAATGTGATTCTTGTACGCACAACTTCCACCTCGCTTCATAATTTCTTAAGTTAACGTGTTGCTGGCAGTTTGCGAGACTGCCTCGTCTTTTTTAGGCATAAAAAAAGACCTACTTCCATTCGCCATGATAGTATATCATACACAAGGCAAAAAAGCAAGTCTTTTTCTCTATTCTGTTATGAATGCTTTCCGATGTGATATTCTCTCTTCAGCGCACGCATGATTGATCGGGATGCCACATCTACAATAAGGAAACCAAATGCAATTGCAAGGCATGTCTCAAATAACACGATTGTCTCATTGATCGCCATTGCTTTGTCATTGCTGACAATTCCGTACATCATATAGTAGAGGTTCGGTCCAGGGATCAACGGGAATACGGACGCTGTTAAGAAAATCGTTGACGGCGCACGGTTTACTCTGGACATAACAAATGCAAAGAACCCTACAAATACTGCTCCGAGCATTGTTGCAAGGAAGTTACTTGGCTTCACTGCATATACTGCCGCGTAAATTGCCCATGTAAAGAAGGCTCCAACTCCAGAATACCATACCTGCTTTCCACGGATTTGAAACCAAAGGGCAAATCCGACACAGGCAATTGTGCAAGAAATCAACTGAACAACCACACTGTGAGTGATGATAAATCCTTCCGCAGACACGCCGTCAAGAAGGATCATCGGCATAGCTGTACCAAATGCAATTCCGGTAGCTCCAATGATTGAGTTCATAATATTGATCGATCCGGAAATAAAGTCTCTCTGCAACAGTTCACGAATTCCGTTCGTCGTAGCAAGTCCACTGATCAGAAGCATAACAATTCCGATCATAATTCGCTCCGGGTGACTTCCAAGTCCAAAACGAACTGCTTCTATAATAATTACTTCTGATAAGAAAGAAAGAATCAGGTTGTATACAAGAAGATTTTCCTCTCTTCGACTTAACCATCCTCCTACTACTACGATCATAATCGACACGATCATAGCCACAATTGCATCTTGCAAATTAGATCCGAAGAATACAGCGAATCCGGTACCGCCCATAACGGCTGCAAAATATTTTGTATATGGTTTCTGCTTCGGTCTTTGCATAACTGCCTGGAATTTTTCCTGCAGTTCCTTCGCATCTGGCTTCGTCTGACAGATATCTCTACAAAGATTGTTAAGATAATCCAGTCTGTCGAAGTTTGTATCCGCCGATTCAATATGGCGAATTTGGGTAATAATCTCTCCTTCCGGAGTCTCTACTGTAATCTGAATGTTGCTCGGGATAACAAACACATCATATTTTACAAATCCATAACTCTTGCAAATTCTATATAAACTGTCGTCGATTCGGAAATTCTCAGCTCCGCTCATAAGCATAGATTCGCCGATGTCAAGAATTCCCTGTACGATTCTCTCATAATCCATTACTTTTTCTCCTTTTCTTACATATTAGAATAGGCATTTTGCTCACCTGTCCAATCTAGCATATTTCTATCAATTACACAATAGGATTTATCAATTAATACTTATAATTTTTGTCTATGCATTATTCGGTTTTTCTTATAAAAAAACTGGCAATTTAATTGCTTATACTTTCAAATAATTGTATAATTATAATATCGAGTTAGAAAGAGAGGGCACACTATGAAACACAACAATATGTTAGCAATGATCTTAGCCGGTGGCCGCGGTTCCCGTCTGCATGAGCTGACAAACAAAGTGGCAAAACCAGCCGTATCATATGGTGGCAAATATCGCATCATTGATTTCCCGCTCAGCAATTGTGCAAACAGCGGTATAGATGTTGTAGGTGTATTAACCCAGTATGAATCTATCCTTCTTAACAGCTACGTAGCAGCAGGACGTCGCTGGGGATTGGATGCAAGAGAGAGTGGAGTTTATGTATTGCCACCACGTGAAAAGGCCGACTCCAATCTGGACGTCTATCGTGGTACTGCCGACGCCATTTCTCAGAACATTGATTTCGTCGACACTTATGATCCGGAATACGTACTGATCCTTTCCGGAGATCACATTTACAAAATGAACTATGCGAAGATGCTGGAAGAGCACAAAGCACATAATGCCGATGCAACCATTGCTGTCATTCAGGTTCCGATGAAGGAAGCAAGTCGCTTCGGTATCATGAATACAGATGACGAAGGACGAATTGTAGAATTTGAAGAAAAACCGGAACATCCAAAGAGCAATCTGGCTTCCATGGGAATTTACATTTTTAATTGGAAACTTCTCCGCAAAATGTTAGTTGCTGATATGAAGCTTGCTGAATCCAGCCATGACTTTGGTAAAGACATTATTCCGGCATTATTAGCGGACGGAAAGAACCTTCACGCCTATACGTTCAAAGGTTACTGGAAAGATGTTGGAACAATTGATTCTCTCTGGGAGGCAAATATGGATCTTCTTGACGCTCACAATGAGCTTGATCTCAGCGATCGTACATGGAAGATTTACACAGAAGATGTGAACGCACTTCCACAGTATATTGGCCCTTCTGCCAATATCAACCGCGCATTTATCACACAGGGTTGTATGGTAGACGGTGAAGTGAAAAATTCTGTTTTATTTACCGGCGCAAAAGTAAGCCCGGGAGCAAAGATCATCGACAGTGTACTGATGCCGGGCGTAGAAGTAGAAGAAGGCGCAGTAATTACGCGTGCGCTTGTGGCAAACGGCGTAAAGATTGGCAAAGACGCCGTTGTAGGAAGCGCAGACAGTGAACATATCGAACTTGTGTCTAAGCGCGTAAAGGGGGTTGAGTAATATGGCAAAAGCATTTGGTATCGTTAATTTTGCAGGAAACCACGTACGTGTAAACGGATTACAGGATCACCGTCCGGTTGCAGCATTTTCCTTCCTTGGAAGATATCGTATCGTAGACTTTCCTATTTCAAATATGAGCAACAGTGGCATTGACCACATTCAGGTTTATGCAAGAAGAAAACCGCGTTCTCTTAATGATCACATTGGAACAGGACGTCACTACAACATCAACTCCAAGAGTGGCCGCCTGCGTATGTTATTTTCCATGGCAGGGGATACGCATAATTTATATAACAATGACATTGCATCCTTTTATGACAACTTAGAATGCATAGAGGTAGAGACAGCTCCTTATGTTGTAATTGCGCCGAGTTATATGATCTACTGCCAGAATTACAATGAGCTAATTGAATCACACATTGCATCCGACGCAGACATCACAATGTTATATCATACTGTTGACAATGCAAAAGAAGCTTTTCTCAACTGCAATGTCCTGAATTTGAATAAACAGAAGGGGATTCTTAGCATGGAGCCAAACCATGGCACTGCTAAGACACGCAACATTTCCATGGATACTTATGTTATGAAGAAAGAACTCTTCATCAATCTCATCCATAAAGCAAAGAAGATTTCTTCTTTATACACCCTGGCGGATGTGATCAACCATGAATGTGGCGAACTGGATATCCGTGGTGTTTCCCACAGAGGTTATTTTGCAGCTATTTCTGATTTCAAGAGCTATTTCAATGCAAATATGTCTCTTATCGACATTAAGACTGCACGCAGTCTCTTCAATCCGGATTGGCCGATCTACACACGTACGAACGACTCTGCACCGACTCATTATTATGACAGTGCCAAAGTCCATAACTGTGTAATTTCCAATGGATGTACGATTGAAGGTACGGTAGAACATTCTGTTTTAGGCCGTGGTGTTACAATAAAAGAAGGGGCCGTTGTTAAGAATTGTGTTGTTCTTTCCGGTTCCGTGATCGGTAAGGACATCCATGTTGAAAATATGGTTGTAGACCGTAATGCAAAACTCATTCACGTATCTGAGATCTGTGCGGAAGAAAGCGATCCTAAGTACATTGAGCGTGGAGATACATTATAGGAATTCACTATAACCCGTGCAAGTCGCACACCCTAAAAAAGAACTCCTGTCCACTCATCGGACAGGAGTTCTTTTACTTGGATTATGATAATTCCAGTTTTCCGGTATACAATTGATAATAGGTTCCTTTTTCTTTGATGAGATCTTCATGATCTCCTCTTTCTATAATCTTACCGTGTTCCAATACGATAATCGCATTGCTGTTTCGAATCGTCGAAAGTCTGTGAGCAATTACAAATACGGTGCGCCCTTTCATCAGATTATCCATTCCTCTCTGGACAATGCTCTCTGTTCTCGTATCAATGCTGGATGTTGCCTCGTCAAGAATGAGTACCGGCGGGTCTGCAACTGCTGCCCTTGCGATTGCAAGGAGCTGCCTCTGTCCCTGTGAAAGTTCTTCTCCGTCTCCACTAAGCTTCGTATAATAGCCTTGTGGCAGCATCTGAATAAACTGATCAGCATGGGCAAGTCTTGCCGCCTCATAAACCTGCTCATCTGTAGCGGATAAGTTTCCGTAACGGATATTTTCCATGATTGTTCCGGTAAAGAGATGGGTATCCTGCAGAACAATTCCAAGTGAACGTCTTAAGTCATCTTTTTTGATCTTATCAATGTTGATTCCATCGTAACGGATCTTTCCTTCCTGAATGTCATAAAAACGATTGATAAGATTTGTGATCGTCGTTTTACCGGCACCGGTGGAACCTACGAACGCAAGCTTTTGTCCCGGTTTTGCATAGAGACTGATATCATGTAAGATCACTTTATCTTCTTTATATCCAAATGTGACATCTTCAAATCGTACGTCTCCGCGAAGTTCTGTATAAGTCACGCTTCCATCCGCGCTGTGTGGATGTTTCCACGCCCACATGCCAGTACGTTCTTCGCATTCAACAATATTTCCCCAGTCATCTTTCTTTGCATTGACCAAAGTAACGTATCCTTCGTCTTTTTCTGGTTTTTCGTCGATCAGTGCAAAAATACGCTCTGCACCTGCAAGCGCCATAACGATAGAGTTAAACTGCTGGGCTACCTGCATGAACGGCTGGGTAAAACTCTTCGTAAACTGAAGGTAAGATGCCATAACTCCAAGAGTGATTCCTCCGACCCCGATTACGGATAAAAATCCTCCCAGAACTGCCGTCAATACAAACTGCAGATTTCCGATATTTCCTACAACAGGTCCCATAATATTTGCATATTTATTCGCTTTTGATGCACTTTCAAACAATGCTTCATTGAGCTCATCGAACTCCTGGCAGGATGTATTTTCGTGGTTAAATACTTTCACAACGCGCTGTCCGTTCATTCTTTCTTCCACAAATCCAGTTACATCTGCAAGAGATGTCTGCTGTCTTACGAAATATTTTCCACTGTTTCCACCAATTTTCCCTGTCACTTTCAACATAATGCCGATCACAACTACCGCTAATATAGTAAGAAGCGGACTTAACATGAGCATGGAAATGAATGTCACGATGATCGTAAAGAACGACATCAAAGCCTGCGGGATCGACTGGCTGATCATCTGGCGCAATGTATCCGTATCGTTCGTATACAAACTCATGATCGAACCGTTTGTACGTTCGTCAAAATAGCGGATTGGAAGCGTCTGCATATGCTCAAACATTTCATCTCGGACACGTTTTAATACACCCTGACCAATCGTTACCATCAACCTTGTATAAGTAAAAGTAGCGGAAACACCAGCTAGGAAAATACATCCAAGTACGGTCAATGCACGATATAGTCCGGCATAGTTCGGTGTCTTCTGGCCGATAAGCGGAACAATATAATCATCCAGCATATATTTTAAAGAAAGAGAGACAGAAATACTTGCCACCGCACTGATCAGAATACAGATAAATACAAGCACAAAGCGGAACTTGTACGTTTCTGTTACATATTTCAAGAGACGTTTTGCTGTTTTCTCATCATTTTTTGAAATTCTCTTCTTACGCATCCTCGCTGCCTCCTTTCACCTGTGATTCGTAAACCTCACGGTAAATGTCATTTGTCTTTAATAATTCCTCTGATGTTCCAACGCCCATCACTTTTCCGGCGTCCAACACAATGATCTGGTCCGCGTCTTCAATCGAAGAAACACGCTGCGCAATGATGATCTTCGTAGTATCCGGAATTTCTTCCCGGAAAGCTTTACGGATCAGCGCATCTGTCTTCGTATCAACCGCACTGGTGGAATCGTCAAGAATCAGTATCTTTGGTTTTTTCAGCAACGCTCTCGCAATACAAAGTCTCTGTTTCTGCCCACCGGATACGTTATTTCCGCCCTGGACGATTTGTGTATCGTAGCCTTGCGGGAATTCATTTACAAATCCATCTGCCTGTGCAAGACGACATACGCGTTTTACTTCCTCGTCACTTGCTGACGCATCACCCCAGCGGATATTGTCATAAATACTTCCGGTAAATAATACATTTTTCTGGAGTACCATAGAAACCTGATCTCTAAGCACTTTCAAGTCATAATCTCTTACGTCTACGCCGCCGACTGTCACTTTACCGCTAGTCACATCATAAAGTCTTGGGGTGAGCTGTACGAGTGTGGATTTCGCGCTTCCGGTTCCACCGATGATACCAATCGTCTGTCCGGATTTAATGGAAAGATTAACATCCTTCAGAGAAAGATTACCACCTTCTCCTGCATAACTGAAATTTACATGATCAAAAATGATCTCACCATTTTCAACGGTCTTTACTGCATTTTCCTTTTCCTGCATCGTCGGCACCTCTTCCAGCACTTCTGTAATACGGTCTGTAGATGCCTGAGCGATCATAATCAGTACAAATACAAATGTAACCATCATAAGGGAACCGATAATCTGCAGTGCATATACGATAATACTTGTAAGTTCTCCCGTTTCCATCTGCCCTGTAACGATACTCTTTCCACCGATCAGAACGAGAATAATGACAACGGTATACATCACAAACTGCATGACCGGAGAGTTCCATGCGACAATTCGTTCTGCCTTCGTAAACAGGTCATATACATATTTGGAAATTCCGTGAAATTTGTTGATCTCGTAATCTTCTCTTACAAATGCCTTCACAACTCTGGATGCATTTACATTTTCCTGCACAGAATTGTTCAGCTCATCATATTCATCAAATACTTTAACAAAATGCGGATGTGCTTTCTTTGCGATAAAAATAAGTGCACCACCAAGCACTGGAACAACGATTAGAAACAGTAATGCCGCCTGCTTATTTAAAATGAGTGTCATCACCCAAGATAAAATAACCATGATCGGCGCCCTCGCAAGCATTCGAATACTCATCATATATGCCATCTGCACATTTGTAATATCTGTTGTCATACGAGTGACCAGTCCCGATGTGGAGAAATGATCTATATTTTCAAATGCAAAGTCCTGTACTTTTACAAAAATGTCGTGACGCAGATTTTTCGCATACCCAGCACCTGCGATTGCCGCCATATTTCCTGCCTGCACTCCGAAAAACAAGGAAAGCATAGCCATAACAACAAGGATCACACCTTTTTGCATAATGTAATGCAAATCTCCCTGTGAAATTCCGATATCAATAATCTTCGCCATCTCAAGAGGGATTAAAACTTCCATTAATACCTCTAAGATTACAAGGAGAGGCGCAAGGATCGACTGCGTCTTATATTCTCGGACTGATTTTAATAATTTCTTATTCATCTTAAGTCATCTCCTCCTAATATATAAGTTGTAGGGAATACACCACCTAACAGCCAGTTAGGA
>JAUNTC010000010.1 GCA_030538915.1 Lachnospiraceae bacterium | reverse complement strand
CGACTATCATCTTTTTCTCTATAACGGACAAGGAAACAGGGTACTGCAATATCGGAAAAATCTACATTTAACTCAACAAGAAATGGCAGACAAGTTAGGAGTCAATCGGACAACAGTTCGGCTTTGGGAAAAAGAATTTCACCGCATGACAAGACCGACTTATGAGGCTCTCTTTATCCAAAAAATTCTCGAATGAGTTTCTTCTATAATAAGGCTTGGTTATTAGCGGTACTTCGGGAGAAAGTTTCTGCTTGTCCTCTCCTTGCTTTTTCTTGTCTTTCCAAAGGGGGCTTAGAAAAAAAATTCTCAAAGGCTCCTAAGTGGCTATTACAGTCTGTCAGAGGTAAAAAAGAAGTTTCTTCCCTGTGGAAAAGGCAGCCACGTTCCTGTGACTGCCCCTTTCCCTATTTTATCATCTTCTCAACGCCCTCTATGATTGCAACTTTTTCTTCCGTTGACAAATCAAGTCTGTTAAGGTAGGAATATATAAATTCCCCATGTAGTGTAGCAATCTGCTCACCTAAGGTATTGAGATTCTGATTATCCTCCGGATAATGTACAATAATCTCCATACGCCTACCTCTTTTACATATTCTTTTTATCTTATGACTGAAGTTCAATTATCTTGACTGTTCTTTTTCTAGTTCTACATCTTTCATAGTTTTTTCTAATTCTTCCAACATTTTCTGAAAGTAAAACGTACGTCTTGGATTCATAAATCCCGTTTCTTCTAATGTTGTCCATAGTTCATTCACTTTTGTAGATACTGACGTAACGTCCTTTTTCACTTCCTCATAACTGAGTATTCTTAATTGTAATATCTCCATACTGAAATTCTCCTCTCTGGCAAGTCTTACAATTTAAGAATCAAAGTCACGATTTACTTATTCGTTGTACGGATTGATCTTATCGTTGTAAGTGATACGACCAATTCGATTTACCTCGTGGTCTGTATCACACATTCTTATGGAATATCCCTGCTCAAAGCATGGTTTTCTGTTCCCTACAATTTCTTTTAATTCTTCATCATCTATATGCAAGAGAGTCGGCTTGGCTAATCCTTTTGAAGAAGTATAAATCTTGGCATGGAGAGGATAGTATTCTAATCGTGAAGATTTTTTCTTTTTATCTTTGGAAATATCTTCTCCCAACAAATTGCAAAAGTACAAGCCTATATCATTATGATTTCTAAAGTCTGAAATTCTGATATAACCATTTCCCCATATTTTTTCGACTTCATTCTTTGATAATTTTAATCTCCGAACGGAATCATTTTTTACTAACACATGAATATGCCATGTTCCTTTTTGATGTGGCTCAAATACTGCAATATACTCCATTTCTCCATAGCGATATAGAAATCGTTTCCAAAACTTCTTGAAGTCATTTTTACATTTCGCCATATCCTCTGTCGGCTCTGCATAAGTAAGGGTAATATGTCTTTCCCAATCCTCTCCCTTAAAATTCATGTTAATGTACTGTCTGAGATAGGAGAATTTCTTATTCATGCTCTTTCTTCTGTTACTGGCAATCATTTCTTGTGACTTTTCCACATGAGCATATTCCTTTATCTCCCCTGTACTTTTCACAACATAATGGTCTTTGTCAATCTTTACAATGTCTGAAAATCCTTTGGTGTTCCGTTTTCTTGTTACAGTCACATCAATAATGTGATTTGTAATACATATTGTGACATTATCTGCTGAAGTTATCTTAACCTTGTCTACCTTTCTTACATATGTATTACTGCTATTGTTTATTTTTTCGGTCATAGCATAACCCTCCTTTAATTTGGTACAGAACCTTGTCTGTTCCTCTCTAACTCGTAAATGGAGTAGTTACGCCTCCTCAAAAATTTATTGTTTACATTTTGTTCACATTTTCGTCTGTTGTTTTCCTAATAATCAAGTCTTTTTCTTACAAAAGAAAAGAGAGACTCCATTTCTGAAATCTCCCTTACCTATAAACTTTTATACTTATCTGAAAATAATCGTATCGCCATGAGCAATTATCATATGTTCATTATTTTCTGCTACATAACAAAACGATTTTGAACTCTTGCCTGATAATGATTCTTTAATCAGTTCTGACAAATTCATTCTCATTTCTTCTGTAATTCCAAAATCATTATACAGGACTTGCATACATTTAACCATTGCATCTAAATAATAGTCAGCCAATTCTTCATCGCTATTAAAGTACATTCTCATGTCCTGTATATCAACTTGGTTATTAAAATACTTCAAATCCAGAATCATTTCCGGACTTCCTTGTATAAGCCGATTATTCTCATCAACATCATACACTAACTTCAATTCTGTTAAAAATGTAAAACCAGAGTCTTTTACAGATTCATCTTCGTACAATATATAATTTGCTATCGTTCTAAATTTTTCAAAGTAGTCCCCATAAACCATTTCCGAATTTGTCAACGGCGGTAATTGAATGTCATCATGTGGAATTTCTTCTACTGTACTCCACTTTATTCCTGTATCAAGAGAATTAAATTTCTTGTAAGTGGAAACAACCAATCCACCCCTTTCTGTTTCTCCCAATTGCAACGTTTCCTCTGTTTCATCATAATCGCCTTTATTCTCAGAATTTAATTCTGCAATTTTATCCTGCATTTCTTTTTGAAATTCATCATACTTATTTACAAATTTTTCATCACTATCATTATATACAGATTTGCCTAAATATACTTCTTCTGTCATTTTACGAGCCGTTTCCGCTAACTGCTTTAATAGTTCATACCGTTCTTTACTGGTTTCCTGTGAAAATCCTTGTTCCAGAAAACCTTGTTCTACAATCTCATATTTTGTATTTTCTACTAAAGCCGTATTGTAGAAAAACCTCTCCATTTCTTCTGTATTTGTAAAAAATGCCTCTGGTGTATCAAAAACAGATAAGTTCTGAAAAGCCGTCAAAAATCCTTGAAAATCTATTGTTTCTGCGTCTTTCTCTCCCTTTTCAAGAATCTCTTTCAGTTTCTTTTTATTTACCGTATCTTCCTCTTTTTGATTTTTCTCCACAATTTCTGATGCAGATATATCGGGTTTATCTTGCTTATTTCCACACCCACTTATCCCTATACATATCATAAACAAAATCAAATAAATTCTTTTCTTCATTATGCGTCCTCCCTGTTCTAATACAATTCTTAATATTTATATAATAGGTCAAATATCCCCTAATAGTCAATAGGTCATACTGCCATAATTAAACTAATTGATAACATTTTACAAAAAGAGGGTGATTTTATTTCTCGATTAAAAGATTTACGAAAAGAACGGGGCTACACACAGATTAAAATGCAACACCTAACAGGAATTGACCAAAGTGACTATTCTAAAATTGAAAACGGAAAGCGTTATTATACTTTTGAACAATGCCGAAAGATAGCACTCGCCTTAAACACAAGCATGGATTATTTGGCAGAATTAACAGATGAGAAAACTCCTTATCCTCGTTCAACATCACGCAAATAAGTAAAAGAACTGCCTATCATCAATCTTTCAATGACGGGCAGTTCTTCTGCTTAAAATTCTTATTCAATTTCATTTACAAAAATAGTTTGGTGTACTCTGTCTGTGTATCAGCAATATGATATACATAAACTGTTTTTTCTATCAGCCGATAGATAGAAACATATCTTTCAGATATGACCATGCGATACCCCTTTCGGTTCAACCATTTATCAGTTGTAAGTGAACCAGAATCTGGGTATAACTCCAAACGTTCAATACTATTTAATATCTGATCTGTTACTTTCATCGCAGATTCCACACCGAATTGAAGTAAATAATAGTCCTCAATACTTTTCAAATCTTCCCACGCAGTAGGAAGAATCTCAACTTTATATTGTTCCTGCACGTTCTCTCAGTTCCTTTCTTGCTTCGGAGATACTTCTTGTCTTTGCTCCGTTTAACCGTTCTTCTTCTGCCTGCATGATTTTGGCACGAAGTTCCAATGCCTGCTCCCTTTTCTCAAAGGCATCAATATTCATAAATACTCCGTCACCCTCGCCATTTTTTGTTATATAAATCGGTTCACTTGTTGACCTTGCAAGATTGGAAATAGTAGAATAATCGTTTCGTAATGTTGCTGAAGCCTTGATAATCATTTTCTTCACCCTTTCATATCATTTTCTTGATATAATTATATCCGTTTTTTCATATATTATCAAGTAAATCTTATACGGTTTTGTCATTTACAAATAAATTTACATAACAAAATTGTTGATTTGAATGCATGACACAACTACAATCAAATTCTTTTTGCAATCCTACAAAATCACATTTATACTTAACTTTGAAAAAGGAATGAAAGAAGGTTCGATATGAAAACACAGATAAACGGAAAAATTGCTATCTACTCTCGTAAGTCAAAATTCACAGGTAAAGGCGAAAGTATTGGAAACCAGATTGAAGAATGTAAAAAACACATTGCTTATAAATACCAAATAACCGATATGAATCAGATTGTCGTTTATGAAGATGAGGGTTTCTCTGGCAAGAACACAAAGCGACCACAATTTCAACAAATGCTGGGAGCCTGTCGAAACCATGAAATCAGTATGATTGTCTGCTATCGCTTAGACCGTATCAGCCGTAACACGATTGATTTTGCTCTTCTCTATCAGGAATTAGAACGATTGGACATCAATTTTATCTCTGTAACAGAAAACTTTGACACTACAACTCCTCTTGGAAGAGCCATGCTTTCCATTTCCTCCGCATTTGCTCAGCTAGAACGAGATACCATAGCAGAGCGTATCAGAGATAATATGCTGGCTCTTGCTAAAACAGGACGGTGGCTTGGAGGAACAACTCCGCTCGGCTACATAAGCACATCAAAAACTTCTGTTGACATTGAGGGCAAAATCCGTACTGCTTACCGACTGAAAACAGATTCAGATAACTTTTCTCTCGCCCGTTTGATTTTTGATAAATTTTTAGAATTACGCTCTCTTACGAAAGTGGAAACATATTTGCTTAATTATCACTATAAAACAAGAAATGAGAAAAATTTTTCTCGAACCGGAATACGCGATATTTTAAAAAATCCTGTCTATGCTGCTGCTGACAAAGATACACTTTGTTATTTTAATGAAATTGGAACACTGATTTTCAATGAATCATCAGAATTTAACGGAACTCATGGATTGATGGTATATAACAAATCCAATCAAGCAAGCGAAATTCCACATAAACAACACAATTATTCTGAATGGATTGTTGCAATAGGAAAACATAAACCGTTATTGACGGGAAAAGAATGGTTACAAGTACAAGAACTTTTAGAACACAACAAATCGAAAAGTTATCGTAAACCAAAAGACAATACTGCCTTATTATCCGGCATTTTAATTTGTGCTGACTGCGGAAGTTATATGCGACCAAAAGCGAATCGAAGTTTAGACGAAAACGGTAACAAACGTTTTTCTTATCTTTGTGAAACAAAAGAAAAATCACATGGGCAACTTTGTAACATGAACCGCCCAGATGGAAATCTACTTGATAAAACGGTATGTGATAAAATAAAAGAAATTGCTAGAGAAAAAGATGTCGATAAATTCCACGAACAGTTAAAATATGCGAAAAAGCAATTACTGTCAAAAGAAGTATCGAAGACTACTGAATTAGACCACTTACAGAAAGTGCTCCATGATACTGACAGAAAAATAGAAAATCTTGTACTTGCTCTGTCTGAGGCAAACAACACTCCTGCTTTCTCTCATATCAATAAACAGATAAATAACTTGCACGAGGAAAAAATGAAGATTGAAAAGCAGATTCATACATTAAATGAACTTTTACAAAATCAAAATATATTGCTTGCTAACTTTGACGTATTGATTGAGAAATTATCTTCTTTTTCAAATTCTTTTGATATGATGTCGATTGAAGAGAAACGTACAACTCTAAGAATACTGGTCGATAAAGTTGTGTGGGACGGTACTCACGTACACTTATATCTAGTTGGGCAAAACAATCAAAAAACGAAGCCACAACGAGCGGGTTGCAAATACGACTCCCATTATTTTAAATTGGGCTTTCAAATAACCGCCAACCGCATATTTCAGATTTGACATCACCATGCTCATTCGTTTTACAATCGGATCCGGTGCTACCTGTTTTGACCAGATAATTACATTCTCTCTTTCTGCAATAAAAAAATATGCAGAAAGGATGGTCACGATTGTTCCAACTATGATGGATGGAATTTTCTTTGCAAAATTTCCGGCAGCCGTCACTGTCGGCTGACTAACATCTGTGATCACACTACCCATCGTTTTATCAAGATCTTTGAACATTGTTGATATGCTGCCTCTTGTCTGTTTTGGAAGCTTCTCTAGAATACCGTCCATACCGCCTGCGCTCGTACGAATGCCTTTTCCTAGATCGCCGTACATATCTGGAAGATCTCGGATCAAAGTCGCACATTCTTTGAGCAGCACGCTGAAAATCAGGTAAATGAGAAAGATCACTGCCGCCAGCACACCTATGATCAGAAGAACTGACCCTATTTTTTTTACAATCTTCAACCGGCGTTCCAGCCACTCTACGACCGGCGTTGCAATATAGGCAAGAAACCATCCGAGCACAAATGGCATAAAATACACTAAAAATTTTAATCCGAGCACAATAAACAATACGGTACCGAGAAGACTTAAAAGCAGACTAACTGCAATCTTCCAGAATGGCCGCTTATCATTTAATAATTGTGCACGATAAAACTCTTTGTGTTTTGTTCTTTTCTCTGTCTCCATGTACTCCTACTCAGCCTCTTTTTTCTCCAAAAACTCTGTTTCTACTAATTCCCAGATTTCATCTCTTCCCTGTTTTGTCACAGACGAAAATGGAATTACAACGGTTCCCGGAAGAAGGTTTAATCCCTGGCGGATCGCTTTGACCTGTTTCTGCACCTGACTGCGTTTGATCTTATCAAGTTTTGTAGCAATAATGATCGGATGAAATCCCTGCTCTACGATCCAACTGTACATCATTTTATCATTTGCAGAAGGATCATGTCTGATATCGATCAGCAGAAATACCGCTTTGAGCTGCTTGGATTCGTGAAGATAACGTTCAATAAGCCGTCCCCATTTAATTTTTTCCTGTTCAGATACCTTTGCATATCCGTATCCCGGAAGGTCTACAAGATACAGTTCCTCATTGATGTTATAAAAATTGATCGTCTGTGTCTTTCCCGGTGTCGCAGAGATACGTGCAAAAGATTTGCGATTCATCAAAGCATTGATCAATGATGATTTTCCTACGTTTGATTTGCCGGCGAATGCGATCTCCGGATGTTCATTTTCCGGCAATGTACTTGTGATTCCACATACCGTCTCAAGATTCAAGCTTCTGATTACCATATTATTTTCCCCCTTTCGTTTCGCATAATGCGTGATTTAATACTTCTTCCATACGAGAAACCGGGATGATCTCCATTCCTTTTGTAATTTCCTGCGATATTTCTTCTACATCTGCAGTATTGTCCTTCGGAATGAGAACTGTCTCAATACCCGCATTTTTTGCCGCTAACAATTTTTCTTTTAACCCTCCGATAGGAAGTACTCTTCCACGAAGTGTGATCTCACCGGTCATTGCAATATCCGCACGCACTTTCTTTTCTGTAACAGCGGAATAGATCGCGGTTGCCATCGTAATACCGGCGGATGGCCCATCCTTTGGCACTGCCCCTTCCGGAATATGAATGTGGATATCGTGCTTCTTAAAGAAATCCTCCGCTATTCCATGCTCTTTACTTACGGAACGAATATAGCTGATTCCTGTACGTGCAGATTCCTTCATCACATCGCCAAGTTGTCCGGTCAGTAAAATCTCACCTTCTCCCGGCATCACGTTCACTTCAATCTGGAGTGTATCTCCACCGACACTCGTCCACGCAAGACCGCGGACAATGCCGACTTCATCACTATCATTTTTCATCTGGTAGCTGAAAAGTTCTTTTCCAAGATAATGCTCTAAGTTTCTCTCTGTCACGCGGATCGCTTTCTTTTTATTTTCAAGAATCTCTCTGGCGCTCTTTCGACAAATGTCACCAATTTTACGCTCCATCTGTCTGACTCCGGCCTCTTTCGTATAATTTCTGGCAATCTTCCACAACGCTTTTTTGCTGATAGAGAGCTGTTTTTCTTTCAGTCCATTTTTCTTCAATTGTTTCGGAACAAGATGTTCTCTGGCAATATGAAGTTTTTCATTTTCCGTATAACTATTAATCTCTATTACTTCCATACGATCCAGAAGCGGTCGCGGAATAGTCTGCAAAGTATTTGCAGTTGTAACAAACAGTACATCCGAAAGATCCAATGGAACTTCCAGGTAATGATCTCTGAAATTCTGATTCTGTTCTGCGTCAAGCACTTCTAACAGTGCAGAAAATGTATCTCCTTTGTAATCATTGCTTACTTTGTCAATTTCGTCTAATAAAAGCAATGGATTTTTCGCTCCGGCACTTTTTATTGCTGCCGCGATCCTTCCAGGCATCGCACCGACATATGTCTTTCTATGTCCGCGAATCTCTGCTTCATCACGAATTCCTCCAAGCGAAATTCTCACATATGGCTTTTTCAACGCATTGGCAAGCGACCTTGCAATAGATGTTTTTCCTGTTCCCGGTGGCCCTGCAAGGCAAAGGATCGGTGCATTTGCATTTTTTGTAAGTGCACGGACTGCAAGAAATTCGAGCACTCTTTCCTTCACTTTCTCCAGACCATAATGATCTGCATCCAGCACTTTTTTCGCATAAGCGATATTTTTATGCTCTTTGCACTTGTGATTCCAAGGCATCTCCAACATCGTCTCGATATAAGTGCGCATCACGCCGGACTCTGCCGGATTGTTCACGGCATTGCGGAATCTTCGGATTTCCTTTGAAATCTTTTCTTTCACTTCATCCGGTGCATCCAGACTGTCACATTTCTGCTGGAATTCGTCAGCGTCAGATAATAAACTGTCATCTCCAAGTTCCTCACGGATCACTTTCAGTTCTTCGCGCAAAATGTATTCTCTCTGGTTTTTATCCACACGCTCTTTGATTTTTTCCTGCAATTCTTCTTTGATATTAAGCACCTGAATTTCATTTACAAGCTTAAATGCCAGTTTTTCATAGCGCTTCATCAGATTTGTCTCTTCCAGGAATTCCTGATATTCCGGATAGGACATCGGTACAGTAGCATTGATCATATTCACAAGCTTTTTCAGATCTGTGATTGCATTGACCTGATCTGCAAATTCCTTTGCGATTTTTGGATTCATAGCCATATATTCCGCAAATATATCTTTCAAACCCTGAACCATTGCCTCTAAATTCAGCGGATTTTCTTCAGCTCCTGTCTCTTCTATCGATGTGTCTACATCTTCCAGGACCGCTGTCATTCCACGTAAATACGGTTCATCATATTCCAAATCTATGAGTCTTGCTCTCTCTTCCCCGCTTACAAGTACACGACTCATTTTCTTTGGCAGTTTTATGATTTGTTTGATCGTAGCAATGCAGCCAATCTCATGTAAATCCTCTTTTCCAGGATTTTCTGTTTCTACTTTATACTGTCCTGTCAGAAAGATCTTTTCTCCTTCTGTCATAGCCTGTTCAATTGCACGCAAAGATTTTTCGCGGCTCACATCAAAATGTGCAACCATCTCCGGCAGAACTGTCATTCCACGCAATGCCACAACCGGCAGACTCATTCTTTCATTTTCCATATATACTCTCCTATTTTTTAAGAGTGATATATCTCAGTCGATAAGACTCCCACTGAGATATAAAAACAGACGGGCACAATCACCTGTACCCGTCCTTTAAATTATGCACTTTCTGAACTTACCGATTCATGCTCACACACAGGTTCACCGGTGCCTTTTACAACATCTTTTGTAATTCTGCATGTCTTCAATGTCTCATCTGACGGTGCCTTATACATAATATCCATCATGATATTCTCCATAATGGCACGAAGCCCTCTGGCTCCTGTTCTTCTCTTTAATGATGTATCTGCAATCTCTGCGAGTGCAGCTTTATCAAAAGTAAGATCCACTCCATCAAACTCCAGCATTTTCTGATATTGTTTCACAATTGCATTCTTTGGTTCTGTTAAAATAGATATCAATGCATCTCGGTCAAGCATCTCCAGCGTTACATTCACTGGCACACGACCAACCAGCTCAGGAATCAATCCAAATTTAACAAGATCCTGTGGAAGAACCTGTTTCAGCAGGCGATCTACATCATCTTCGTGCTTGTTGGCAATCTCAACATTGAAACCGATCGATTTTTGATCAATACGTTTCTCGATTATTTTCTCAATGCCTTCAAATGCACCGCCACAAATAAACAGAATATTTGTAGTATCAATATGTAAAAGCTCCTGATGCGGATGCTTACGTCCTCCCTGTGGCGGAACGCTTGCAACTGTTCCTTCGATGATCTTGAGTAGCGCCTGCTGCACACCTTCTCCGGATACATCTCTTGTAATTGACGGGTTTTCAGATTTTCTTGTAATCTTATCAATCTCATCAATATATATAATTCCATATTCAGCGCGCTCGATGTCACCATCTGCCGCCTGTATGATCTTGAGCAGAATATTCTCTACATCTTCTCCGACATAGCCGGCTTCCGTAAGTGCAGTCGCATCTGCGATTGCAAACGGAACATTCAGAACCTTAGCGAGAGACTGTGCCAGAAGTGTTTTACCACAACCGGTAGGACCAAGCATCAGAATATTACTCTTAGACAACTCAACGCCGTCTCTTCCCGCCATAATTCTCTTGTAATGATTATATACTGCTACAGAAAGTACTTTCTTTGCCTCTTCCTGACCGATCACATACTCATCGAGGAATGCTTTGATCTCCTCTGGTTTCAGCAGATTAATATCAGAGAACGGATTACAGTCAGAACTATTATCCTGACTCATCTCTTCTTCAATGATCTCTGCACAAACCTCAACACAGTCATCACAGATATATACGCCGTCTGGTCCTGCGATCAGTTTGCGCACCTGTGACTGTGTCTTATTGCAAAACGAGCATCTTATCTGATCATCGTTTCTTCCTGCCATAATCTCACCTCATTTTCAAGGATACTGCCCGACTAACGACGTGTGATCACTTCATCGATCAGACCGTATTCTTTCGCTTCTTCTGCTGACATAAAGTTATCACGATCCGTATCACGGCTGATGACTTCCAAAGGCTGTCCTGTATTATCTGCCAGGATCTGATTCAGTTTGTGGCGAGTCTTTAAAATATGATCCGCTGCGATCTGAATTTCTGTAGCCTGTCCCTGCGCACCACCGGATGGCTGATGAATCATGATCTCAGCATTCGGTAACGCAAGTCTTTTTCCTTTTGTTCCTCCTGAAAGAAGGAAAGAACCCATACTTGCTGCCATGCCGATACAGATTGTCTCGATATCGCATTTAATATACTGCATGGTATCATAAATTGCCATACCTGCGGTTACAGATCCTCCCGGACTGTTGATATACAAATGAATATCTTTCTCCGGATCCTCTGCTTCAAGGAACAGTAACTGTGCCACGATCACACTCGCGGACACATCTGTTACTTCTTCCCCTAAAAATATAATTCTGTCTTTTAATAATCTTGAATAGATATCGTAGGAGCGCTCTCCACGGCTTGTCTGTTCAATGACATAAGGTACTAAACTCATGTATATGCCTCCTCAATATTGTAAATCACTTATTTCTCTACAGCATTCTCAACAAGGAATGTAACAGCTTCCTGCACTGCCATATCCTCTTTCATCTGTTTTTTCTCATTCTCACCCATGAATTCTTTGAGCTTGTCTGCTTCCATCCTGTAAGCTTCTGCCATCTTAGCGATCTCTTCGTCTAACTTCTCATCGCTGATCTCAATGTTCTCAGCTTTTGCGATTGCTTCCAGTACAAGACGAGTCTCAATACGTTTCAGAGCCTGTGGTTTGAACTCTTCGCTCATCTTATCCTCAGACATTCCTGTAAACTGATAGTACTGCTCCATAGTAAGACCCTGAGACTGGATTCTCTGTGCAAAATCATTTACCATCTGAGCAACCTGTGTCTCAACCATAGCATCCGGAATCTCATATGTTGCATTCTTAATTGCCTGCTCTACAGCCTGATCTTCCTGTTTGCGTTTTCCGTCTTCTGCTTTCTGCTCTTTGATCTTAGCTTTTACATCAGCTTTATACTCATCTAATGTATCAAATTCAGAAACTTCTGCTGCGAATTCATCATCGATTTCTGGAAGTTCTTTTGCTTTGATCTCGTGTACTGTACATTTAAATACAGCTTCTTTTCCCTTCAGTTCTTCTGCATGGTAATCTTCTGGGAATGTTACTTTCACTTCAATTTCTTTCTCAGCCTCAGCTCCAACAAGCTGCTCTTCAAATCCTGGGATGAAAGATCCGGAACCGATTGTCAGTGGATAGTTTTCTCCTTTTCCACCTTCAAATGCTTCTCCGTCTACGAATCCTTCAAAGTCAAGAATTACTTCATCACCATCCTGTACTGCACGGTCTTCAACTGTTACAGTTCTTGCGTTCTTCTCAGCTTCTTCCTGGATCTTAGCGTCAACTTCTTTCTGTGTTACACGTGTAGAAACTTTATCTACTTCCATTCCTTTGTACTCTCCAAGAGTAACTTCCGGTTTTGTAGCTACTAAAGCTGTGAAAATGAACGGTTTTCCTTTTTCGATCTGCTCGATATTGATCTCTGGTCTTGAAACGATGTCAAGCTCGCACTCATCATAAGCTTCTGAGTATGCTTTCGGAATGATCTCGTTAGCAGCATCATCAAAGAAAATCTCTGCTCCGTACATCTTCTCGATCATCTGACGCGGAACTTTTCCTTTACGGAATCCCGGCAGACTGATTCTGTTTTTCTGCTTCTTATACGCACTCTGAAGTGCTTTTTCTAAATCACTGGCTGGAACTTCAATTGTAAGTTTCGCCATGTTTTTTTCCATTTTTTCTACCTGTAAACTCATGTTACAAATTCCTCCTGATTCTCTTCTTTATATCGCGCTCTGCGCGTCTCCCCTTTTGGGGTATCGATCGCCTGTTACAAGCATATCAAATTACATTCACCACAGAATTATAACACAAACATTTGCAAATATCCACCCTTTGTTTTTTTCTGTGCAAAAAACCGATTTTTCTTTATTTTCTATATTTTATCGCTCGTAAACAATTGCTTCTGCGATCTCTCTGGACTTTTCTTCCCCTGCCAGTACTTCGATCAGTTTCAGTGCAAATGCATTTGCTGTTCCTACTCCGCGGCTTGTAATAATATTACCATCTACTGCAACCTGTGTGCGAAGCATAACCGCACCCTGGATTTCCTTCTCCACATCCGGGTAACATGTAATTCTTTTTCCTTTTAACAATCCCAAATCTCCAAGTACGAGTGGGGCAGCGCAGATTGCTCCGATAAGCTTTCCTTCCGCTGCAAAATCTTTCACTACGCGTCGTACTCCTTCGTGCTCGCGAAGATGCGTTGTTCCCGGCATTCCTCCAGGCAGCACGATCATATCAGCTTCGACAAAATTAACTTCTTCAAATAAATCTTCTGTCTGCACATTGATTCCATGCGCTCCATGCACGGTATAATCATCTTTGACAGAAATGGTATCTACATATATCTGTGCCCTCCTTAAAAGGTCAACAACGGTCAGTGCTTCAATCTCTTCAAACCCATCTGCCAGCAATACACTTACTTTTATCATTCCTTTATTTCTTCCTTTCACTCTATTTTTTACTCTGTATAAATATTAACACCGTTTACAATTAGTGTAAACTATATTATCATTGATGTATGAACTATATGTCACATCAAAGAAGGGGGACTCCATTTGGAAATTGAACGAAAATACCTGATTCGGAAATTACCGGATCAGCTGCAACTGGATTCTTATTCTCTTCGAATCATCGAGCAGGGGTATTTAAATACGAAGCCCGTCATACGTATCCGCAAGGACAATGACAAATATGAGCTGACTTATAAATCTGCCGGGCTTATGACTCGAGAAGAATATAATCTTCCACTCACAAAAGAATCTTACGACCATCTGTTACCCAAAATAGATGGTCGTCTGATTCGCAAAAAGCGGTACATGATTCCTACAACAAACAACTTGACAATCGAACTTGATATTTTTGAAGGTGATCTTGCTCCACTCATCCTTGCAGAAGTCGAATTTCCAGACGAACATAGTGCGAATACTTTCCATGCGCCCGCATGGTTTGGCGAAGATGTTACCTTCTCCGGAGAATATCATAATAACAATCTCAGCAGACGGAGGTAATAACCATGTCCAACATTCAACTCGCTAATAACTTACGCTTTTTAAGGATCAAACACAAACTGACTCAAGACAACATAAGCAGTTTGCTTAATATCTCCCGACAAGCTTATTCAAACTATGAAACAAACAAACGTACGCCGGATTTAGATTCCCTGTTGTATATTTCAAGATTTTATCGAATATCCATGGATGAACTGATTCTTGGCAATCTGAAACGCACATATAAAAGTGGAGACGAGAAGTATCTTGATGATTCTGCTTCTTATATTATATGTGCAAAAGAAAAAAATACCGACAATTCCATTTACATTTCTTCGGAGGAGATGGATTTCATTACTAAAATCCGTGCTCTCTCGCAAAAAAGTAAACAGAAGCTTGCCGGTTTTCTTTCATCAAACTTCTAATTGACGTCTATTCAGTCATAATAAAGCCATCGTGTACTGCATTCATTGCTTTATCGATGTCTTTCTCATCTATCAGTACAGTGATTCTGATTTCTGAAGTTGAGATCATGTTGATATTAACCCTTGAGTTGTAGAGAGATTCGAACATCTTTGCTGCGACTCCCGGGTTGCTCATCATGCCGGCTCCGACAACAGATAACTTCGCAACATTCTTATTATAAGTAATCTCCTGGATTGTCAATCTTTCTTTATTATCCTCTAAAATCTCAAGTGCCTGTTCCAGATCATCTGAAGCAACTGTAAATGAAATATCTTTTGTTCCTTCTCTTCCTACGGACTGAAGAATAATATCTACATTAATATTATTCTTTGCCAATGTATTGAAAATAACAAATGCAGTTCCCGGTTTATCATCTACACCGATCACTGAAATTCTAGCTGTGTTTACATCACCTGCGACTCCTGTTACTAACAGTTTTTCCATCTTTGTTGCCTCCTTGACTACTGTTCCTTCTGCCTCTGTCAGACTGGAACGTACTACTAATTCTACGTTATATTTTTTTGCCATCTCCACGGAACGGTTATGCAATACTTTCGCTCCGAGACTTGCAAGTTCAAGCATCTCATCATATGTGATATCTTCCAGCTTTCTTGCATTTTTCACGACTCTCGGATCTGCTGTAAATACACCTTCTACATCTGTATAGATTTCGCATTTATCTGCATGCAGCACTGCCGCAAGTGCAACTGCCGTTGTATCGGATCCTCCACGTCCAAGTGTTGTAACATCATCATATTTGTTAATTCCCTGGAAACCAGTGACGATCACAATCTTTCTGGAATCCAGCTCATGTTCAATACGTTCTGTATCTACACGCTTAAAACGAGCATTTCCATATTTGGATGTAGAGTGCATCATAACCTGAAATGCATTCAAGGAGACAGCCGGAACATCCAGTGCCTGCATCGCCATTGCCATCAACGAAACAGAAACCTGCTCTCCTGTTGTGAGAAGCATATCCAATTCTCTTTTCTTCGCTTTTGGATTAATGGAATGTGCCATTTCAATAAGATTGTCTGTCGTATCTCCCATAGCGGATAATACAACGACTACATCATGTCCTGCTTTGTAATCTTCAATACATCGTCTGGCGACATTGAAGATTCGTTCCTTATTTGCAACTGAACTACCACCGAATTTTTTTACAATCAACATTGTCTTGCCCTCTTTTCTTATGCCTTCTGATCTTCAATTCTTATCATATGTAAAATCTGATCCTTATATCGATTTGCTCTTGTATCATAATCGCCTTCCATCATAACCGGTGTCACGATTCCAAATTCGCCTTCTAATCCCGGCACTTTGATAATCTCAATCTCACCAAATGAATATGTAAGGTCGCTTCGCATTTCTTCTTCATTTCCCTTCATTCGAATGAAAAATCTGCGTTTGGCATCTCCTTTGTCTTCCAATGTGAGCTTCTCCTGCTTCCACATAGTCATAATATTACGATTCAAATGTTTTGCAGCATCCACTACATCAGCTACAACTGCACTTGCGGTCGGAAGCTTTCCTGCTCCGCTTCCGTAAAACATTGCATCGCCAAGGACATTGCCATGAACGAAAATCGCATTAAAAACACCATTTACATTGTACAGTGGATGATTTGGATATAACATGCACGGAGCAACGATCGCATGCAGGCGATTGCCCATACGCTTGCTCGATGCAAGCAACTTGATCGTAGTTCCCATTGCCTTGGCATACTTCATATCTTCTGCTGTAATCTTTGTAATTCCTTCACAGTAAATATCTTCGAAGTCAACCTGATTTCCACTGATCAGGGATGATAAAATTGCAATTTTGCGGCAGGCATCGTATCCTTCTACATCAGCTTCCGGATTGCGTTCTGCATAGCCATTTGCCTGCGCTTCTTTTAAAACCGTATCATAATCTGCTCCTTCGTAGAACATCTTCGTCAGCATATAATTCGTGGTACCGTTCAAAATACCTGTGATTTCTTCAATCTCATCTGCTGTCAATGAAGAATTCAAAGGACGGATGATCGGAATTCCTCCACCTACACTTGCCTCAAACAGAAAATTAATATTATTCTCTTTTGCGATAGATAATAATTCCGCTCCATGTTTGGCAACCAGTGCTTTATTGGAAGTTGCCACGCTCTTTCCTGCCAAAAGACTTCTCTTGACAAATGTATAGGCAGGTTCAATACCGCCCATAACTTCAACAACGATCTTAACATCTTCATCCTGTATGATTGTCTCAAAGTCATGCACGATTTTCTCCTGCACCGGATCGTCTGGAAAATCTTTGAGATCAAGTACATATTTCACTTGAATCTCATCTCCGACTCTCTGATTGATTCCTTTTCCATTTGTATTAATTACTTCTACTACTCCGGATCCTACGGTTCCATAACCTAAAACTGCAATATTTACCATGTATCTCTCCTTTATCTGCCTGCCTGCTGTTTCAAATATGCATTAATGAAGCAATCGATATCTCCGTCCATCACTGCGTTTACATTACTGTTTTCCTGATTCGTTCTGTGATCCTTCACAAGTGTGTACGGCTGCATCACGTATGAACGGATCTGATTTCCAAAACCGATCTCCTTGACCTCGCCACGGATGTCAGACACCTTTTCGGCCTGCTCCTGTTCTTTTATAAGCTGTAGCTTTGCTTTTAACATCTGCATTGCTTTTTCTTTGTTGTGATGCTGCGATCGTTCATTCTGACATTGTACTACTATTCCGGTTGGTAAATGTGTAATACGGATTGCCGATGACGTCTTGTTGACATGCTGTCCACCTGCGCCGCTGGCGCGATAGGTGTCAATCTTGAGATCATCATCTGCAATATCGATATCAATATCATCTTCAATATCCGGCACGATATCACAAGATGCAAAAGAAGTCTGCCTTTTTCCTGCTGAATTAAACGGAGAAATACGAACAAGGCGGTGTACTCCTTTTTCCGATTTCAAATATCCATAGGCATTCTCACCATTTACTTCAAATGTTACCGTCTTGATTCCGGTAATGTCTCCATCAAGATAATCAAGTACTTTTATTGTAAACCCTTTCTGTTCTGCCCAGCGATTGTACATGCGGTAGAGCATTCCTGCCCAGTCGCAGGATTCCGTTCCACCCGCACCTGCATGGATCGTCATGATCGCATTGCAGGAATCATACTCTCCTGACAGCAGCGTCTGGATTCTTAACTCTTCAAAAAGCTTTTCAAAATGTTTCCACTCCTGCTCAATTTCTTTTATGATAGATGCATCTTCCTCTTCGTATCCCATTTCCAAAAGAATCCCGACATCTTCAAAACTGGTATACAGCTTATGGATACGTTCTACAAGCTCTTTTAAATCCTTCAATTCCTTCATGATCTTCTGAGACTGTTCCGGATCATTCCAGAAATCAGGTTCTTCTACCTTGCGCTCCAGCTCTTCGATTTTTTTCTCTTTGCCGGCGACGTCAAAGTGAATCCCTCATCTCGGCAAGAGGTTCGTCGTACGTATGATACTGACTTTTCAGCTGATCTAACTCAACCACCTATGCTTCACCTCTTTCATTATTTATTTGCAGTCTGTGGCGCTTATTTGCGCCCACAGCACTGTTTGTATTTCTTACCGCTTCCGCACGGACAAGGATCATTCGGATATACTTTCTTCTCTGCACGTTTTTTCGGTGTGTGACCCAAAGAGTCATCTTTGTTTGTTCCGGTGACCTGTGCAACCTGTTCACGTTCCACCTTTTCTTCCAATCTTACGTGGAACAATGCTCTTACAGTATCTGCGGAAATGCTCTTTGTCATTTCTCCAAACATATCATATCCGATCATCTTATATTCAACCTTCGGATCTCTCTGTCCATATGCCTGAAGGCCGATTCCCTGACGAAGCTGATCCATATCATCGATATGATCCATCCACTTCGCATCGATCACCTTCAAAAGGATCACACGCTCGATTTCTCGGATCTGCTCTGGCTCTGCAAATTCTGCTTCTTTTACTTCATAAGCTTTCGCAGCGCGTTCCTTTAACATATGTTTGAGTTTCTTCGGTGAAAGTCCTTTTACATCTTCCGGTGTCAATGGATTCATCGGAATTGTCTCAAGAATGTTGCGGTTTAATTCCGGAAGGTTAAACTCTTCATAATCCTGATCCGGGCTGACAATCATATCTACCGTATTTTCTACGTAATCATTCATCATATGGAAGATAGAATCACGCATGTTGTCTCCATCAAGTACACGTCTTCTCTCTTCGTAAATGAGCTCTCTTTGCTCATTCATTACCTGGTCATACTCCAGAAGATTTTTACGGATACCAAAGTTGTTGCTCTCAATCTTCTCCTGTGCTTTCTGGATCGCACTAGAGAGCATCTTATGCTGGATCTGTTCTCCTTCTTCTACTCCAAGAGCTGTAAATACATCCATCAGACGCTCAGATCCGAAAAGACGCATCAGATCGTCTTCCAAAGAGATATAAAATCTGGATTCTCCAGGGTCTCCCTGACGTCCAGAACGTCCACGCAGCTGATTGTCGATACGTCTGGACTCATGACGCTCTGTACCAATAATCTTCAATCCGCCGGCTTCTTTTGCTTCCTCATCAAGCTTAATATCTGTACCACGACCAGCCATGTTTGTAGCGATCGTAACTGCATCGTGTACACCTGCCTGTGCGACGATCTCAGCCTCGAGTTCATGGAACTTCGCATTCAATACATTATGCTTAATACCACGACGTCTGAGCATACCGCTTAAGAGCTCAGAGTTTTCGATTGTAATCGTACCTACAAGTACCGGCTGATGTTTTGCATGTGCCTCCTCGATGGCATCACAGACTGCTTTGAATTTTTCTTTTTCTGTTTTGTATACGGCATCTTCAAGGTCTTTACGGATAACCGGTCTGTTTGTCGGAATCTCTACAACGTCCATTCCATAAATCTCACGGAACTCCTTCTCCTCTGTAAGCGCAGTACCTGTCATACCGGATTTCTTTTCATACTTATTGAACAGGTTCTGGAATGTGATCGTTGCCAAAGTCTTACTTTCTCTCTTGACCTTTACATGTTCTTTTGCTTCAATTGCCTGGTGAAGACCATCTGAATAACGACGTCCCGGCATAATACGTCCGGTAAATTCATCAACGATGAGTACTTCGTCATCTTTTACTACGTAATCTTTATCTCTGAACATCAGATTATGCGCGCGCAATGCTAAAATAATATTGTGCTGGATCTCCAGGTTTTCAGCATCTGCAAGGTTTTCAATATGGAAGAACTTCTCAACCTTCTTCACACCATCTTCTGTCAGGTTAATATTCTTTTCTTTTTCGTTGACAATGAAATCTCCGGTTTCTTCAATATCCTCTCCGAGGATCGCATTCATCTTGGAGAATTCACCACTTGCCTCACCACGCTCTAACTGGCGTGCCAAAATATCGCAGGCTTCATATAACTTTGTGGATTTTCCACTCTGTCCGGAAATGATAAGAGGTGTTCGCGCCTCATCGATCAATACAGAGTCAACCTCATCGATGATTGCAAATTTCATTCCTCTCTGAACGAGCTGTTCTTTATAAATTACCATATTATCTCTCAGATAATCGAATCCGAGCTCGTTGTTTGTTACATATGTAATATCGCAATTGTATGCTTCTCTTCTCTCGTCATTATCCATCTCGTTGAGGACAACACCTACAGTCAGACCAAGGAACTCATGTACCTGTCCCATCCACTCCGCATCACGCTTAGCCAGGTAATCATTGACTGTGACGATCTGTACACCTTCCCCTGTCAATGCGTTCAGGTAAGCCGGAAGTGTAGAAACAAGTGTCTTACCTTCACCAGTCTTCATCTCTGCGATACGCCCCTGATGAAGCACGATTCCACCAATGATCTGTACTCTATATGGTTTCATTCCCAATGTTCTGAATGCAGCTTCTCTTACAACGGCAAATGCCTCTGGAAGAAGGTCATCTAACGTCTCTCCTGCTGCAAGTCTGTCCTTGAATTCTTTTGTTTTTCCTTTTAATTCTTCATCCGACAAACTCTGCATCTGTGGCTCTAAAGCTTCTACTGCATCCGCGATCGGGTAGATTCTTTTTAATTCATGTTCGCTATGTGTTCCAAATATCTTTTCTATTAAACCCATGTCGATAAATACTCCTTGTTTTGAAAAAATTTACTCAGATTTTATTCTAGCACTATCCGAAACTCAATTCAACCAGTTTATAAACTGTTCACAAACTCGTAACACTTCTTTTACGTATGATATTTGCGTACTTTTTCATATGGCAGTCTTCCACCAAATAAGTCCAGGGCACTTCCGATCGTAAAATCAATTTTTCCCTTTGTAAGTTGTCCAAACTGTTCCAGATCTTCTAAGCTTCCTATGCCTCCCGCATAAGTGATCGGATTCCCCTCATAGGCACTGAGCAGTGCTGCAAAATCTTTGTCCACTCCGAAAGACTTTCCCTCTACGTCAACACCATGTACAAGAAACTCATCACAGTAAGAAGACAACTCTTCTAATATTTTCTCGTCCAATGCAACTTCCGTAAATGTCTGCCAGCGATCTGTAACGATATAGTAGCTATCCATACGTTTTCTGCAGCTTACATCCAATACAACATGTTCTTTGCCGACCTCTCTTTTCAACGCTTCCATTCTGTCCCAGCAGATTTTTCCACCATTAAATACGTAAGAAGTCACAATCACATGACTTGCCCCTGCTTCCAGATATTTTGCCGCATTTTCATGCGTCACACCGCCGCCGATCTGCATTCCTCCCGGATACGCGCGCAACGCTCTCTGCGCCTGTTTTAATGTCTGTTCGTAATATTTTGATGTCACCGGGTTGAGCAAAATTATATGTCCACCTTTTAAACCGTCTCTTTTATACAAATTTGCATAATAATCCGCACCCTTTTCAGATGCAAAGTTTTCGGTCGCCTTGTCTCCTTCGTCCTGAAGGCTCCCGCCTACGATCTGTTTTACTTTTCCGTTATGAATGTCAATACAAGGTCTGAATTTCATGAATTTAAGCCGCTCCTTTATGTATAGTAATTGATACTTAAGGCATACAAAAAGAGATTCCAAAAAGTATCGTAAAATGATTATAGCACACGAACCTTTCAAAATGAAGGAAAGTCCGTGTGCTGTATTTCATCGTTTCTTATGCACTATTTATGCAATTCTCATACGCGTTCTGCAATTTCACCGCTTCTATATGCCTGCAGGAGTACCTTAAGATCTTCGATCTGTTCTTTCAAATCCTGTCCTACATCTGTATCTGCCACTCTTTTTCGTTCCAGCACGCGTTTTACAATAACGCTGTCCGAATGGATGTCACTCTCATTCTCAATTGCTTCCTCCGTCGATTCAAACGGTTTATGTGCTGCAAGAATGAGCCCGTAAGAATTATAGATCAATGTATATCCTGCAATTCCTGTCTCTTTCTGGTATGCTTTGGAAAATCCGCCATCAATTACAAGTACTCGTCCATTACATTTGATCGGGCTCTCTCCATCAATTGCTTTTACCGGCACATGTCCATTTATAATATGCGCATTTTCATTTGTCAGTCCAAATTCATCTAAAATCATCTTAATCACTTTTTCGTTTTCCAATGACAGGAAATATGGATTCTTTGTCTCTTTATGAGTCTCCTTTTCTGCCAGGAAATATCGTTCAAATGTAGCCATCTTATCTTTTCCGAACAATGGGGAATTTTCGCTCAGCCAAATATACCACATCATATCTTTTCCACGTTCTTTTTCCTTTTCATCCAAAGCATAAAAGCCTTTTCTGACATAGCTTTCCAACACCTCATAGAGACTTTGCCCTTTATAGTTTTTCCCATACAGCTTCACATTTTTAAGTGTTCCATCCTCATTCAACGGAACGCAGCCATGGTAAAGAAGATTTCCATTATACACCTTATACAGGCCACCTTTATTAAGGAGAAAACGCATATGATCCTGCAGTTTTTCACAATTCTGGAAAGCAGATTCCAGTCTCGCCATGATCTCTTCTTCCTCATTGCTGAGTGCATATGGATCCTTTGGATCGATCGTTGGAAAATTCATATCCAGCATTTTATATTCTTTTCCATCCAATAAAAGTGTTCCTTTCTCGTAGTCGATCTTCTCTAACAGATTGCGTGCTTCCATATGGAATTCCGGATTATTCTTAATGATCTGTCCTTCTACTTTAAACTGGATTATTGACATTGCTTTGTGCATTCGCATTTCCAGCTGTTTTTCGTTAAAATCACGGTTCAGTTCTTCTCTGAGCTTGAAACATTCACAAGGATCATCCTTGTATGTACGAAGAGAAAATGTAGCAAGTGGAAGCAGGTTAATTCCATACCCGTCTTCTAAAATATCAAGATTTCCATATCTTGCACAAATACGAATCACATTGGCGATACAACCACGCTGTCCGGCTGCTGCCCCCATCCACAGCACATCATGATTTCCCCACTGGATATCCACAGAATGGTGATGTTTCAACTTATCCATTATGATATGAGGTCCCGGACCTCTGTCGTAGATGTCTCCTACGATATGCAGATGATCTACTGTCAGTCTCTGTATCAACTCACTAAGTGCCACAATAAATGGCTCCGCTCTTCCGATTCCTATGATCGTGCTGATGATGGAGCTGTAATAAGATTCCTTGTCTGACACTTCCGAGCGCACAGTGATCAGCTCCTCGATCACATAGGCGAACTCCTTTGGCAATGCTTTTCTTACTTTTGATCTTGTGTACTTGCTTGCTGCGCACTTACACACCTCGATCAGACGATACAAAGTGATCTTGTACCAGTCTTCCATACATTCTTCCGTCTGTCTAATCCGACTCATCTTTTCTTTTGGATAATAAATAAGAGTAGCCAGAGACTGCTTGTCTCTGCTACTCAAAGTATTTCCAAATACATCATCAATTTTACGGCGCACGGAACCAGAGCCGTTCTTCAGCACATGTGAAAACGCCTCATATTCCCCGTGAATATCCGTCAGGAAATGTTCCGTTCCCTTCGGGAGATTCAAAATTGCCTGAAGATTAATAATCTCTGTTGATGCATCAGCGATCGTCGGATACAGTTCAGAAAGTCTCTCCAGATAACGTTCTTTTAATTCTTTCATAACTCCTCCCAATCATTAAAATGTAATGACGTCTGACATGTCATACAGTCCTGCCGGTTTTCCTGCCAGAAACTTGGCAGCTTCCACGGCACCTTTCCCAAAAATAGTTTTGGAATATGCTGTATGTTTAAATTCTATTACTTCATCAGTTCCGGCAAAGAGCACTTCATGTTCCCCTACAATTGTGCCACCACGGACTGCTGAAATCCCAATTTCTTTTGTGTCACGCTTTTTGCGTTCCTGACTTCTGTCGTAAACATAATGATAAGCTTCATCCATGGCTTCATTCATGGAATCAGCCAAAGCAATTGCTGTTCCGCTTGGAGCGTCCAGCTTCTGGTTATGATGCTTCTCTACGATTTCCATATCATATCCCGCCGGCGCAAGGACCTTTGTTGCCTCTTTCAATAATTTCATCAAAAGATTGATCCCAAGTGACATGTTCGCAGACTTTAATACTGCTGTCTTCTCGGCTGCCTTTGGAATCTTATCCAGCTGTTCTTTTGAAAGTCCTGTTGTGCATAATACAACCGGCATCTTCTTTTCTTCGCAGTAAGATAACAATTCATCGACCGCTGCCGCATTAGAAAAGTCAATGATCACATCTGCCTCTACATCGCATTTTTCCAGGTTTTCGAAAACCGGATATTCATTTGTGATTCCAAGATATCTATCGATACCTGCAACAATCTCAATTCCTTCATCCGCTTTGACAAGCCCTGTGATCACCTGTCCCATATGTCCATTGCATCCATGCATAATTGCTCGTACCATCTGTTTCCTCCTTGCTATGCTAATTGAAGTCCAAATTCTTTCATTGCTTTTGCCAATGTCTGCTCGTGTTCTTTTGTAAGCTCACTCAAAGGCATACGAAGCGGTCCGCAGTCCACTCCAAGAAGCTGCATTGCTTTCTTGACCGGGATCGGATTCACTTCACTAAAGAGCTGTTCCACAAGCGGAAGTGCTTTTAACTGAAGAGCTCTACTTCCATTTACATCTCCCTTAAAGAACAACTCACAAATATCATGTGTCTCCTGTGGTGCTACGTTAGATAATACAGAGATCACTCCCTTTGCACCAAGGGAAAGCATCGGTACGATCTGATCGTCGTTACCGGAATAAAGATCAACATTGCCATCTGTCATTGCCATGATCTTAGCTACCTGCGAAATATTACCGGATGCCTCTTTCACACCAACGATGTTATCTACATTCTTCACAAGCTTTGCTACTGTTGCCGGCTCAATGTTACATCCGGTTCTGCTTGCTACACTGTACATAATAATCGGAGCCTTAGCTTCTTTTGCCACTGCTGTATAATGCGCAACCAGACCTTCCTGTGTCGCCTTATTGTAATATGGTGTTACAAGTAATAATCCATCTGCACCATAGGAAGCAGCCTCCTTTGACATGTCGATTGCTGTTCTTGTGCAGTTAGATCCTGTTCCTGCAACTACCGGAATTCTTCCTTTCACACGGTCGATTGTAAACTTTATACACTCCAGATGCTCTTCCTCCGTCATTGTCGCAGATTCTCCGGTTGTTCCGCAGATTACGATTGCATCTGTACCGTGAGTGCAATGATAGTCAAGCAGCTCATCAAGTTTATTATAATTAATGGTTTCGTCGCTGTTAAACGGTGTAACGATCGCTACGCCCGCACCTGTAAAAATTGACATACTTATCCTCCTCAATTCGTGTTATTCTTAGAAAATATTATCACCATTCAAATATGATGTCAATGAAAGAGCGTCCCCCTTTCCAAATTAAACACTTGTAAAATTTATAAAATGTGATAAACTATTAAAGTTGTATACAAAAAATGAAATGACAATCTAATAAGAAGAGAAAAGGAAGGTTCGTATGAAAACAAAACGCGAAGATGTACGTAATATAGCAATCATTGCCCATGTCGATCACGGTAAAACAACATTGGTTGACGAATTATTGAAACAAAGCGGTGTTTTCCGCGAAAATCAGGATGTCGCAGAACGTGTCATGGACTCCAACGATATTGAACGTGAACGTGGAATCACTATCTTGTCTAAAAATACAGCTGTTTATTATAAAGATACAAAAATCAACATTATTGATACACCAGGACATGCCGATTTCGGTGGTGAAGTAGAGCGTGTATTAAAAATGGTAAATGGTGTTGTACTCGTTGTAGATGCATTTGAAGGTGCAATGCCACAGACAAAGTTCGTTCTTAGAAAAGCTCTGGAACTGGAGTTGCCGGTTATTGTATGTATCAATAAGATTGACCGTCCGGAAGCAAGACCGGATGAAGTAATCGATGAAGTTTTAGAACTTTTCATGGATCTGGATGCTTCTGATGAACAGTTAGACTGTCCATTCATCTACGCTTCTGCGAAAGCAGGTGTGGCAGTTTTAGACCTTTCAGACGAAGAGAAAGATATGAAACCTCTGTTTGAAACTATTTTGGAATATATCCCTGCTCCGGAAGGCGATCCGGAAGCACCGACACAGGTACTGATCAGTACGATCGACTACAACGAATATGTCGGAAGAATCGGTGTCGGAAAAGTTGACAACGGAACGATCAAAGTCAACCAGGATATGGTTTTAGTAAACCACCACGACCCGGACAAACAGGAAAAAGTAAAGATCAGCAAGCTCTACGAATTTGATGGTCTTAACAAAGTAGAAGTAAAAGAAGCAACGATCGGATCCATCGTAGCTATTTCCGGTATTTCCGATATTTCCATCGGAGATACGCTCTGCTCTCCGGAAGCACCTGAGGCCATTCCGTTCCAGAAGATCTCAGAGCCTACGATTTCTATGAACTTTATTGTAAATGACAGTCCATTTGCCGGACAGGAAGGTAAATATGTAACTTCCCGTCACTTACGTGACCGTCTGTTCCGCGAGCTTAATACAGATGTCAGCCTTCGTGTAGAAGACACAGAAAACATGGACAGCTTTAAAGTGTCCGGACGTGGAGAATTACATTTATCTGTATTGATTGAAAATATGCGTCGTGAAGGATACGAATTTGCTGTAAGTAAAGCAGAGGTTCTTTACAAAAAAGATGAAAACGGCAAATTATTAGAGCCAATGGAGGTAGCTTATATTGATGTTCCGGATGAATTCACAGGAACCGTTATCGATAAATTAAGCCAGCGAAAAGGTGAATTACAGAATATGGGCGCTACAGGCGGCGGATATACACGTCTCGAATTCCGCATCCCGGCCCGTGGTCTGATCGGATACCGTGGAGAATTCCTTACAGATACAAAGGGAAATGGTATTATTAATACTGCTTTTGACGGATATGCTCCATATAAAGGAGATATTTCTTATCGTAAACAAGGTTCCCTTATCGCATTCGAGACTGGTGAGTCTGTAACTTACGGTCTTTACAGTGCACAGGAACGTGGTGTGCTCTTCATCGGTGCAGGTGAAAAAGTATATTCTGGTATGGTAATCGGTGAGAATGCCAAGACAGATGATATCGAAGTAAACGTATGCAAAACAAAACATCTTACTAATACACGTTCTTCCAGCGCGGATGAAGCACTTCGTCTGACACCTCCGAAAGTATTAAGCTTAGAGCAGGCACTGGATTTCATCGACACAGATGAATTACTTGAAGTAACTCCGAAAAACTTACGAATCCGTAAAAAGATTCTGGATCCGAAAATGAGAAAAAGGGGAAATCGTTCATGATCTTTTTGTGGCTGTTAAATGATATTCGTACACCGTTTCTAAACGAAGCAATGCAATTTGTCACATATTTTGGTCAGGAATTATTAATCATAGCGGTTATCTGCGCACTTTACTGGTGCTTGGATAAGCGCTTTGCTTATTATTTGGGGTTTACTTACTTCACAGCCGGATTCTGTATTCAGGCGCTAAAGATCACCTTCCGAATTCCAAGGCCGTGGATCTTAGATCCTAAATTTAAGGCTGTCCCAAGTGCAATTCCAGCTGCCACCGGATATTCCTTTCCAAGTGGACACACCCAGGGCGCTACATGTCTCTTTTTTCCGCTTGCCCTTCGCAGCAGAAAAACATGGCAAAAAGTCTTATGTATCCTTGCCTTTTTATGTGTCGGATTTTCCAGAATGTATTTGGGATGTCATACACCAAAGGACGTCCTCGTATCGATGTGCCTGTCTCTTCTGATTGCATACAGTCTTTGGCATTTTCGCTCCAGACTTGAAGATACGGCATACACAACACGCATTGCTGTCATTCTCACGATCATTGCTCTTGCTCTGGCAGGGTATACATGGTTTCTTTATCAAAATGAAATCATTGCATTTAAATATGCCATGGACTGTTTCAAAGCATCCGGCGCAGGCCTTGGTTTTGCACTCGGGTTTTACCTGGAACATAAACACTTGAATTTCGAACCTGTAAAATCAAGTTTTGGCAGACAATTCCTAAAATTTATCATTGGAATTTTACTGACACTTTGCATCAAGAAGTCTGTCTACTTTATTTTTGGTACTTCTATCTTGGCAAAATCCGGAGGATATTTTATACTTCTCTTATGGATCATTTATTTGTATCCCTATATTTTCACAAAATTGACAAAGTACTAAAAGGAGATTTCTATGCAGACGATCATCGCAAAATTTTTAAAGAAACTGACTGAACTTCTGGAACTTTTTATTGCCCTTATGTTAGCTGCCGGCATTATTTTATTATGTCTGCGCATTGCGACAGCATTGATCCATGTGCCGGATTTAAATACATGGCCAAATTATGATGATCTGTTGGAGGTATGTTTTAACCTGATCATTGGTGTAGAACTTATCCGAATGGTCTACTATCACACACCGGCAACTGTATTTGAGGTATTGATCTTTGCCATTGCAAGGCAGATCATTATCGATCACTCTTCCAGCTATGCCAGTCTGATCGGTGTATGTGCGATTGCCATATTATTTGCAACAAGAAAATATCTTTTTTGCGAATTTGATATTCCAAGTGAAACAATCCTTCGCGCCACAACAAAAGTAAAACTTGCAAACAAATTACTGGGAATCACTCTTCCTTATGAGGCGGACGATGCAACTTTAAAGGATATTCTTGAAAATAGCCTTGCAGAATCGGATTTAGATATCGGAGTTGGTGCCTGTGCATACTACTCAAACTGTGGTTTGCGTGTTGCAAAAATGCATAAAGGAAAAATTTCTCGAATTGAAGTAATTCATGCTATACATTAATCAACAAACGTGTTATACTAAATCTATCAGATATATCTCTTTTCAGAATTTGAATTGTCAGATTATATATAACTGAAAATTGTCAAAAAGGAGTTGAGCATCATGAAATTTATCATTATCGGAAAGAACATTGATGTAACACCAGGCTTAAAGCAGGCCGTAGAAAGCAAGTTAGGAAAATTAGAAAGGTACTTCACTCCAGAGACGGAAATTCATGTAACCTTAAGTGTTCAGAAAGAACATCAGAAAATTGAAGTAACAATTCCTGTAAAAGGTACGATCATCCGTTCCGAACAAGTCAGCAGTGATATGTATGTATCTATCGATCTGGTTGAAGAGATTATTGAACGCCAGCTTCGTAAGTACAAGAATAAACTTGTAGCAAAGGAACAGGAAGGCGGTAATTTCAAACAGGAATTCTTTGATTCAATAGAGAATATGGATGAAGATGAAGTTAAGATCGTTCGTACTAAGAAGTTCGGTATCAAACCAATGTATCCGGAAGATGCTTGCATCCAGATGGAACTTCTCGGACATGATTTCTTCGTATTCTACAATGCAGATACAGAAGAAGTAAATGTAGTTTACAAACGTAAAAATGGTTCTTTCGGATTAATTGAACCTGAGTTTTCATAAAAACTCCTGAATATGTATAAAATTTAAAAATTGAATAGAGGAAAGGCCGACGAAATACCATCTATTTCGCCGGCCTTTCCTCTATTGCATCTATTCAATAACTTCCACTTTTCCATCTATTTCAGCAAAGTAACACGTATCCACAATCTCCATCTTTGCTCTGCCTGCCGTACCTTCTGTTACTTCAGCCTGTACCGCATCCACCTGATCATCCGGTAAAAGTACTTCTAATACAACCTGGTCTGTATACTGTGTATCTAAAATCGGGATTCCTCTCTCCCCTAAAATATATTGGATTTTTCCAAGTCCTGTATAGTCCGTATTGATTTTAAGCTTTACTCCATGGATCCGGTTAATGATTGTAGAAGATGCCAGTCCTGCCTGTACAGACGAGGAATATGCTCTCACCAATCCCCCTGTTCCAAGAAGGGTTCCTCCAAAATATCTTGTGACAACAACGACAATCTGGTGAAGACCATTTCCGACAAGAACATCGAGCATCGGTTTTCCGGCTGTTCCATTCGGTTCTCCATCATCGCTGCAGCGCATAAGCTCCTGCCCTTCACCTACAATATATGCAAAACAGTTGTGTCTTGCGTTCCAATATTTCTTTCTTATTGACTCAATAAATGCAAGTGCCTCCTCTTCTGTCTTGACCGGCGCAACAGTTGCGATGAAACGCGATTTCTTTTCAACGATCTCATCCTCTCCGCCTTTATATACAATTTTATATTCTGATGACATATATTTTCCCTCTTTCTTTTCTTCAAACTGCTTACCTTCTATATATAATAACGAATTTCTTAAGATTTTCCTACCAAAATATGAAGTTTTCAATTTTTTCTTTATTTCAAGGGGTTTCTTTGCTATAATGACGTGGTATGAAGGAGGCCAGACTCATGAATTATGGTAAACGAAAAGCTGCCAAACAGCAGAAAAAAATAACTTCAAAATCCACCATGCAGGGGAAGCGTGTTGGTGTCCGCTTATTAAAAGCTTTCTTACTCTGCCTTATACTCGTTGCAGTTATAGGCGTTGTCGGAGGCGGATTATTTGTAAAAAGAATCATAGACAATGCGCCGGAAGTATCCCCTTCCGATGTAAAGCCACAAGGATTTACAACTTTTGTCTATGCTGATGATGGCAAAACAGAGACTCATCGTTTTGTCGCATCCGGATCAAACCGAGTTTATAAGACGATCCAGGATATTCCGGAGAATCTCGCTCATGCATTTGTTGCGATCGAGGATGAACGTTTTTACAAACATAACGGTATTGACCTTCAGGGTATTGCCCGTGCTGCAGTTTCCACACTCACCGGATCTGAACAGGGTGCAAGTACTCTTACACAACAGCTCATCAAGAATAACGTTTTCCCAAACTTCGTTGATGAGAAGACATTTTCCGATAAGTTAGAGCGAAAATTTCAGGAACAGTATCTTGCCCTGCAGATTGAAAAACAGATGAGCAAGGAAGAAATTCTTGAAAGTTATATGAATACAATCAACCTTGGACAGAACTGTCTCGGTGTACAGTCCGCAGCTATGCGTTATTTTGGAAAAGATGTATCCAAGCTTACATTGTCTGAATGTGCTGTTATTGCAGGTATCACTCAGAATCCTGCCAGATATAACCCGGTAACGCACCCGGATTACAATGCAAAGAGACGTGAGAAAGTCCTTGGCGACATGCTGAAGCAAGGTTATATTACTGAAAAAGCTTATAACAAGGCGATGAAAGATAAAGTATATGCCCGCATTCAGAAAGTGAATAAGAAAAGCACAGACAACAATGCAACAAGCTATTTTGTAGATGCACTCTCCGACCAGGTCATCCATGACTTGAAAGAGCAGCTTGGTTACACAGATGCACAGGCATACAATGCCCTTTACAGCGGCGGTTTAAGTATCTATTCTACCCAGAACAAGAAGATGCAGACGATCTGCGATGAAGAGATGAATAAAGATTCAAACTACCCTGGTTTGATTGAATACGGCCTTGACTATGCTCTTACCGTAACACGTGCCGACGGTTCTGTGAAAAACTACAGTTCCGGACATATTAAGAAATTTGCACAACAGCGATATGGAAAAACACAGGGGCTTTTATATTCCAGCAAAGACGAAGCAAAACGCATGGTCAAAGAATGGAAGAAGACAATTGCCAAAAAAGGTGACAAGTACAATGAAGTGATCAATATCACTCCACAGCCACAGGCTTCTGTCACATTGATGGATCAGAGTACCGGCGAGATTAAAGCAATGGTCGGCGGTCGTGGAACCAAAGGAACAAGTCTCAGTCTGAACCGTGCTTACAAAGGTGCGAAGCGTCAGCCTGGATCTACATTTAAAGTTTTAGCAGCCTACGCGCCTGCTATTGATGCGTGTGGTAAGACACTTACTTCCACAGTAGTAGATGAGCCATATACATATAAGAATGGAAAGAGTGTACGTAATGCAAGTGGCTCTTATAAGGGAACTGTAACTTACCGTACAGCCATTGCAAATTCTATCAATGTCTGCGCAGTAAAAGTAAGTGATGAAATCACACAGGAACTTGGTTACGAATATTGTAAAGATAAGTTTGGAATTACAACACTTGTTAAGAATAAGGAGATCAACGGAAAGATCTTCAGCGATATCAACCAGACACTTGCTCTCGGTGGTATTACAGAAGGTGTATATAACTACCAGCTTTGTGCAGCTTACGCTTCGATTGCAAATGGTGGAGAATATAATACACCAACACTGTACACAAAGATTGTTGATCACGATGGTAATGTTCTGTTAGAAAACCCTGGTTCTTCTCACAGAGCAGTAAAAGAAAGTACTGCTTCTCTTCTGACCAGTGCATTACAGTCTGTTGTTCAGAGCGGTACCGGACGTTCCTGCCAGCTCAACAATATGCCAACTGCTGGTAAGACAGGTACAACTACTTCTAACAAAGACTTATGGTTCTGCGGATTCACTCCATATTACACATGTGCTGTATGGGGTGGATATGACGATAATAAAGCCTGCAGCTACGATACAAGCTTCCGTTTCCGACTTTGGAACGGAATTATGAGTCGTATTCATGAGAATTTGGAATATAAGGACTTCGACCTCAACGCAGGTCTTGAACAGGTAACGGTATGTAGTATTACAGGTAAGCTTCCTCGTTCCGGTTGTCCGACAGAGACCGGATATTTCACAGAGGATACAATACCTACAGAAACCTGTCCTGGACATTCCAATTATTCTAAGGATACCGAAAAAGAAACTCCAGATGACAATAATGACGGAGATGGTCAGACAACCGAAAATCCAACCAAAAAACCAGACAGTAATAACAATGGCAATAACTCCGGCGGCAACTCCGGCGGTGGCAAT